>BQIZ01000058.1 GCA_021604365.1 Nitrospirales bacterium
AGCGCTCCGAGGAGGGAAACCCCAGACCCAATCGCTATCGCTTCTGCTAACAGCCAGGGATGAATCTGCGACACCGCCAAAGACGTCACGCCATATAACTCGCCGACACTCTGCCCGATGAGCGTCGTCAACCCGCTAGACAGGAAGACCCCGAACCAACAGCCCATGACCCCACCCACAAGGCCGAGCAGACCCGCCTCCAAGAGAAACAATCCCCTGATGGCTCGCCGTTCCATGCCGAGTGCCCGGAGTATCCCAATCTCCCGACGATGATGTGTCACCGAAAATGCCATTGTGTTATAGACCAGAAACACCCCAACTAGCAGCGCAATTCCACTGAGCATGGTGAGATTAAACTGGAAAGCCCTCAACATCGACTCCACCTGTCCGGTCCGTCGCGAGGATTGACTCATTCGAATTTCCGGAGGCACCACCGCCTGCAAGGTTTGGATGAGCGTGGCCCCCGCCACACCCGGTTCAGGAACCACGGCAATGGAATGCAGATGCCCCAACCAACCGAACATCCATTGCGCTGCGGCAATATCCATGATCGCCTGTCGCTCGGTGCCTTGGAGAAAGGAATCAGACGATTCCAAAAGACCTCCCACGATCAGATCATGGGAGATGCCCTGACCCGTCACGGTCAGCGTCTGTCCTTCCCTCATCCCTAATTCATTGGCAATCGCTTTTCCTAAAAAGACAGTCCGTGGAGAAAACACCTGTTTCCACCGATCGTCTGGAATCGATGGGGCCGAATCCCCTAATGGCCTGACTTCCTCGTAATTCAGAAGGTCCACACCCCAAATCATAAGCGTATAACCCGTAGAAGAGCCTTCTTGGATCATGACCTCAATTTCAAGAATAGGATGAGCCGATTTGACCCCAGGATGACGTTGAATCACCTCGATGATCTCTTCATCCATCCCTTCGGCCCCTCGGGACAGGGTGACAGACGCCTTTCCCACGACGGACTCCACCGACTGTTCAAAGGATTGATAGACTTCCCCATTGGCCAGACGAATGGCCAACCAGGCCGAGACACCAATTGCTACCCCGACCACCGTGAGAACGGCTCGAAAAGGCCGATGGCGAACATGGTCAAAGACCAATAGTAGAAGGATTCGTATCATGAGAGCGGTTGTCGGAAGTAAGGGGCGTATGTTAAATTTACTAGAAAAATATGCGTGGGGTTGTTACTCAATATGCCAAAAGGGAAAGTGACTGAATCCGAATCAACAGAAGAACTCTTGGAACCCAATTCCGAGGGCCAATCTCTCACCGCCCGGCAAAAGGAGATCCTGAGCCTGGTGGCTCAAGGCTTTACTAATCGTGAAATTGGCGAACAGCTAGACATTAGCGTGCGAACAGTCGAGGTCCATCGCTTCAACTTGATGCGGCGTCTACGGGTCAGAAACGTAGCTCAGTTACTCCGGCAAGCCATTGCGCTTCGAATCATTCCCAAAGGCCCACCGACCCCGACCACAACGGCCTAGATGACGCATCTCGACCTATCCTGTCATAAAAATTTCAAGAGCGCAGAGCTGTAGCTCATATTGACTTTACCTATTCAGACCGATCAATCTCCGTACTTTTCAATCCATCTCCCGTAATTTTCCTCGACATGCCATTAACGACGGGTAGCCTTTCCGTTGCAAGCAGTCGGCAATTTCCCGTTCGAGCCTTGCAAAAACCTCGCAGCCCTCCTCAACCAGCACCGTGCCTATCTGAACTGCTGAGGCGCCACACAACACATGCTCGAACACATCCACTCCATTTTCCACCCCGCCGGTACCAATGATAGGAATCCGATCACCCCAGATCTTCCAAAACGCGCGAACATTGGCCAGGGCTACGGGCTTAATTATCCTACCACCCAATCCGCCAAACCCTCCTTTGGGCTTAATCACCACCATTTCCCGTTCCGGATCAACTACCAGGGTATTCCCCACTGAATTGATGACCGTAATAAAGGCCACGCCACTTTGCTGAAGCACTTCGGCAATTTTCTGATGATGGATCGGATCAAAGTAGGGTGGGAGTTTCACGCCGAACGGCACGGTCAGCATCGCACGGATCTCAGTCAATAACCGTGCCGTTTCCTCAAAGTCGTACCCGATTTGTGGCTTACCGGGAATATTGGGACACGATAAATTCACCTCCACCAAATCCGGTTGAGCGGTCTCCAAGGCCTTCGCGCCTTCGAGAAAATCATCAGGATGAAGACCGGCCAGGCTGGCGATGACGGGTTTCCCAAACCGCTTCAACTCTGGAATCAGTTTCGCATAGACGGGAAATCCTAAATTAGGAAGGCCCATCGAGTTGATCGAGCCACCGTCAAACGCCACATACCTCGGTTGGGGATTACCCTCACGGGCCAGAGGCGTCATCGATTTGGTCACAATCGCGCCTGCGTGGGACCTGCCCAGGACCCCCAGCTCTTCCGGCGTCACACACAAGGCCCCTGACGCGTTCATCACTCCACATGGAAACGACACACCGGCAATTTCTGTTGAAAGATCCATTGCGTATTACTCCAATTGTCCGTCTCGAATCGCGACGATCCGATCCGCCGCCTGAGCGGCGCATAATGAATGGGTGGCCAGGAGCACCGTCTGGCCAAATTCCTTCGCACATTGACGCAGCAACGACACAATTCTCCCACCGGTTTCACCATCTAAATTGCCAGTGGGTTCATCGGCCACGATCAGTCGAGGGCGATGCACAAAGGCCCGGGCAAGTGCCACCCGCTGCTGCTCTCCTCCGGATAATTCATGCGACCGGTGCCCCAGCCGATGACTCATCCCTACCCTCTCCAGCATGTCCGTGGTCCGAGTTCGAATCGTCGCGGATCCCTCCCCTTGTAAACGCAAGGGAAGCGCCACATTTTCTTCGATCGTCAATCCCGGGATCAGATGAAACGCCTGAAACACAACCCCCACCTGTTCCCGACGCCATCGGGTCCATTCCTGATCACCAAACGCCAGGCAGGAACGCCCATCAAGCAGAATGTCGCCGGAAGTCACCCAGTCCAACCCCGCCACCAAATGCAATAGTGTGCTTTTTCCGCTCCCGCTGGGTCCCATGAGCGCACAAAATTCTCCTTGCTGAATTTCCACACAGACATCCCGCAGCGCCACGACCGGAGTGGATCCGCGCCGGTATTCCTTATAGACATGTTGAAACTGAATCACGGGGACCTATCCGGAAATGCTGCGGTCAGGAACACACTTGAATCATGGTATATTCGCTATCCCTCCTATATCATACCGAAGGTAAATGGACCAAGGCGTCCCACGAATATTAAGGTTACATCCCTGTTGACCTCAGCTCTGAAAGTTCGCCTCCATGGCTCCACCTTTTACCGCGAATCGCCTTCTCCGATCGCTCCTGCATGTCATTTTTCCCACCGCCTGTGCCGGCTGTCAGACTCCCTTGTGGGACGATCCCGTTCCTTTTTTTTGCCGCCCGTGTTGGGATAGGCTTAAACCGATTCCAGGCCAGGTTTGTCCGCGATGTGGACGCCCCTTTGCTTCCCCCACTGCCTTATTGCATAGTCCGGCCCATCAGTGCGGAGCCTGCCGCACACGACCATTAGCCCTCACGCAAATCTGGAGTCTCTTTCCCTACCAACCCCCACTGAAAGAAGCCATTACCCTATTCAAATACCGTGGAAAACTGTCCTTAACTCAACCACTCGCCCAAGCCATGGTTGAGGCGTTGCCCGCTCTACCCACTTTAGATGCCATCATTCCCGTCCCCCTTCATCCGCAACGATTACGGGAACGTGAGTACAATCAATCTCTGTTGCTGGCAGACCGGCTCCGTCACGCCACTGGGATTCCATTATTACTGGGATGCCTGCTCAGGATCCGACCCACGGTCCCCCAAACCTCGCTATCAAGGAAGGAGCGCCTCACGAATCTGCGTCGGGCCTTTTCCGTCGCCAAGCCAGCCCACATTGAAGGCAAACGGATTGTATTGGTGGACGATGTCTTTACCACTGGCACGACCTTGCATGAATGCGCAAAGACGCTTCGACGTGCCGGCTCAGGCCCGGTATATGGGCTGACACTCGCTAGAATGGTGTAAGGGAATTAATTGCCAATACCTGCATCGAGGCGAAGAGGCTCCCAGTAAGGTTCTTCTGCTGGTTGTTTTCTCTAAATGAATCTGCAGATTCTTTTCTACTCCCTTTCCCTGACCTTTCTCAACAGCCCTTTTGACCATCTCCTTATCGTGAGGCTTATCAGAATGAGTGAGAAGAATTCGCTCTATGAAATCATTTGAGATCTTTCAATTCTCAGAAACCAAAACCCCACTCTTCCCAAATGGCCGGGTTTGCGATATATACAGCTCGTACCTTGCGATCAGGAGGAGAACGACTCGATGCCCATTTATGAATACCGTTGTCAGGATTGCCGGAAACGTAATTCCTTTTTAATCCTCACCTCAAACGCTCCAGTCCCATCCTGCAAGCATTGCCAGAGTGGCAATCTGGAACGCATCATGTCCCGCTTCGCTGCACCCAAATCGGAAGAAGCCCGGATGGAAGCCATGGCCGACCCCAGTAACTTCGGAGACCTGGACGAAAACGATCCACAGAGCATGGCCCGGTTCATGAAAAAAATGGGAAGGGAGATGGGAGAAGACCTAGGAGAGGATATGGACGGGGCCATGGACGCGATGGACACCGACGATATGGATATGGGGATACCTGCCACCGAAGACGACTAGCTCGACTACTCAAGCAAAACTACTTGACTTTTCTTAAACATTCGTTAAGCTACACTCACAGATAGGACGTTCAAGAGATGCAAGGAACATTCTGTATGTTTGCTGGGCAATATTACTGTAAAATTGACGAAAAAGGACGATTTGTTGTCCCGAGTCCTATTCGTGAAGAAATCGAAACTCACGGGAATACCCTGATGTTCCTCAAGGGGCAGGATATGCCTGTTTCCGCCTACACCAACCCGGAATGGGCTAAGATCTTAGAAAACGCCAAACAATCTCTCGATGAAGACCAACGACGACTTTTCATGTATCACATGGTCTCGGAAGCCTCAGCTTCAGAAATGGATAAAGCCGGTCGCATCTTAATCCCTGGCCGGTTTCGCAAACTCGTCCCAGTCGATGAGGATCAAGAAGTGGTGTTAATCGGCATGTTTCATCGCCTTGAAGTGTGGAATCCATCAGAATGGCGACGTTTTGTCCATATAAACGAAGACACATTTGAACACAGCATGAGCAAAATTCAGAGCCTCCTTTAACTGGCCGTCCTACTCATTGCACGACCGACGCCACACCCTCTTCATAGATGATCCATTGAGAACCATTCGTATCCCTTCCCTTCCCAAGCTTTTGCAGTCAGAAGTGAGGGGTGGTCTTGTACTCCTCTCCGGCCATAATAAACGAAAAGCAAAGTCCGTGAACTCCCTGATGCATTGGGAACATCTTGGGGGCGATACTCTGTCAACTCGCGAACTCTTTGTTGTCTTACCCCTCCCACCCAGCATTAATCATCAATACGCCACCGTCAACGGGCGAAGAGTTCTGGCCTCCACCGGGCGACGTTACAAAACGGCCGTGGCTAGCCACTTACTCACTGTGTTGCGGGAATCTTCTCATCGGACTGAATTTTTATCGAAACTGGAGACTCACGCCCTCAGCCTCTCCCTCCGCTTCTACTTCAAAACCGCTCTGCGACGGGATCTCGATGGCGGTCTCAAAATTGCGCAGGATGCCATTTGCCAGTCCATCGATTTAAATGACAACCGCATTACCGAAATTCATCTGCACAAGGACCTCGATTCGGTTCGGCCACGCCTGGAATGTCTATTAGCCATACAGGAACCCATTACCCGTTCCACGCGTTCTTCCAGATCTCTCTCGATGGTGCCCAAGACAAGTCACCGCATTTCCCCTCAATCCTAAACAGACCGCAATTTACGCCAAAAGCGAGCCATGCTGGCATTCTCTATCCGCGGGGATTCCATAAGGAGTTTCCCTTCAACCTTCCTTTCCCACAATCTCGCCTCCTCAAGAACCTAAATTTAGGTGCCCTTAGGGATGTTCAGATGAATGCTCGCGCACGATTAGAAACATGGCTGAATTGGAAAGAAAAGAATGTTATCGAGAAGTGACTGCGCGGGAGAGAGAATGCAGAACGATGGTGAGTGGGTGCTTGGCCCCTCTTGCGGGATGATTGGTCAGGGCGGGGAACAAAAATCCCATCTTTTGGCCCTTGCAATGCCGGACAAGTCCAGGCAACCAAATGCTGTCACCGAGGTAATGCAGTTTGACGGACACCTGGGTCCCTCTCAGCACTGGAGGGATTTGATCGTCGGGAAATTCAACGAGCATGCCTTGATGACTGAGATTGAGCACACGACCCTGACACACCGTGTCTGGTCCACAACGAATGGCTACCGGTAGCACCAGGTAGGGTTTGACGGACATCCGTCGAAATGATCGTCGATCTTCTTGTGGGATTGGTAACGGTCGCCAGACATCTTGTTTCAGTGCGGTCGATGTTCCCATCGTCACGACTCCGATGAATGCTCTTTAGTAGATTCAAAGGTCTTCAAGGCTTCATCTTCGCTGGAAAAGATAGGGATCCATTCCCCAATTTCAGTGATCTCCAGGACATCGCGAACAAATCCTAGCGGAGAAATGATGGCAAGCTTGCCCCCAATTCGCTGAAAACGCCGTTGAGCAAGAACCAACCATCCGAGTGCAGCGCTGTCAATAAATGAAACGGCCACCATATTTAACATGACAAACCGGTAACCTTGCAGAATGGCATGATCAATCCGCCACTTAAAATCCTGTCTGGCATGTTGATCAAATCGACCTGTAAAAGTTTCCACGAGGGTATCGTGGTTGAGACTACGTTCGGAAATAACCATAGAAGACTCTTTCGGTATGATATCCGTTAGTATCTTCTTTTATCGGTTTTCCTTCCTCCACTCTTAACCCGGGATGCAGGCAAAGGGCATCCTTTTCATTAAAAAATTAAAGGACCCCTCATGGTTGGGGAAGGAGTTCCACCATGACATCATCGACAAACTGAACCGGCGCCGGCTTGCCGGCGCCGCTTTGAAAGGGGCGGGTCACGCGAAGCTGGATGGTATGGCGACCTGCCGCCACAGGGGATTTTCCACTGAATAACTGCTGAACCGTGTCACCATCATCCACCGGACCGACATCGAGATCTGCTATGACTTGATCATCAACAACCCATTCAAACAATCCCCCCTTCAAATTCCTCTTATAATCGGGAGAATGGTAGGTAACCCCCACATGGGCTGAGAGCTGCATGAGGCCGGAATTAGTCATTGTGGTGAGCCCAATTCCTCCACCTTGGTGCAATTCACCGGTAGGATCGTAATGAAGCTGCCCGACTTGGACCTGTAGACATTGAGACGGAGAGACCGGGGTCCCATGATGACACAAGTCGACCATAGGGAATCCCTTTCCCCCTAAAGTTCCATTGGAGGTAGAAAACACCGTCCAGCCAGAAAGGTTCCCAGATTCAAAATCCGTGGTCATAAGGACTTCGGCCGAAACAGGGCCAATCCCGGTCGACACCATGCCAATGAGAAAAGAAAAGCCCCATCGTTGAGCACAGTGTAACCACCATTCCATTTTTGAGAATACCGCAATATTTTCTTCCATGGCCTGCCCCTTTTCATCTTCCATATTTTTTCAGACTCGAATGCCTCCTGACAGGATAGGTGAAAAAGAAAAATGGTTAGTCAGTCCCAGGATTCTCCGTATAAGGCTCTCATCAGACCACAGATTCCCCCCTTAGAACCATTTTGATTCGGTTCTTGCCGACTGTTTGATTAGAAGAGTAGATTCGTGCCCGACACATTTCATTTTTTTGAGTCACCCGAACATCAACCGTACAATACCAGCACCTTGTTCACACCTCTGTTCGTCTTTTGGCAAATAGTCTGAGAGATTCCCTAACTGATGGGGTGAATGGGGGTTTCAATACTACTACCAATTGACCAACATGGAATCAGGCAGCTCGTGAGATTGATTTCGAAAGGTCTGATCGGGATTAAGAGGGACTTATCGGAAGCTAATACCGACAAAAATATCCATAAGACTCAGGTCTAAAGTGAAAAAGCGGAGCCAGTCTCTCAAACTGGCCCCCCCAGCAAATCTACACATGGGGATTTGGAAAAATATTTGAGGCGTTCTAAAAATGAATAACCGAAGATGGTGCGCCCGGCAGGAGTCGAACCGGCAACCTCTTGATCCGTAGTCAAGTGCTCTATCCATTGAGCTACGGGCGCTTTTACTGTATTTTCAATAAGTTAGGTGAGTTCGTCAAGCAGGATCATTTGCCTAGCGTGAAATAAATGCTACCCCAGCAAAACTACCACGCTCATGGTCTTAATGAAATCCACTCTACCATTTATTATCTTTTCATGTCTTAATTTTAGGTTCGATAATATTTAAATCCAATAGGTGGGCAATCTCTTTCCATCCTGTAACAACCAGCCTTATACCGGTTCTTTCCTAAACGCGTCAATTCGGTGGGTAGGAATAGGACCAACCGTCCCTTGTAAGTTTTAATGCTTTAAACATCCGGTTAACATTTAGGTAGTTGTGTAAAATAAGAAGCCTCGGATAGGCGAATTCTTGTGTGGAGGGGCCACAATTATTTCATAAAAAATGTCGGATCATCTTGTCTGGAGGTTCATATATTTCTTATGGTGTGAATGATTAACTTTTCGCCTGAGATTATTCTTTGCTTGTTCCGCGGTTAATCCGCCTCATCCCCCGCCGCCACTGCCTGCCCTTCATGCCTCGAGGCTGAAAACACAAAAATCCTGCTCAAAATTTAGACTCGCCGCACATAATGGGGCCATTCTTACCATCTGATGGCACCAAGGTTATTTGCCATATCTCCTACGGGGAACGGGAATCTCTACGAAAAACCAGCTTTTCATATGGTTCGCTCAACAGGAGATTTTCCGTTGTGACTGGTCTTTTCAATCAAGACGCTGAGCTCCTACCTAACAAACGGGCAAGTTCCCATTAAATTGGCACATGGGTTAAGCCTTCTCTCCTCAAACCAGATTAGGGAGACGGGAAAATTCCCATGTGGTTCAGCAAGCGGACGGAATGTCATTTTTTGAACTTAGCCGAATTCCGCGGCCTTTCATTACTGAAGTTTCCCATGGCATATACGTATTTCATTTTAACCTGTCTGGGGAATTGATGCCCCTCTCCTCGGAGCGTCAACTGTTTAAGAAAAGGTAATCAAGATCTCTTCACCATCAGCAGCCTAGAAATCAGCAAAATCGGTCAACTAATTTCCGCTAGACCTAAGGGAATCGAAAAAGAGGGAGGAGGAACCCATGCTTGCCGTCAGAGAGCATTGTCAGCAGAACACAAAAATACTGGACCTCTCAGGAAGTTTTGATGCCAGTTCCAAGTTAGGCCTTGAAGTCGCCATCCTCGGAGCAAAGGAAATGGGCTGTCAACATATCATCCTGAATTTTGCTGAGATTACCTGGATAGATTCGATGGGATTAGGACAATTGTTCCTTTGGTATCACAAGATGAGGCCCAATCACGTTCACCTCAGCATCGTCAGCCCGCAACCGACGGTCAAATATCTCTTAGAATCGACCCACCTTTCAGAGATTGTTCCTATTTACCAATCTGAAAAAGAAGCCGTGGAGGCTCAACCCCAGACTGCTCTTACATGAACGAACACCATATTCAGCCTCTCAGAAAGCGGGGGCGGGAACTCCCCTTGTGAGTTACGCGCCACATTTTTTTGGTATAGCTATTTCACCAACACTTGACTTTACTGATCAAGAAACTTGAGGACATTTCATGCGGCCAGCAGAAGCGAGCCATCCATTTCCCCGGTTGTTATTCAGCAACCCCCCGGACAAATACCCTGAATAGATTTGTTACAGAAATTCCAGGGAAAAGGTTGAAAACCCGCAATTAGAATTCTCGATTTCGATTTCAATAGGTACGATCAATCGGAAAGAAAGGACATTCATGATGCACCGGCATTCCTCCCCCCATTGGACAGATGTATGGGAGATTCCAGACCTGAAGACACCAGACCCAACACATTGCACCTCAAATATCGCCAAAAACCAGCCATATATTTTGGTGGTTGAAGATGATCCTTCAGTGGCAGGGTTACTAAAAACTGTACTTAAAGATTGGGGATATCACGTGTATGTGGCAGGAAATGGACGGGAAGGCCTGGACGTGGTGATGAATCATAGGATCGATGGAATTTTGTTGGATATGCATATGCCCGTGATGAAGGGGCGAACCATGCTCGATGAATTACGATGGTTAGAATACCAAATTCCGGTGCTGGCAATGTCCGATGCGTTAGATCTCCCAGCCCTTCGTCAGCTTCTATCGGAAGGGGCTCAGGGCTTCTTTCTTAAGCCGTGTAATCTGCAGTCCCTCAAACAATCCTGTCAGCAGGTCTTTGACAAGGAAGCATCGTCTTCCTCTTTCCTCAACCTCCTTCGTCTGACATAAGACCTAGACGTGGAAACCAGTAATGTGCCATCAATGCCTGCATGGTCACGCAACTTATGGCCACTCAAGATTTGTTGCTCAACCTTTCATTTTTACGGACGACATCGCAAAATTTCTGTCAGGCTGTATTCCTCCAGCACTAGGCTCTACACGCCAGATTTGGCGTAACCAAACTATTGGAACAGGTCCTTATCAGCAATTTTTTTGCCCTTTGCCTTATGATGCCAAAAAGGCCAGTGGATGGACAGGTCGTGATCATCGTCTGTGGCTTCGTTCTACAAAGCTTCCGTGTCTAAGTTGGCCTATTCATTTTCACAAATTCGGAAATGTGCTCTTTTAGAGGCAATTTGTCCTAACGAGAATCGTTGCTCCTCAAAAGGCCTATTTTTTCCTCCGTTTTTATCCACCTATTCCACCTAACTCTAAATGATTCAATAGAAAGAGCTAGCCACATGCCGCGCAAAGATTGGACAAGTTCCTTGGTAATAGTGGTTTTGACGAGTACCCTTCTTTTGCCTTTGGAGAGTGTATTTGCGGCGACAGGACCTGATATTCAAGGCACCTGGACAGATGGCCCCAGTAGCAGCTCAACAACGGGATGTCAGGATCCGGATGATAACGGTCCCGAAAATGATCCTGAAGGGGCTACTTACCCTATAACAATCAAACTGGCGCCAATTGGAGGGTCACACAGGTGGATACCGTGGTTGATAACTGATTTACAGCTGTACAAACAGTGACCTGCTCAGGACCGTCTCACCTGATGGGACGGTGAGCGCGTCATGCCCCTATGAGGTTACCTTCAACGGCGGGTTTTGGTTTAGCGGCACATTCCCTTTAAAGGGTTCCCTTGCGGGAAATACCACCTACTCGTTTGCCGGTCGGGATCTCGTTGGTGATACCTGTCAGTGGTCTCAGACGGAACAGGTACGAGGGGTGGACCAGTCTCTCCTCCCATCATGTTGACCACGAATTCCCCATATAATCTCAATGGCGGCGGGAAGGCCGATTTACTAAGGCGTAACGCCAACACCGGAAGCACGGCCATCTGGCTGTTGAATGGGGTCTCTATTGCCTCCTCTAAAATTTTGAGCGGCATTGCCCCGGCGTGGAAAATTGAACAGGTGGGGGATACGAATGGAGATGGGAAAGCGGACGTGGTCTTGAAGAATACGACGACAGGGGAGGTAAAAGTCTGGCTGATGAATGGGGTAACCCTGATTGGAATAGGCTCCCTGGTACAGTCTCCACCAACTGGGACCTTCAACCCTAAAGTGGTGAAAACGCTCCGCTGAAACATTAGGGAAGGAGAAGAAGTCTCAGGCAAAAAAACCAAAGTTAACTTCAGAAACTTTTTCCAGAGCCTGCTCCGTATCGGGCAGGCTCTTTTTTTGTGTGACTCAATTGCTCATTAGGGAAAGGCCCTTTCCATAACAGAGTCCGCCTGGATATAGGCCGTAGGTGTAATGGTCAGCATTGACATTTGCCTGTAATTTGAAAATCCTCAATTCAGGAGATAAGAGATGAACAAACGTTTTTACTACCAAAGCGAGGGAGAAAAGTTCTCGTTGAGTGCTCGATGGTGGCTCATTCTCTTTGCCGCGATTCTTGTATGGATTGTGAAATAATCCTCACAGTCCTTGAGAATACTATCTATCTTTATATCATTTAAACTCGCTGAGTCTTCCGGAAGACTTCATACCCTATTTTTCTCTTTTATGATGAGTCTCATTCATCCGAGCAACGCTTTCACAATCTCAATTAGAAAAGTAAAAAAATCTGATTTATCCAACGAATTCCTGCTTTTTCACCTCGTTACCCCCCGTATCATGCGTCTCCCTTCAGTTTCAATATAGAACCCTCCCCCAGGCCCCAATGACAAGGAGTTGAACGGAAGCCTCCCATTTGATCAAACTCTCAAGAAAGCCAATAGTTTGTGAGCATTCTCTACAATTTTTAGTGGGTCAAGCAATAACACGGCACAAAAACAATATGTCAATTAACGACAAATCATTGCTTGCATTTCCTTTACCCTCCAATTTTTGTATGGTGTAAAGAGCATTGCTTGATGGGAGTTGGTTCAAGCTCTATGCGGTACGCCCAAAGGGAAAACCTATTGAAAAAAATGGATCAAAGGACATTTTTCCGAGAGAAAATTCACCGTTCCTCATCCTTACACCAACGAAACAGATACGGCTGAAGCATGTCGGAACCAAAATACCGGGAGAACATCGTCATGCCTGATGGCATTTCTTTCTTGCCACCAATCCCAGTCGGCTATGAAATCTACTATGAAAACATTGCGATTCAAGGGATTCAAGAGCGGCAAACCATTGTCTGGCAATTTATTCAAGGATCCAACCACCTGCTGGACTGGGAACAAGAACCGAGCAATGCCCAGGACCCTCATGCCATAAAGATATTTGGGGTGTCGGAGCAAATCTTTTCTACAAAACGGGATATGCTGGGGTATGTGCCGGGTGATGTAGCCAAACAGATTGTGACTGGGGGGATCTGGCCATTTTTACAACTCAGGCTGGATCACATCTCTGTTGCAAATCAAGGGTTCATTACCATCCAGTTTCAAATCCTTGGGCCCATCAGAAAAAAAAACGATGACAAGAAATCACCCGATGAACCAGGCAACAAGAGGGAGCGAAACTACCCTCAAGGTACAAGACCGACCCTGTTGTTCGGCAAAGAAGCTGAACTTCCAAAATCGAATCGAAGCAAGGTCAAACAGATAGTATTCTTCATCGCAAGAATTATCGTGATCACACTCGGGACCGGGTTGGCTTTTGTAGGGGGGACAATGGGCACTGTGGCCTGGCAATCCAAAGGGAATCTCTTTATATTAATGCTCGTCCCATTGGCATTGATTATCAGTGGAGGACTGCTCATCTGGACCGGAATCAAACCCTCAAAACAAAAAGAAAATACCCCTACCTAGAATACGCCTTAGCGCCAAGCGAAAATGTCTGGCCTGGACCCTCCCCGGAAAGCCAGATCTCAAAACCAAGTCGACCCGAAAAGCGAGAGACTTACACCCGATACTCTAGAACCCTGGGGTGGCATTGAGAGGCTTGTCGACAAATCTAAAAGGTACCCGTGGTAAACACCTATCATCTCTGGCTGACACCGACTGGTCAGGCCTACGACATTCTCATGAAGACCATTACCGACTTGAGCAAAGCGTATCACGCTCCAGTCTTCGACCCGCATGTGACGCTCCTGGGTTCTCTTCCAGGAACAGGGGAGGCTATACCCTCTCAATGCGTAAAACTCGGAGGATTGCTTGCACCGTTTGATATTTTTCTGGCCGAACCAGCCTATGGTGATCAGTATTTTCAAAGCGTGTTCTTAAAGGCTCAGGAAACACCGGCACTCATGGATGCGCATGAATTGGCAAATAGACTGTTCGTCAAGGCATCTAACCCCTTTATGCCCCATCTCAGTCTCGTGTATGGTCATTATTCCCTTGTACCGAAACACAAAATCACGTCCACCTTACCTCAAGCATTGCCCCTCAACTTTAGAGTCGACACGATCCATCTTATCCATTCCAAGAGCGAACATCCCATGGACTGGGCCTCAATCCTGTCAGTTCCCCTGAGCGGATAAATTCTCTCTCCTTTAACGGTCGAGGGTGGATGCCGCCTTGCGCCTCAAGACCTTTCATGGCAGATCCTCCTCATTTCCTCGTAAATTCACGGATTTGTCCCGCCATTCACCTGACATTGGAAGTCACGGGCAAATACATTCGCATAAAACTTGAGCTAAACTGATTGAATGCTGAGGTAGACTGCGGGGAAACCTTGGAGGGATCCCTGCCTTATAATGCAGGTATTGGTTCTGACATTTCGGATGGAGAGATACCCGTGACGATTTGGTCAAGATTATCCAACACTTTTTGAATGTCTTCGGAGTTCCCCAAGCTGATTTGGAAAAAGCTGGACATATCAGGAATTCCATCAGCAATTTGTTTGGCGACTTCCACAAGTCCCTCAGGTTCAATGTCCAAAAGCTCCTTTGATGATTGGATAGCTGCTTGAATAGCCATCTCCGGCTGTTGGTGGCACCACATATCAGCTAGCCGCCCCGACAGGGCTACGCATTGAATAGTTAACCGGGAAACTTCATCACTACTGGATGCCAAGGAGGGGTCATGACTCCCCTTGACGGATTCTCGCAATAATTCAGGCAATTCCCACGTCTCGGCCAACCATGCTCCGATCTCGCAATGATCCGTTTTCCATCGATCCTGTTCCAACGCCTCAAGTGTCTGATGATCCTGCGCAGCTTTTTTATATATCAACCCATACTCCATGCCTAATGCCTCGCTCATCACCAACACGCCCAAGTCCTGCAATAATCCGGCAAGGAAGATTTCTTCTTCGTTCGTCACCCGGACGCGCTTGGCCAATATTTTCGAGGCCAAACTTGCCAAAATACATCGATGCCAAAAATGGGAATGATCAAACGCTCCGCCACCTTTTTTTCGTAAATCCCGATATAACGAAAAACAAAATGCTAACGTGGCAATAGAATTCATGCCCAATAACGTCACCGCATGGGTGACCGTCGTCACTTTATGACGACTTCCCCCGTAAAAACTGGAATTGGCCACATTCAACAGTTTGGCGACAAAGGATGGATCTTTGCTAATGACGTCACCAATACGTTGAGCGGTAGTCCTCTCATCCCGACACAGTTGAAGTACTTGCAGAGGCAACGCGGGAATCGCCGGAAGGGTCTTGCAATTTTTTATACGCTGCAGAATCTGGGCATCCATTGTTCGTTAAACCTCAGTCCTTTTATCGCCATCCATCACAACAACATTCCTTCGAAAACCAAACATCCAGGCGTAACACGATATAGGCTGGCCTCCATAGATCGATGGTATGGGGAGTTTTTTCCGAATGAGCACCAGGAAGTTGAAAGACATTCCGTTCCGCCATGCGACCGGAAATCTACAAGTATTCAAAGGTTTTATCGGACAACGAGCAACTGACTTGAGGTAGAAACCAGCGTACGATTGACCGGTTTCCCCCTCCTAAACACGACGGCAAACTAAGTAAAATTTCTGCTTGTGAGGATTCAAACAAAAGGAATCGCAGAAAAATCAGCGATTTAGGGAATGAGGATAGGATAAAGAATCTTGATTTACCAGAAACACACAAAATCCATCAGGATCGGACATGTCCATAAAGGGTGGAAGGCGAAGCATCACTGACCAGAACGGGCACCAGGTCTCCTGGTTGACGGACTTCCTTATCCTTGGGGCAGACAACCGTCACATTGTGGTCGCTATGCCCCATCCATTGCAGATCGGATTTTTTGGAATGCCCTTCCAGCATGACCTCTACAGTGGTGCCGATGAGTTCTTTGTTTTTTGAAAGGGAAATTTCTTTTTGCAATTCGATGATCTGATTCGTCCGGGCGCCCTTCACCTGCTCAGGGACATCATCCACAAATTTTCTGGCCGCAATCGTGTGCTTTCGTTCAGAATATTTAAATACGAATGCCGCCTGATATCCCACCTCTTGCATAAGACGATAGGTCTCCTGGAACTCCTCATCGGTTTCTCCACAAAATCCACAAATGAGATCGGTGGTCAAAACAAGAGGGCCTTTCTTCCGAATGACCTCAACCAGCTTACGATATTCTCTTTGAGTGTAACCCCGCCCCATGCGTTCCAGAATTCGATCATTGGCCGATTGCAGGGGCAAATGGATTGTTTTACAGATGGCGGGATGCTCCGCAACGGCTTCAAGCAGGGCTGGCGGAAAATCTTTGGGATGGGGAGACATAAACCGCACACGCTGAATCCCAGAAACATCTCCAACCGCTATTAACAACCGGGCAAAATCCCATTCACCGGAACGGTAGGAATTGACATTTTGTCCCAATAGGGTGATTTGCCGTACCCCCTGACTGACCAATTGATGGGCTTCCTGAATAATCCCCTCCGGGTCTCGGGAACGTTCTCGACCTCGCGTATAGGGCACCACGCAAAAGGAGCAAAAATTATCACACCCTCGCATCACCGCAATCCACCCATTAATTCCAACCGGCCGGTCCGGCACGATGTGGGCATACGTTTCGTATTCAGACAGATCAACAGCCAACCCTCGTTTGCGATGCTCCAGCGCATCTATGAGAAGATCGGGCAGCCGTCGGTATCCATCTGGCCCGACCAGCACATCAATGAACGATCGAGTCTCCATCAGCTCTTGTTTCAGATTCTGAGCCATACAGCCTAATACCCCGATGACTAAGCCTCGTTCCTGTTTTCTATTGGTATAGCGGGCTAAATGGCCATACACGCGATTATGGGCATTCTCTCGAATGGCACAGGTGTTAAACAGAATAACATCGGCTTCATCATCATACGGAGTAAATTGAAATCCGCGGGTTTTTAACAGAGAACGAACGATTTCCGAATCATATTCATTCATCTGACACCCGAAGGTCTCCATATACACCTGATAGCGACCTTTTTCAGGCAAATGGGTCCGAGCCTTCAAGCTGGTAGGAATCAGTAAAGAGGGTCCGCTCACAACCATCGCCTTTCTATGAAACGCTCACGAGTGAAGAAACAGAACATAGATCCTTTGCCGGGGGAGAGAATTCAGGGGACGGCTCCAGCAATCCCAACGTGGTATCCGACATGATGCCGGTTACGACAACCGGTTGAATGGTATTCCGTAGCGGATGTGGAGAACGAACGCCCACACGAAGATAATTATCCGTCAGCCCCGGCCAATAGCCCTCGGCTTCGGCTGCTTCAAATAACACCGAGACTCGTCGCCCTAAAAACCTCTGCTGGAAAGCCATTCGCTTGTGATCGGATATTTCCCGCAATCCCCGACTCCGCTCTTTCATCGTGATGGGTGACACGGGATGTGGCAACTTGGTCGAGGCGGTCCCTGGCCTGGGCGAGTAACTAAACACATGCAAATACGCAAAGGGAAGGTCCCGGACCACCGCTTCCGTATTCGCAAATTCTCGTGAGCCCTCCCCAGGAAACCCGACCAGCACATCCGTGCCAAAGCACAGATCCGGAATCCGCTTCAGAGCAGATTCCATGGCTGCCTGATACTCTCGCACCGAATATCGCCGGTTCATGGCCTCCAATATCCGATCATCTCCGCTCTGTAAGGGCACATGCAAATACCGGCACAGCTTGGTGGAACTGCTCATATAGTCCAGAAGACTCTCAGGAACCGTCGTGGGTTCAATTGAGGAAATACGGATCCGCTCCAAGCCTTTAATGGCCTCAAATCGTTGAATGAGCACCAAGAGGTCGGCAGCTCCATCACGATATTGTCCGATGTTCACCCCCGTCAGCACTAATTCACGATGCCCTCTTTCCACCAACTCCTCGGCCTCACGAACCGCATCCTCCAGAAACCGACTCCGCTCCCGGCCTCTGGCAAAGGGAATCAGGCAAAACGAACACATAAATTGACACCCGTCCTGGATTTTCACATTTGCGCGAGTCGTGGTATAGGCTCCTACGCCTTCTATCAAAAAATTCTCAGGATCAATCCGCCCATGATGCACCAGTGGCACAGGCTGTTTTTTGAGCTGAGAAAATGGTGGAATGATCTCAGGAAGCTGCATTTTGAATTGATTGCCTACAATGAGGTCAATATCGGCCATACGGCGGAGCACTTCAAGTCCGGTCTGAGCATAACACCCGGTGACCGCCACAAAGGCGTGGGGCGAATGACGGAGGACCTGCCGAACGATTCGTCGGCAATCTACCTCAGCCCCTTCCGTGACGGTGCAGGTATTGATCACAAAAACATCCGTTTCCTGACCAAATTCAACCGTGAGAAACCCGCTTTGCTGAAACCCGTCCTTGAGGACAGCCGTTTCAGCCTGATTGAGTCGACACCCTAACGTATAGAACGTCACCCGCGGTTGGAGTTGTTGGAAATTCTCAGAATTCATAGGCATGCCATTATAAAGAAGGCCTTTCCGCACAACAAGACAGCGGGAAACCAGGTTTCCATTGCCGACCGAACATGCTAGTATTTTTTGATTATCATCATGCAGTCTGGCCCATTCGGGGATTACCCGAGAGTCATCTATCGTCTTTCAATTTTGTCTCCCACCTTATTCCTATTGTTGCTAAAAAAAGGTCTGCGCTTGGACATGGACCTAGCCTGGCATTTCTGATGGTTCGAACCAGATGCCCCTACCCGCCCATTCTGATTCACATTCAAACGAACCCTCTTCCCGTACCCAATGAGTGACGGTTTCGGAAAACTCCTAATAGCTCGTTTTGTCGGCTTTCGGTTACTACCTGGCCAGATTGTGGCATCCGCTGCCCTCGGGCTCATTCTCTTCGGTGCCTGCCTGCTCATGCTTCCTTTCGCCACTCATCCAGGAGTTCACATCTCCTTCCTTGATGCGCTCTTTACCGCAACCTCCGCCGTCTGCGTCACGGGTCTCATCGTCATGGATACCCCACAGGATTTCACCCTGTTCGGGCAAGGAGTCATTCTCGGGTTGATTCAGATTGGAGGATTAGGATACGCGTTGATGGCCACAATGATTTTACTCATATTGGGGCGTCGCCTTGGGTTACGAGACAGGATGATGCTCAGCGAATCGATGAATACCATGGATTTACAGGGATTAGTCCGGTTCGTGAAATTGGTAGCCATCATTACCTTTGGATTGGAAGGCCTAGGTGCGGTGTTGCTCACGCTTCGCTTTGCCGTCGACTTTCCTTGGTGGACAGCCGCCTATTACGGAATATTCCATGCCATTTCGGCATTTAACAATGCAGGGTTTGCCCTTTTTTCTGATAGCTTTAAAACTTTTCAAACAGACTGGACCATCAATGCAATCATCACCATTTTGGTGATCTTTGGAAGCATCGGCTTTTTTGTCTTTGAAGATCTTCTCGGCAATCTTCGCGGGCAACGCTTTCGTCTACAGACACACACCAAATTGGTATTGGTAACCACCGCCCTGCTTATCGTGGGGGGAACAATAGGCATTACCATATTGGAGTGGAACAACCCCTCCACATTCCAATCGGCCTCCATCGGAAAAAAGCTGACGATTTCCTACTTTCACTCAGTTTCCCGTACCGCAGGGTTTACATCGATGGACATCATCGACATGCGGGATGCCACCCTCTATTTTCTGTTATTACTGATGGCCATCGGAGGATCGCCCGGCAGTATGGCAGGAGGCCTCAAAACAACCACTGCCGCTATCGTCTTTTTGACCATCTTAAGCATGCTTCGTCGAGATAGAGACGTCGAAATCTTTAACCGGCGAATCCCCCAGGATCTTATTACCCGGGCTCTTTGCTTCACCATCCTCGCTTTTGTCATGATTACCGGCATGACCCTCCTGCTGGATTCTACCGAGTCGCAACCGTTTTTATTCCTGATGTTTGAGGTCACCTCTGCCATGGGCATTGTGGGCATGTCTTTAGGAAACGGCGAAGCACTCAGCTTATCGGCACTCTTTACCGATTTTGGGAAAGTCATGATTATGCTGTCCATGCTCCTGGGCCGGTTCGGCCCATTGATGATCGGATTATTTGCCATCAAGACTATAGTCAGTAAGCCCTATCGATATGCTAAGGCCCGGGTGATTATCGGGTAAATCTGCTCAGGCAATCCGCCGCTGAAGCCTGAAAATAAAAAATGCCAGTGTCGGCAGTGGGAACAAAGCAAAGGGCAAGATCCACAACCACACATTTTTTCCCCTCACCCTTGCCTGATCATACATCCA
>BQIZ01000059.1 GCA_021604365.1 Nitrospirales bacterium
ATGGTCAAAAATTGATCGAATAATTCGTCGAATCTGCTTGGAGCTCAACCCATTCGTCTCATGATAGACGGGAACAATCCGGCCCCCACACATGTCCGGCAATTCGTCCTCATCCAACAATTCATACTCCGGCCCGCGCATCATCATCGATAGGTTTCCAGAAGAATTGGACAAGGCTGAACCCGTCAATAACAGAGACACACCAGGCACAAAGGTTTTCTCCAAATAGGGCTGGTTAAAAAACACGCATTCGATAAGACCCGTCTCATCCCTCACCGTAACGGTGACCACAACCAGACGCCTTCGATAGGTAGTTTTCACCCACACTTTCTCCACTCTGCCTTTAATGGTGGCCTTCATGCCTGGGAGAAGGTTCCCGATGGGCAACACTTCCAATCGGTTTTCGTATCGCCAGGGCAAAAACCAGAAAGCATCCTCTATTGTCTGCACTCTTAATTTTTCCAGCAGGCGGGCCCTCCGCGGTCCCACCCCTTTGGCAAACTGAATGGGAGTCTCAGAGAGAGAGGATTGAGTCGGCATGATGGTTAAACCAAAAAGTTTATGAAATCAGAACCCTTCCCCTGACCAGGAAGGACTGAATACATTAAATCCCACTCAGCGCAAATGGCTTAGAGGAAATAAGGGAAAGGGAAATGACGCTGTGATGACATCAATACGAAGGCTCCGCAGAACCATGTCCTTATAGAGAAAAACTACTTCGCGCCTCGCAGAGGATTCAAAAGTTTGGAACGATACCCCTTCGCCGGATGGGTCGGAGCTGTGTCTTTCGCCGTGAAATTATCAATAATGTCATCGAAGCGTTGCGCACACCCCTTCACATCATTCGGGTCGACCCGGCAAGAGACACAAGCGGCATAACTCATGGCATAAATACGATTGACATCTCCGGCGTCCGGATAATTTCTTTTGAGGGCGCCTTGTAAATCGGCATCCAGCTTGCCTCCAGCCAAGCTAGACATGAGACCTGATATTTCCGCACCAAATTTCTTGACCTTATGTTGATCTTCTGTCGACAAGTCTTCCGGAAGCGGGCAGGTATTGGGTTTAATGACAACCGAATCGACTCTGTGCTGCTGCTGACATCCGAAGAGCATGGTCAGCATGCTGACCATCGCAAGACCAATCATAATCGAATAACGCCGATCCCTTGCAGGAAATTTCAGATTCATCATGAATCCTCCTTTGTCGAAATAGGTGAGTAGCACATGTTCAAAAAGTCGCATTATGATTTGAGGCACCTTAGATTGCACACCCGAGATTGCACACCCGACAGAGCCGAATGAAGGATTCACACTCAATCGAAACGAAGGACTTCTGCAAAAAGCGGATGGAAAAAATGAAGGCATTCTACATTTCTTTTAAAGATCAAAGTCCCGGAACCAGTTAGACCTTCTTAACTTGCAGGCCTCTCACCCTGTTTTCCTAAAAAGGCGACGGATAGATCGGCTCCGGTAAACATAGGTACCAAAGCCAAAGAGTCCCGTGAGCATCAACCACGCCGTATCAGGTTCAGGAATTGGCAGCGAACTTGATCCTGGCAACGAACCAGCAGGTATCGCTGTCCAACGCCCTTTGCTACCGAGCGCTGATGCCTGTAGAGGTGGCACCAGGTCAGGATTCCCCAGAAACAGGAGCGGCCTATTCCCTTCTGTTGGGCCTATTCTTAGTTCCGTAAGGATTATTTTTTGTGCGCCTATCGTGTAAATAGTACCGGAGCCAAGGCTGAAATTTAAATTAGTATCCGATGTGGGGTCGGTGAGATCGAACTGACAGCCCGATGGACATGGAGCAGGCGTGATATCAATTCCCGGCATGGTTTGACTCCGGCCAATGTTCCAGGAAAAATTCAAACGACTGGTGGTGAAAT
Organism: Nitrospirales bacterium; assembly: GCA_021604365.1. Taxonomy (GTDB): domain Bacteria; phylum Nitrospirota; class Nitrospiria; order Nitrospirales; family UBA8639; genus Nitrospira_E. The sequence continues at coordinate 1,889 of BQIZ01000059.1, forward strand.
CCGGGATAGGGGATGTCTCCTTATCCGGATCCGCAAAGAACGTGAGGGTCGTGGTCACCATACCGAGATCCCCTCCGAAACTGAATTCTCTAAAATAGGTGTATTCAGTGAGATCTGCCCTCGCAGTGCCATCAGTCAAAATTAGGGACACGGGAATGACGAACCCAAGTGTCAGATTTCGTAAAGCAAGTGTGATCGCGCTCTTCTTCGGATAGTAGATGCTCGTTGAGTGCAAGATCATGGGACGGCCCTCCGGATTACGTGTGGATCATGATCAGTAAGGCTCGATGAGCTATCAACCGGTCACTCATCATAGGCGTGTCAATTGGGGCATTCCAATTTCGATTCACCGGGTTCAATGATCGTCACCACATGCGACACATCGAAATCATCGTAGTATTCCGTGATGACCGAACAGGTGTGATGCACCGTCTTGAAACAATTTTTCACAGACTCCACCTTGGCGGTTAAATCATGCTTTTCAGATCCGAACGCCGCGACTTCGGTGATCACGTCGACATGGCCAAAGCACGCATTGTGACTATCCGGCATGGTTTGCCCTTTTTGCAGAGTGATCAATAGATGAAAATCCTTGGTATCTCTGCCGAAAGGCGGCACCACTTGTTTGTGAGTAAAAACTTTCGGCTCCGCACCAGGCTGGATTTCCTGGTCATTCACATATATGCCCTTTCCTTCCCAAAGCGTCGCATACACTGGAGTTGAGGTTTTATTGTGCACATAAAATAAGACTTCCTCATCGCCATAAGCCAAAGGGGTATAGGCAAGAAGAAGGAACAAGGATAAAACTAGTGCGAACCTGTTCATGATCCACCTCACGTATAAGGAATCACAAAATAGAGAACTCCAGGATAGGCTGAGGTTTAAACAGAATCAAGTAAATAAAGGTGTGTCCCACGACGTTCAAACAGTATAAGTCGGTCCTCCCAATCTCGTCCGCTCCCAGCGATCCCATGGCGAAGAAGTAACCAAAAAATGTCCTCGTGAGAAATGACTTGAATCTTTTTTGTTTTAGGGATAGCCTAAGGGCCCCCGACAAATTAAATGGACCAGAATGCCATCCAGGCGGACCGAGCGTGGATTCATCGGTAATCATTCGATGAGAACACTCAAGAGATCCGCATGGTGTATTTACAGTATATGCAATGAAGGGGAAAGAACCATGAAATCTCTCTGTGGAATATTTGAAGGATCAAATTTGGAGTTACTACGCAGGTGGTTCGTTGGCGGAATAATTATTGGGGTGATATCTCTAGCAACTGGTGAAAGCAAGGCGGCATTTACGTTGCCCATGTGGTCGGACACCCTGGACTGGGATGACCCATCCTGCTATTCCACCATTCAAATGGCCGATCTTGACGGGGATGGCCAGGCCGAACTGCTGGGCCGATGTACATCAGGGATCGAGGCGTACTGGTTTGACACCACAACAGGTGTATGGAGTCCATTACCCGACGGGCCGTTTTGGGCGAACAGTAATGGCTGGGACGCGCCATCCTCGTACCTGACCATCCAGACGGGAGATCTGGATGGTGATGGCAAGGCGGAACTGCTGGCCCGGGGCGCCGAAGGCGTGATTGCGTATAGCTATAGTGGCGGGACGGCCGGGACGTGGAGTCGGTTACCCGACGGGCCGTTTTGGGCGAACAGTAATGGCTGGGACGCGCCATCCTCGTACCTGACCATCCAGACGGGAGATCTGGACGGTGATGGCAAGGCGGAACTGCTGGCCCGGGGCGCCGAAGGCGTGATTGCGTATAGCTATAGTGCTCCGGCGGGGCAACCCACGCAGGCGACCTGGCGTGAGCTGCCCCATGGACCGGGGTGGTCCAATACAGAGGGCTGGAACAAGGCAAAGTATTACTTGACTATCCAGACAGGTGATCTGGATGGCGATGGCAAAGCGGAACTGCTGGGCCGGAGCGCGGAACACATGGTCGCGTATAGCTATAGTGCTCCGGCGGGGCAACCCACGCAGGCGACCTGGCGTGAGCTGCCCCATGGACCGGGGTGGTCCAATACAGAGGGCTGGAACGAGGCAAAGTATTACTTGACTATCCGGACAGGTGATGCGATTGGGAAAGACCGCGCCGTCCTGATCGGGCGTAGTTCAACAGGCATCGAAACGTATGAGTATACTGCCGGGAAGTGGGCACCAACCGTTGCGCCGTTTCCGCAATTCACGGGCCACGAGCTGACGGCTTACAACGCGATCAATGCAGGCCTAGACCTGGAAAACGGTGTGACCATTCGATCCCTCTACGGCCAAAAGACCGCAGCTGATCTCACCACTTACAAGGCTAATATAACTGAATTTAAACGGCCGTCGAAGGTTTCCAAAAAAGCTTGGTCTACCGTCAACACCCAGATCGAGCAAGAGCTAACATGGGCAAGTTTTGTGGCCTCGGCTTTCAATAACAACAGTCAGCTCCTAACAGATGTGTTTCTTTCACAGGATCTCACCCTCAGCTATGTCGCAGGACTGTTGGAAATTAAGGAGGATAGTTCGGATAAGGTGACGGCTGGGTTCTCCGCAGTGCTTTCCGGAGTGGTCGATGCGATTGGCGTTGGCGTCGACAAAGCTGCCGTTGAAGTTGTTACCACTTTAGTTGCGTCGGCTATTGATGCGGGTTCAGAATTGGGTATGGATGACGGGAGCGTGACCGAGGAGTATGTTACGGTCGTCGGAAAAATTGAAAGTAACTTCCAATATGCCATAAACGGGAACGGCGACAATCGGACGACCATCGCCACGAACTATGGGCTTCTCGCAACTGTCGGCGAATTACTCCATTCAGGTACCTGGAACTATCCCTCGCCGGGTCAATCAGGTTACCAACAAGCTTCTGCGGCTGCGCGCAAAGAATACGCCAGGTTTCTGTGGAGAACCTTAACACCGGCCGTATGGTATACCTTCGACAGTGAGTCGGGAGGAAAGTACTACTACCCATTTCCTTCCAACACCTGTTATCACGGCATTTCTGATGGTTCACTTTCAACGACCCTGGTAGATAGCTCATTTCTTGAGACACTCTTTGAAAACACCTCGACGCAATGTCAAACCACATTTGCAACATCTTGTACCTTAGGTCTCTCACTGGGAGAAGTCTATAATGACTGGGGCTTTAGGCTTGTAACTTGTGCACCCGATTGTCCCTGCTAAGTAAAATGAATCGATATGGTTCTACCATTCCTTGGTATGCCAAGCGTAGTTGTACCGTTAGCTACTTAACAGGGGGCATTCGGAAGATAGGCCAAATCATCATAGATTGAAAAACCTTAATAACGAACAGCAGCACGGAAGTGTTTTATCACGCAGTTAGCCGCGCAACCTTTTTCCTCTCCGAATAGGTGATAGATGGTGAGTGGAAAATCACGGGAATTTTTGTGGGTTTCACTTAGTTTACCTGTAATCATGGGGTGTCAATTATTATTTGTTTCTGCAAAAAAGATCCTGAAAGGTAATCTGGTCTGCATCCACAGAACTGTTTTTGATTTACGGGGGCTTGTGTGTACAATAGCACCTGTGGTAACAAACAGACTCTAATCGACAATTCTGTCCTTTTAAATATTCAGGGAGAAGACCATGGCTTTTTCATGTGACGTTTGCGGAAAAAACCGCTTAGTGGGAAACAATGTCAGTCACGCGAATAATCGGACAAAACGGATCTTCCGGCCGAATCTCCGCACGGTTCGCGCTCTGGTGAAGGGTACCGCCCAACGCATTAAAGTCTGCACCCGCTGCCTGCGGTCCGGATTGGTCCAAAAAGCCGTCTAGTCGTTTCTCAGGCCGTTCATGCGAGTTGAACGGTATTTCCCATTTGAAGTTCTTGTACACCTGAATCCTATTCACCAATTCGACTGTTATCTCTATTTCTTCTCTTTCCAGCCGAAATCTCAACTGATTCCTGGGTACCATTCCGGATTGACCATACGCCCACACCTGATACGACAGCAGGGCTCGCCCCTGAAAACCACCGTGGGTCCCTTTTGACGTGGGGCAGACCATTCCACCTTCATCCTTTCCGTCTCGCAGGGCAGCGGCCCTTTTTTTCGCTCTCGCCTTCATCGGCATCCTTCATCCTCTGAGCTTCCCGCCCTTTGATCTCGGATGGCTGGCCTGGTTGGTGTTGGTTCCCCTCCACATGATCATTCATGACCTCCCGCCAAGACGGGCCTTGTATTTCGGGTGGCTGGCGGGAACCATCGCCTTTGCGGGAACCGTGACATGGGTCATCACGGCCATGCATCAATTTGGTCAAGTGCCATTCATCGTGAGTGCCTTGTTGATGCTCCTTTTGGCTGCTTATCTTGGGCTATACATGGGCATCTATGGCTGGGGATATGCCAGGTTCCAACGCACATGTCCCAACCTCTTGTGGCTGGCAGCCCCCGCCTTGTGGGTTGCCCTGGAATTTGTGCGAACCTATGCGTTGAGCGGGTTTCCCTGGGCACTCTTGGGCTATTCCCAATACCAATGGCTTTCGGTTATTCAATTTGCCGACGTGACGGGAGTCTATGGGGTGTCCTTTTTACTCGTCATGGGGAATGTTGCGCTGACCTCTCTTCTCTTATGGACTTTCGGCAAAACACGAGGTTTGGCCCTTCCAGGACCATGGGTGTCCGTAGCAGGCTTTGGCTGCGCTCTGAGTCTCGTTCTGGGCTATGGAGCCTGGCGGGTGCAGGAACAAGCCAACCTTGACACCTCGGGACGCACGCTGTCGATTGGGTTAGTCCAAGCCAATATTGATCAAGCCGTCAAATGGAACGAGGCCTACCGGGATGAGACACTCCGACGCTACAGCTCGCTCAGCCAACAAGCCGGAAAGAATACCGATCTGCTCATTTGGCCGGAGGCCGCCACACCATTTCTCTTCGAGCAGGAACTCACCTATCAGAGCCAGGTCCTTGATATTGCAAAAAATACGCACAGCTCGTTGCTATTTGGCAGCCCCACACTTCGATTTCAACAAGACGGCCGTCCGTACTTGTATAACAGTGCCTTTCTGGTGACGGCTGAGGGACGGATCTCAGACCGGTATGACAAACGGCATCTGGTGCCCTTTGGGGAATACATTCCCTTGCGATCAATTCTCTTTTTTCTGGATAAGCTCGTGGTGGGGATCGGCGACTTCAAATCGGGCCAGGGAATCATGACCATGCAAGTCCCAACGGTTCCCCCAGAAAGTGGTCCGAGATTCGGAGTGGCTATTTGTTTCGAGGTAATTTTTCCTGATCTGGTTCGCCGGATGGCCCAAGAGGGTGCCAATTTCCTCGTCACGATTACCAATGATGCCTGGTTCGGGGATTCTGCTGCGCCATATCAACACTTCGGCATGGTCGTCTTTCGTGCCGTGGAAAATCATTTGGCCTTTGCCAGAGCAGCCAATACCGGCATTTCCGGCTTCATTGCCCCGGACGGACTCATCTTTTCCCAGACATCAATTTTCTCAGAACAGGCGGTGATGGGATTAGTGACACTCCGTTCCTCATCACCCACCTTTTATACGCAATTTGGGGATGTCTTTAGTTGGGGTTGTGTTATAATAGTTGGTATTTTGTTCACTTGGTGTCGGTTTACCACACCGTTTTCCACGCGCAAGTCACGGTCTTCACCGATATAGTCACGAGAGGAGTGCTGCCCATGCTCGAAGATATTCGCATTCGAATGGAAAAAATCAACGACTGCATTCTGGAATTCCGGAGGTATCTTTGACGTTCCTCGGCTAACAACTGAACTGGAAGAACTCGAGCGGGAGACCTCCCAACCGGATTTTTGGAACAAACCCCGTCAGGCCGCCAAAGCCGGACGACGTCAAGCCAAGATCGAACACCAACTCGCACGCCTCCACCAACTCGACCAGCAACGGGATGACCTTCTCGCCATTCTTGACCTGATTGGCCAACAGGACGATCCGGAACTAGAAGCTGAGTGGAGCAAGGGCATCAGGGACATTGAGGCCACGCTGGAAGCCTGGCGCTTGGAGCAACTGTTATCGGACGAACATGACCAGAATAATGCCATTCTCACCATTAATCCCGGAGCAGGGGGAACCGAATCCCAGGACTGGGCACAGATGCTCATGCGCATGTACGTTCGATGGGCACAGGAACGCGGATACAAAGTGGAAACCATTGATCTGCAACCCGGCGATGAAGCCGGTATCAAAAGCGTAACCTTGGCCATTGCGGGTTCATTGGCCTATGGATATCTGCATTCAGAGGCTGGCGTGCACCGGCTGGTTCGGATCTCCCCCTTTGACGCCAACAAGCGTCGACATACCTCGTTCGCTGCAGTGGGGGTTTATCCGGAATTGGACGACGATATTGAAATTGAAATTGACGATAAGGATCTGAAAATCGATACCTTTCGCGCGGGCGGGGCAGGCGGGCAGAATGTGAACAAAGTGGAAACTGCGATTCGCATGACCCATCTTCCCACAGGAACCGTGGTGCAATGCCAAAATGAACGGTCGCAATTGCAAAACCGGATCGGCGCCATGCGGGTGTTAAAAGCCAAGTTGTATGAGCTGGAACAACAAAAGAAGGACGCTGAATTTCAAAATATTGTCGGGGAAAAGAAAGATATTGCCTGGGGTAGCCAAATTCGCTCGTATGTGTTCCAACCGTATCAAATGGTCAAGGACCACCGAACCAACCATGAGTCAGGCAATGTCGCTGCGGTCATGGATGGAGCGTTAGACCCTTTCATTGAAGCGTACTTAACGACGAAGGCCTCGAAAGCTTCACACATGCCGGCCAATTAACAGCATCCACATCCGATACTCGGCCTTCATGATTCATCACCGCCATATTCGTGTTTCATGTTCTGACCAGACAACCATCGAGACATTCACCTTCATGAATCAGTAGAGCCATGTAAGTTATGGAAGAATTAAACGAACAACAACAACAACGGCTGGAAAAGCTTCACGCGCTTCAGGACGGAGGCCTCCGTCCCTTTGGCACACGTTTTCCCACCACCCACACACTTGAGACCATTCTTCAATCGTATACGGATTCGACCAAAGAAGAGCTTGAAGGCACCCCGATTTCGTGCACGGTGGCCGGACGCATTGTGGCCATGCGCCGTTTTGGCAAAGCCGCCTTCGCGGCCCTACAGGAGGAAGGCCATCGTCTCCAGGTCTATCTCAAGAAAGATCTGCTTGGGGATCAGTCCTATGAACTTTCCCAGTCGTGTGATTTAGGGGATTGGATCGGAGTCGAAGGCAAGATATTTCGTACCAAAACCGACGAACTCACGGTGGAAGTCCATACTCTCACCTTTCTCACGAAGGGGTTACGGCCTCTTCCGGAAAAATGGCATGGACTCACCGACATCGAAACCCGGTATCGGCAACGTTATGTGGATTTGATTGCCAATCCATCGGTGCACCAGGTATTCCGCACGCGCAGTCGAATCATCAATACCATTCGTTCGTTTCTCACGGAACGAGAATACCTCGAAGTGGAAACGCCGATGATGCATTCCATCCCTGGCGGAGCCACGGCACGCCCGTTTGTGACTCATCATAATACCCTCGACGTGGACTTATATTTGCGTGTGGCACCGGAATTATACCTCAAGCGCCTCATTGTCGGAGGATTCCGGCGCGTCTTTGAAATTAACCGAAATTTCCGCAATGAAGGCATTTCCACCATTCACAATCCTGAATTTACCATGTTGGAATTTTATCAGGCCTATGCGGATTTCAATGATCTGATGGATCTGACCGAACAGTTGTTTCACACATTGAGTCTGGAAATATGCGGAGGCCCAACGGTGGATTACCAGGGACAAAGCATTTCCCTGGCACCCCCCTGGCGCCGGATGCCCTACTTGGACTCGATCGTCAAGGTCAACCAGTTGGATCCTGAGGTCTTGTCGGATCACAAGAAAGCCGTGGACGCGGCAAAACGGTTAGGGGTTGATTGTGCTCCGCAAGCCAGCCACGTCGACATTCTCGTCAATCTCTTTGAGGCCACGGTCGAACCGACCTTGATTCAACCAACCTTCATTACCGACTTCCCCATCGAAATTTCCCCGTTGGCCAGGAAAAAAGAATCCAACCCGGCCCTGACAGACCGCTTTGAACTCTTTATCGGTGGACGGGAATTAGCGAATGGATTTTCGGAGTTAAACGATCCGTTGGACCAGCGACAACGATTTGAGGCCCAAGTGGCTTTACGGGATGCGGGAGACGACGAAGCCCATTATCTGGATGAGGACTTTATTCGAGCCCTTGAATATGGCATGCCTCCCACCGCAGGAGAAGGCATTGGAATTGATCGACTCGTCATGCTCCTCACCAATCAGGCCTCGATTCGCGATGTCATTCTCTTTCCGCAACTTCGACCGGATCGGCCTTTGTGACCCTCCCCTATGAGATATTAATCGGGCTGCGGTATCTTCGTGCCAAGCGTCGGCAACGAACGATTTCGCTGAACACGTTTATCTCCATCACCGGAATCACGCTTGGCGTCGCAGCCCTCATTGGCACGCTGGGCATCATGACCGGCTTCAAGGAGGATCTCCAGTCGAAAATTCTTGGCACGACCGCGCATGTGATCGTCCAGGAACGTGGCAGCAATGACATGAAAGGCTATGCGGACCTGGTCGATCAGATTGAAGCCGTCCCCGATGTGGTAGCCGCTGCCCCGTTTATTTTCAAACAAGTGCTCGTCACCTCAAAAACAGCCGTGCAAGGGATCATCCTCCGAGGCATTCAGGCCTCGCAGGAAACACGCGTGACCGATTTAGAAGCCAACATGAAATTTGGGGATTTGGCTGACCTGACTCGCCCAGTTACTCCACTCACATCGACATCTCCCAATTCTGACCAGGACAATCCCAATCCTGCGTCCTCCAATCCTCCTGGAATTATTTTGGGCAAGGAGCTGGCCTTTCGGCTTGGCGTGTTTATCGGCGATACCATCAACGTCGTGTCCCCTGTCGGCCCCATGACTTCGTTTACCATGACACCGAAGATTCGACCCTATGCCGTTGTCGGTGTGTTTGAATCCGGCATGTTCGAATATGATTCGTCGTTGTCATATATCAGCCTGGAAGAGGCTCAGAAATTTTTCAATCTCGGTGAGACGGTCACCGGGATTCAAGTCAAAGTCAACGACGTATTTTTGGCGCAGCAGATTGCCCAACGCCTGGAAGCCACGCTCGGCTCCACCTTTATCGCCCGTGATTGGATGCAATTAAATCGGAATTTGTTTTCAGCATTGAAACTCGAAAAGACCATGATGTTTCTTCTGCTGGTCTTGATCACCCTGGTCGCGTCGTTCAATATCGTGGGGACCTTGACGATGATCGTCAACGAGAAACAACGTGAAATTGCCATCCTTAAAGCCATGGGCGCCACGCCAGGAGCCATTATGCGGATTTTCATGCTGAACGGGTTGGTGATCGGTATCGTGGGAACGGGCATTGGGGTCCCTCTCGGCTATACCTTTTTGTGGCTCATTCAGAACTATTGGACTTTCGACGCTTCCGTCTATTACATATCCCGCATTCCCGTGCATATCCTGCCATTGGATGTTTTGTTGGTAGCCACTTCGGCCATCCTCATCAGTTTTGCCGCCACATTCTATCCCTCATGGCAAGCGGCAAAACTAGATCCAGTCAGCGCACTACGTTATGAATAACCCCATCGCCTCAGAGTTCACTCCTCAAGTGCCATTGGTCTCCATTGACAATCTTTGTCGCTCATTTCAAATGGGCAAGCAAACGGTGCATGTCCTCAACGGCATTACCATGACCTTAGCGCGAAAGGAAATGGTGTCGATTGTCGGAGCATCAGGGGCAGGGAAAAGTACGTTACTCCATATTATGGGAACCTTAGATCGCCCGACCAGCGGAGAGGTGCTGTTTGAAGGCAAGAATATGTTCCGGGTCAGCGAAACCGCGTTAGCGGGATTCCGGAATCGATCCATCGGATTTGTCTTTCAATTTCATCACCTTCTGCCGGAATTCACCGCATTGGAAAACACCTATCTTCCGGCACTCATTCAAAAAATCCCCAAACAGCAGGCCATAGACGCCGCAAAATCCCTCCTATCTGAAGTGGGGCTCTCACACCGCCTGCACCATAAACCAGGTGAATTATCAGGAGGAGAGCAGCAGCGTGTCGCCGTGGCCAGAGCCTTAATCCGGCACCCTGACCTGGTGTTGGCGGATGAACCGACAGGCAATCTGGATACGCATACCGGTGATGAATTATTTGAACTTTTGCGAAAACTCAATCACACGCATGGGACAGGCTTCGTGATTGTGACCCACAACGAAAAACTTTCCCTTCAAACTGACCGGCTGATTCAACTGCAGGATGGACAAATCATCGAAGATCGCTGTCTGACAGATGGGTCACACACTAGAACCATGTCGTAAAACCACACGGAAAAAATAAGGGGAACTCCATCTCTGTTGATGAAGTTCCCCTTATTGAGAATGCCGGGAGTGGTCAAAAAGGCTCGTCCGGTCCTGCCCTAAGTCATGCCGAAGGGAAGACCGCAGCTGCTTGAGCGAGCTGAGCGGGCGGAGGAGTAGGTAAGCACAGCCAGGCAGTGCCCTGCCTGCGCGCTTGCGCGTCGAAGGCAGGGAACGCCGCTGGCGGCATTTTCGCCACTCCCATTAGGGAGAAGCCGTGATACGGTCCTTGATTTCGTCAAACGTGGTCTTGGGGATAATATTTTTCGCCACAAGCTCGCCACGAAGCCGATAAGGCCGGTTTGAAACCACTTCCTCGGCTACTTCACGCGTTAACCCTAGCGTCAACACCAGGTCACTCACGGGTGCCTTATTAATATTGACTAAATCCCCTCCCATTTTGGGAAGTGTTGGGGAAGTCACAATTTTGGGCGAGGGTGGCTTGGACGAAACGATCGGACTAGCCCCTGGCGGGGAAATTCCGCTTTTGGGCATACCTGGGTTTTCGGAGGCTTTCATCACTCCGGCTGTACTCCCTACGGAAGATTCGCGGGTATCCTTTAATTCCTTTTGATAGCGCAACACGGTCTCTTTGAGGGCTTTGTTTTGCGCTTTCACTTTTTGATATTGGTCCACGACCACCCGCAATTTTGACGTGAGTTGCTCTTTCTCCTGATCTAATTCCCGTTCACGGGTTTCCAATAAGGTGTGCTCATTCTTTCGCCCTTCTTTAATCCGTTGCACCTCGGTGGTCATGGTCTCTAAATCCGTAGAAACTTTTTCGTTCAATCCCTTTAAATTACGTATTTGTTCTTCAAGGGCTTCCTGATGCATCCGGCTTTTTTCCAACTCCGCTTTGGCCGACTCCATATCGGCCACCGATGCCTCATATTTCGACTTCGAAACCATACACCCGGACAATCCCATCAGAAGCACAATCGAAATGACCACCCACCTCTTCATAATATCCTCCTCATCCCTGCCAATAGAACGATTCATCCTTGATTAAAGCTCTCCTGACCATAACCGGGTTCTTAGGGTTACACCCCTATTTCAGGATTTATGGCATCCTCGCGGTTATGTCAAGCCAGGCCACCGCCGTGGCTTGTGGATTCCCCTACCGGGGCTGTTGAAAAAAGCCGCCAGCGGCGTTCCCTGCCTTCGCCGAAATAGCTACGAAGGCTGAAAGCGGCTTCGCGTCTCTATGCGCTGAAGCAGGCTTCGACGCGCAAGGGCGCAGGCAGGTCGCCATTTTTCCGTGCTCACATACTGGAAGTACGCTCTGCGCACAAAAATGACTGCGGCCTTCCCTTCGACATAATTCAGGGCAGGACTGGACGAACCCTTCGAAAGGCTCAGGGCATGCTTTTTGAACCGCCCCGGGGCCTCGGATTGGCAACGTGCCTGTGGGTCAATATGCCCTTGAAAATTATTATTCAACACTCCCCTACTTACGGCTTACGAGACATACCATTCAGGACGTCGGTCTTTGAGCAAATCATTATAGGGATTAATTCGTTTGTCCCGAGCTTCGGCCACATCCATCTCATACAGACCAAGCTCCTCGTTCTTTTGGGAAGACCGACATAAAATCCTTCCATTGGGGGCCACAATCTCACTCATACCAATAAATGGCAATGCCGGTTTTTCCCCACGCTGTTCCCTGCCGACTCGATTGGCCGTGATGGCAAACACCCTGTTTTCTAAACATCTTGTCACCATGGCATCAGGACAATAGGGCAACACTAAATTGCTGGGGTGGCAGAGAATATCGGCGCCCTTGATGGCCAGACTTCTTGCGGCTTCTGGGAAAAACCAATCAAAACAGACGAGAAGACCAACCTTGGCCCTTCCAATATCCCAGACAAGAAATCCCGTATCTCCATGAGCAAACCAGAGGGTTTCCTCAAAAAACAAATGGGTTTTCCGATAGGTCCCGATATACCCCTTCGGCCCAATCAGTACTGCCGAATTAAATAACCGGTCATGGTCTCGTTCAGCCAACCCGACCACGACGTGCAGGTCGCGTCCCCGAACGGCCTCCTCCAGTGTTTTAATAGCGGGACCGGAAGGAATGTCTTCAGCCAGTTCCCGGACTTCGTCTTTGGAAAGGAATTGATATCCCGAGAGAGCAAGTTCGGGAAACACAAGAAGCTGTCCCTCAAAGGTATGGATGGCATTCAGAATTGTCTCCAAATTGCGTTGCACTTCTGCAAACTCAGGAGAAAATTGGAAAAACCCTCCACTGATCTTGGACATCACCACCCCACAAAAAAAAGCGGGCAGAGATGGACTCTACCCGCTTTTTATCAGATCAAGCCTTTATGATTACTTAACCTCTTTCAAATGCATCACTGCACTTTTCGCATGCTTGGTCCCGACTTCGGCATGACCGGCTTTGCCATGTTCCACCGCTTCCATGAGTTCATGAACGCCTTCATCTAAATGAGGATTTTTCACATCCTTTTGTGCCGCTTGGGCGTGGGTCAAGGCTTCTTCGGCATGCTCTACCAACGCATCAGCATGTCCCTGCCCGCCATGTTCCACGGCTCCCTCGGCATGAGCAATCGATTCAGCCACATGGGGGTTGCCTCCTGCAAACGCGACAGACCCCCACGCCCCTGCAACCAGAAACCCCAGTATGGCGATGATGCCAATTGCCTTCTTAACCACTTGCTTTCTCATCCCTGACCTCCTTGAAAAAGTAAATAGAAATTGAACTGAGAGATTAAGTTATCCTCTCATTCCTCATACACAAGATCAAGATGATTTCATCTGATCCTGATTGGTGACCCGAAATAATAACTTCACGTCTTTTTCCGCCGGTGCCGCGAAATCCCGAGACCATTCCCACCACGATCCTGGATAGACTTTCACTCGTGGAAACCCGACGTATCGAAGCAAACAAAACACCCAAGCCGCCCGGACACCACCCAGGCAATACGTCATGATTTCCTGGTTATCCCGTAGCCCGTGATCTTCAAATATTTCCTTAACCTGCTCGGGAGGTTTCACCGTGGCATCCGGTTGTAAAAACCGATTCCACGGGATATTGATGGCAGAAGGAATATGGCCGGCCCGAGGCAACCCGTCGATCTCCTTCCCCGCATATTCCTCGACGCTTCGGGCATCAAGAATAATGGTATCCGGGTGAGGTGTTTTGAGCAGTTTTTTTAACCCTTCTTTATTCACAATGAGTTCCGGATTGGCCGTGGCAGTAAAATCACCAAGTGTTGGTCGAACCGCTTCATGGTCAATGGGACGCTGCTCTGCCGTCCACTTGACCCATCCGCCGTCCAGAATTCGAACACTGGCATGTCCCAAATAGGTCAACATCCAAAACATGCGCCCCTCATCCCCCCAATTATCAAAGGGGTTACAATAAATGACCACGTCGCTGGACTGGTTGATACCCAGCGATCGAAGGCGCTGTTCAATCTTCCCCAGGTCAGGATCCAAGACCCCCTTTGCCACAGCCGATGGATCGCTGTACTCATGCCAGGTTGTATGAACCGCACCGGGAATATGAGAGGTATACGCCCCGCGTCCACGCACATCAATAATGACTAAGCCTTCACGTCCCAGGTTTTGCGCTAATGATTCGGTATCAATGAAAAAATTTTCAGCCACAGTTCTTTCCTTTTATGAATGAAGTGAAGAGGTATCTGCCGGATGATGAGGAACAAGCCTATCGGATGGTGCAATGCACCCCACCCGAGGATCGGGGTCTTGATCCTGTAAAGCCGCAGACAGGGTCGCATCCAATGGGAATTCCCGTTCATAGATCGTAAAGACATATGGATCTTCACCCGTCAGACCATATTGATTTCTCAACATCTGATTTTGACTATCGGTCTGAATATGATACCGAATCCGCGCCTGAACCATCCACCCTTTTTCATTTTCGGGGATTTCATATTCAAAGGAATAGTCCCGGCTGGCAAGCGGCAATAGTCGGTTATCGTAGACTTCCACAATCACCGGCTGCCAGAGGATCCAACGGCCCATGGTATCAGATTGCTCATGCACTACCGTGCCGTTCGGATCACGCACGGTAAATTCAACGGTAAAGTACCGATCAGGGTCCCCGGTCGGGATTTTGTGTCCAGCCCCGGCATTAATCAGCGTCAGCGTCATTTTGACATCGTCACCAGGTTGGGGTGTGGGAGGTTCTGCCTGCACTTGGACAGCGACCGCTCGCTTGACCATGTCCGGATCATGGCCTCCTCGCCAGAGATGCCGTCGACCGAAACGGATAGGGCTATCCTTGGCAACCGGCCGCTCAACTTCCGGCATATGACAACTCTGACAAATCAATCCCTTTTCCTTCATAAAAAACTTACCTTCATACTCGGGATAGGTGCCACAAGGCCCCGCATTGTAGAATTGCATGGGTCCCGAAACCACATTATGGCAGCGATAGCAGACTTGGGTCGTTCTGAACGATGGATCAAATTTTGTGGGATGAGGCGCCGCCGAATCGTCATAGGGCCCGAGAATCATCCCATCCCGAACATGGCAGGCCGCGCAAGTCACACCTTCTTGTTGATATTCCGCATCGTACCGGTAATTAGGAATTTGCACGGCTTTTTCGACTCGGTCACGGGGAAGGTCTTGAATAAGGGTCGGTTGCTGATTCTCCAATGGCGTATGGCAATTCAAACAGACCCAAACATTGTCATCTTTCTTCCAATAGGCTTGAAAAAACGGATCATGAAAGGCTTGGGCATGAATACTGGATTTCCACTCTTCGTAGATTTCAACATGACAACTTCCACATTCCTCCGCCTTTAAGCTCTGCAATCCCACCGGAATCTGCTGATAGGGAATGGGTTTCGCGTAATCCTCCCGTAATCCGAATATGACGGTGGGACGAATTTCCGTATAAAAGATATAGATCCCCACCCCCAGCACCAACAGGAGCAACAGCCACGCTTTTCCACCCCATGATCGTTTTGATTTCAACACGTCAATTATCCAGCAGAGATTGAAGATGGCGGTCCACCGATCCCGCCAATGCCTTGAGCTGATAGCCGCCCTCTAGACATGACACGATTCGCCCACCTGAATATTTTTTCGCGATTTCCAAGACAATGGTAGTCAGCTCGGCATAGCCTTGCTCCGTTAAATCCATACTCGCCAGGGGATCATCCTGATGACCATCAAACCCGGCAGAGATCAGAATACATTCAGGTTGAAAGTGGTCGGCGGCTGGAACCAGGATCTTTTGGAATATCTCCCGGTACTCCACATCTCCTTGTCCTCCTGAGAGCGGCACATTGATCGTCAGACCTTTGCCTTGACCAACTCCAGTTTCCGCCGACCGTCCCGTCCCGGGATAAAATGGAGACTGATGCGTACTAAAAAACAGGACGGTAGGATCATCATAGAAGGCCTGCTGGGTGCCATTGCCATGATGCACATCCCAATCCACAATCATAATCTTCTGCAGGCCATACTGTTGCTGAAGATAACGGGCGGTAATCGCGATGGTATTCAGGAAACAAAACCCCATCGCCCGATCCGCCTCGGCATGATGCCCAGGAGGCCGCACGGCGCAAAAAGCCTGGTCAATGTCGTGATTCATGATCGCGTCCACCGCTGCCAACCCCGCGCCAACTGCCAGATAGGCAGACTCCATCGTTCCCGGACACATCGACGTATCAGGATCCAGGGAGGCATAGCCACTTGAGGGAGAACGTCGTTCAAGACTCTCCACATAGGAGGAGTCATGGACGAGTTCAATCCATTTCCGCTCCGCCTGTCGTGGTGCGACCTGATGCAGCCGGGGCCACGTTCCCGAATGCTCTAATTGCGCGCGTATTGCACGAAGCCGCTCAGGGGACTCCGGATGGCTTCTGCCCATCTCATGAAGACCATAGCCCGGATGAGAAACGTAACCAACACGTCCCATGCTACAGAACTCCCAAACTTGAGAAGGAAATCATGCAAAGGGGAAAAACTTGATTACCGTTACCGGTAATACACCCTGCGCCTAGTGACAAGCAGGAAGGGAAAGCGAAAAAGATCCTAGCATAGGGGAATGGCTTAGACAACGAATACACCCGCATGATAGGCTGGTTTTCGTTCACTGTCTGTCATTATCTTTTCTGCTTGGATTTTACGCTATGGCCAATCCTAAGATCGAACAATTTAAGAAAGTGCTCCAAATGGACCCGAAGGACGAAACCATGTGGTTCGGCTTGGGGAAAGCCTACATGAGCGACGAAAATTGGAAAGAGGCCATTCCCGCTCTGGAGCAATGCATCCTGGTGAAACCCGAGTATTCAGCTGCCTATTTTGCACTGGCTCAATCGCTTCACCAGACACGCGAATTTGAGAAGTGCCAGACCAAATGCACCGAAGGCATCGCTGTGGCAACCAAGAATGGCGATCTCCTCGTCATTAAAAACCTCGAAGCACTCAAAGCGTCACTCCCTTCATCCTAATCGCTCCCACCTATCCCAATCCTTTTACCCAGCTCGGGTTCACATCTCTTCCTGAATACTCTTCAGTTCTTGAGTGCTAAGGCGATATCGAGCAACCGGGTTCACGGCCAACAATCGAATTCGAGGATTACGCGGATTCCCTGGTGGCCGGGTGACCCACGTGACCTGGCGAATACGAATGGGATTGCGTAATTCCTGCGCCGGTGCCTTCCATAAGGTCAGGAGGATGGCACTGAACTGAGGGACATCGACGACCACTCCAATTAACATCGCGGCTAATCGCTGAAGATCCATGGGAGGGATGTCCTGGGGACGCCCTTTCCCCCATGGTAAATCGGGCACACTGACTGCCAGCAACACCGGGGCACAATACCGTTCTAATTGTCTGGCTTTTTCGGCCATACGCGACAACAACCGTTTGACTAAAGCCTGTTCAAAAAACTCATCAGAGGCTTCTAAAATCTGATGAGGCTGTAGACGCAGGGCCGGTGATTTCCGAGTAGCCCCTTGGGTCGATTGAATGACCGTGACTTCCACAAAAAAACGATGTGTGCCTTCATAACACTCCAAGTCCGCCGTCCGTCCACCAGAGGCCTCCAAGAAAGCCACAGAAAAACCCGCTTGTGCGAGAAAATGCGCCGTCTCAATCTCGGCATACGCGGACGCCGCCTGCCTGACCGGGAATCGACTGATGTGGTCCCACAACATCGCCAGGCGAGTCTGACTTTCTCCGTCATCACAGACTTTGGCAAGGGTCTGCCATTGGTGGACAATCAAATCACACTTGGGTTGAACCTTCACGTCCCTCCCCCATCGGCACCGACATCACGAACAAATCAATCCTCCCCCCAGATCAACCGCGTCCAGACGTACTCGTCCACATTCAACCAGTATATCAATTTGAAGCGGCATCAGGGTTACTCCTTCGGACAGGAAAACCGCGCACCATTCTGATACCCCGCAGGAATTCACTGGTGACAACTAAAGAGAAAAGGCCGTTAGAGACTCAAGCCTAAGGCCTGGGGCGGATTACGAACTCGCGATTTCCGGGGGATGCTTCAACTCTTCGAGTGTAAAGTGTTTCGGGAGCATGACCGGCAATACAAGACCAATGGGATCCCCACGCAGAATCGTCGTAGTCTTGTCCGGAGATGGATCCAATTGCAGCAGGAAATTCGTCACAAAGGCATCGTGGTCAGGCAGAAAATAATAGGGATTCGGGGTCAGTTTATATTCTTGGGTTTTAATGCCTTCCCAGACGGAAAAGGTGCGGTTGGGCAAATGGTAAAAATGATTGGGAAGATCCTTCATCATCATTCCGACTTGTCTGGGGTAATAAAAACGAATGCC
>BQIZ01000060.1 GCA_021604365.1 Nitrospirales bacterium
AAACCATGGTGGCCGTGGCGTGGCCCTTCGGGTGCCCTGCGCCGTGTCGCCGACTCCGGCGGCGCGCAAACTCGCTGCGCTCAAACAATGCGCGCCTTCCTCCGCAGTCGGCAACACGACTTGGCCTCGCCACAAGGCCACGGGATTCCAGTTATGACCTGATCTTCTAGGACGAATCTCGGTATCACTAAAAACCGCTCGTGCTGTTTTGGAACGTGGTATATACAAAACCCACTTTCCTTTATCCGACGCCTGCTGACAGGCTCAAGGGACGGACGCTCTCATGATTCAGCAGACCTTGTCTGAGCGCAGCGAGTTGGTCTGCTCTTCTAAGGCTCGCGTCTGTCCCATCCAATGAAGCCTGTCTGGGCGTCATTGGTTTTGGCCACTTTTGCCGAAACAAAAGTGGCTCGGCTGGCGGGACGACTCCCCGCCCAAAAAGATATCTAGAGGGCAGCGGTTCATTTTTGGATACAAGGCATCCTTGCCTTGGGAAGCAGACATGGGAGCCACCAGGGCCGGACCAGCTCAGATGGCTCGAATTGAAAGATGCATGTATGCAAGACCCGACCTCGCATGCGATCCCGAATGTGCTCTGGACTTTCTCATTGGCTATAAGGTTTTACCAGGCGGGAAAAGAACATATATCCAAAGCGGTTTCTCCAGATCAAACCAGGCCTTGGTCTAACAGTTTGTCGAGTTGGTCTCGAAACTGAAGATGGAGATCCTCGGTACTTTTATACCTGGTCCAAAAGTGCCCGAGCTCACTAAGCTTATCCTGAAACTTCCATAGTGATTGCAAATCATTCCTGTTCCCCGAAACCGTGGAAACCTGAGCATCTAGGAACAAAGTATAAATCCGAGGTGTTCCTTGCTCCTTAAATGCGCGATGAGCCACATCAAACTCCTCCTCGGTATACCTGCCGGTTTTCGTCTTAAATAAGCTCACAAAAATGTCACATGACCGAACCTCATGGTTGTACTCATCCTGAAGCCGACTGTCGAACATGGCATCCAGAAAATTTTCCCATCGGACAATCTCCAAGTACGCGCCCTGTTGAAGCAACCGGTCATTCTGCTGTCTGAAATACAGATCGAACGCATCCCGATCTTCCCGTAGCTCCTCAGAAGAAGCCAGAAAAATTTTTATGGTTCTGCTCGGAGTCTGTCCGGCAGAAGAAGCGTCCGATACACCATTCTGATCATCGGACGGTTTGTCGGCCCAGCGCGGAAGGTTCTCCAATTTCAGGCCATCAAGCAACTCCAGCACACTGACTTCTTCATAGCTATCTTGGGGACATTCTATCTTAGGCTTTCCATCTTGTTTTCGTTTTAGCAACCGCTTGTAATCAAACATACCAGGCGAAGCCGAAACCACACATTGGGAACAGACACAGGGAATCCACTTCCCCAGCTTCCCTTCCAAACCGGGAAAGCTCGCGTTGAGCGCGTCCAGGTCACTGGCAATGACGCTCAGGAGGGCCTTACGTTCAGACCCTCGAGCCCGCAGGACAATTTCATTGCTTCCGGGCGTGATCTGAACAAGCACTTGAGTCTCCTCTCGTTGGAATAGCACGCCCGTGACCCACGCCATCTCGGGACGTGGGACAAAACGATGCATGCGAACCATCAGACGGCTGATAAGGCCTTTGGGTAAAAAGCCATACCGGTAGCTCAATACCAGATCGCCCAATTTGGCCCATCCCTCCAGCGCCGGAGGAACGGAAGGTGAGAGCAGTTGAGGGGCCAGCCAGGTGTCGCCCTGATCCCGCAGGGCGTAGCACAATTCGAATTTTTCCATCAGTGCCAGCAGCTCAGGATGCATGTTGGCGTATTCCGAGGTCGCCCAGACCCGTTCGCAATCCGCGAACGTAAAACGGCCGAGACGCCCCACAACCGTGGGATCGTCCAAGATGCGGAACACCGCTTCGGTCGCCCACGGATTTTGTAAAATCACGGTCCGGCGCAACAACCTATCGTCCTGGAAATGCAGAAAGACACCGAGGTCGTGCAGGTAGCGGCTCAAATGCAGGGCCTTGGTGCGGTCGAACTCAAGGTGCCGACGGTAGACGGCGAAATAGTCCTCCTGCGAGATATAGGGCCGGTGAGTAGCTTCCTCCTCAAAAGCGCCCCGAATAGAGACCCATTTGGCAGGCACCTCCTCTCCCACATGTGGGAGACGCTGCACAAAAAACTCAATCGCCGCAGAGAGGGACTTGGCTGAGTCGGGTTTGTCCAAATTGCCCCGAAAGACCTCCTTCACATTCGGAAATCGGCCTTTGATCCCTGCTTCGTCAATCACCTTGCTCCGTCCACCCTTTTCATTCTGGAAAATCAAAACAGGACTCCGGTCACTGAGCAGCTCAATAATCTCCAACCAATATCTGAACCCTTCGTCTGTGACGGACTTATGATCTTCGGCCGTATCGTCCAGAAGGATGTAGAGGGAATTTTTCGTCAGAAAAAACTGGTGCGTAGCATGGTAGATCTGTTGCCCGCCAAAATCCCACACATTCAGCCGGAACGTCCGGCCATTAACCAGTGGAAAGTCATGCCGATGAATATCGATGCCTTTGGTGGTTTCGTCTTCATCCGGCAATGGTTGATCAGGCTGATACAGCCGGCGTAACAGACTCGTTTTCCCTGCCCGTCCTTTCCCCACGATAAGCATCTTGGCTTCGAAGAGCTGGTCTACCCCCTGCACCTCGATCTCCCGCCAATAGTTCAGAACCGCCTCAAGCCCTTGCCTAACGACTTCTGGTGGAGGATGAATAAGCGGACAATCCCCCACATATATGCCCTCTTCCCATATTTTTTCTCCCGTCTCCCATTTGGCAGATATGCCCTTCTCAAATAGCCGTTTTAAGGGTAAAAGGTCAGAAACCATCGTCTTGCTGAGATTCAAATGGACCATGGAACTCAGATTCGAAAGAGGAGATAGGTCGGCAAGATAATTATTTATTAGATCGAGCGTCCTGAGGTTGGTCAGCCCTGCCAGATGCTGCACCCCCGCGTCTCCAATTTTATTCCACCCCAGCTCGAGCTTCGTGAGGTTCGTGAGCCCTGCCAGATGCTGCACTCCCGCGTCCCCAATTTTGTTGCTCGCCAGCTCAAGCCTCGTGAGGTTCGTGAGCCCCGCCAGATGCTGCACCCCCGCGTCCCAAATCTTATTCCACCCCAGCTCGAGCGTCGTGAGGTTGGACAGCTCCGCCAGATGCTGCATCCCCGCATCCCCAATCTGGTTGCCCCTCAACCCAAGCCTCGCAAGGTTCATGAGCCCCGCCAGATGCTGCACCCCCGCGTCCCCGATCTGGTTGTACCCCAGCTCGACCATCGTGAGGTTCGTGAGCCCTGCCAAATGTTTTACCCCCATCTCCCCAATCTCGTTGCTCGCCAGCTCAAGCCTCCTAAGGTTCCTGAGCTCCACCAGATGTTGCATCCCCGCGTCCCCAATCTCGTTCAAACCCAGCTCGAGCGTCGTAAGGTTGGTCAGCCCCGCCAGATGCTGCACCCCCGCGTCCCCAATCTTATTCCACCCCAACTCGAGCGTCGTGAGGTTGGTCAGCCCCGCCAGATGCTTTACCCCCGCATCCCCAATTTTGTTGCCCGCCAGCTCAAGCCTCGTGAGGTTCGTGAGCCCCGCCAGATGCTGCATCCCCGCATCCCCAATCTGGTTGCCCCTCAACCCAAGCCTCGCAAGGTTCATGAGCCCCGCCAGATGCTGCACCCCCGCGTCCCCGATCTGGTTGTACCCCAGCTCGACCATCGTGAGTGCAGGGAGGGAGAGAAGTTTTTCGGTCAGGTTTTTCACAAACTCAGTCAACTGAAAAACAGATCGATAACCTTTCAAATAGTCGGGCCAGTTTTCAGGCGATGGACTTAATTCCACAGCAGGACCGAGTAGAGCTAGCTCGGAATACTTCTCGCTTTTCAATTTCGAGATCAATCCATCCAGCTCAGCAGGGGAAATTTTCTGTAGGATCTTTGATCGTTTTTTCATTTTGATCTACACCATTCCATGGCGCTTGAATGATCGCATACGGGCTAACCAATAATCTGGTCAGTCTTTCCGCTGATAGGTACTCCCGGATCCACCAACAGAGGGGCCAACTTTAGCATTTGGGACTTAAGAATCAACCCCTATGCGTTGGGAAGGAAAGTCATCTGTCAGAAGGGAGAAACATGTCTGGCTTGTTTTCCTGTTTTCTAGAATAGAAAGCGGATAGTACCGATCACTGAACGACGATCAGGGAATAAAAGGCCGGAGTGGTCAGGAAAAGGTAGGTTGGGCACTAAAAAGCACTAGACTCCAAATGGACATCTCAACCATTTTCCTTTATATCCAAAGTTCGCTATCCGAAATACAATGGAGATGGATTCCCGGGAAAAACCGTTTGGGCTGGATACTGAATTCAATGTGTTCACTTTCCTTTGCTTTGGACAACAATGATGATTGGTCCTTTTCAACGAATACATAAGAGCATTACACTGCTTTTGATTCCACGCTTCGCATCATCACCTGTATGAATCCCTCCACTGACAAACAGATGAACCCGTTAGCCGATCATTGGCGGAGACCATGGGTTATCGAATGGACCCAATACCTGTTGGATAGTTATGCCCATTGGCTGAAAAAAGAACTGATTCCCCGTCAGGGCACTTCAGTGGAACAGGCGGAATGCTTGTTCACCTGCCCATTTGTGGTGGTCTCTCATGGACTGCAGGATGATCCTATCCTCAATTATGGAAATCGAACCGCGTTAACCCTGTGGGAAATGGATTGGGACCAACTGACTCAGACGCCCTCCCGGCAAACGGCCGAGCCCGTGAATCGTGAAGAACGGGCCAGCATGCTGCATCAGGCTAGAACCAAAGGGTTCATCGCTGATTATCGTGGAGTCCGGATCTCCCGATCCGGAAAACGGTTTTTAGTGAAACGCGCCACGGTGTGGAACATCCTCAAACCTGATGGAACCCCGCTCGGTCAGGCAGCCACCTTTTCAACCTGGACGTTCCTATAGGTAGGCGAACGTCTCCTTCTCACCTCATATTCTGACATTTCCCTTGGCATACCGATCTGACTCGAGAGGCTGTTCAGGCTCTGGCTTGCCCTGAGTATTTTACCTGGGCTATGGTGCCGCAAGCCTGATAATTGACGCTTCAAGTAATTTTTACGGGAAACATGTCATGATTTTAGCAGCTGATGTTGGTGGGACAAAAATCAATCTGGCCTTGTTTGACTGGGATAAGGAACGGGTAGAGCCTATTCGGGAAGACACGGTCTATACGGCTGATTATGAGTCCTTCGAAGAAGTGTTGACCGAATTTCTGGAAGAACCGGCTTCTCCCGATACCGAATCGGAAGAATCCCCGGACGACAGCGATGCCCCTTCGTCTGAACCCACCACTCCTTCTCCACTGGGTCCCCTCACCGCCGCCTGTTTTGGGGTGCCGGGACCGGTCTTGAATAATACCTGCAAAACCACAAATATTCCGTGGACCATTGAAGGCGACAAACTCGCGGAGTTCCTGAATATTCCACATGTCCGTTTGTTAAATGATTTGGAGGCCACCGCGTACGGGCTCCAACTCCTTCAACCGGATGAACTCGAGAACCTCAACCCCAACGCTCCTTCTCCCCCACCTGACGGCACAAAGGTGTTATTGGCCGCTGGAACAGGTCTGGGAGAATCGCTGCTCCTCTGGACAGGGAAGGACTATCACATCTGTCCGTCCGAGGGGGGACACGCCGATTTCGCACCCAACAACGATTTGGAAATCGATCTGCTGCGATATTTGCGAACGAGCTACCTCCATGTCAGTTACGAACGGGTTCTTTCCGGGCCCGGACTCCATAGTATTTATCAATTTTTCCGGGACACCAAGAAAAACGAGCCCACATGGTTTGCCGAAAAGCTCCCCACCGGCGATCCGGCAGCATTGATTGCGGAAGCCGGACTGACAGGCAAACCAGAAATCTGTAAAGAAGCCCTCCAGCTTTTCGTCTCTATTTACGGGGCCGAAGCCGGCAATATGGCACTCAAAACCCTGGCAATGGGCGGCGTCTATCTTGGCGGGGGCATTGCCCCAAAAATCATCTCAGCCTTACGAGAAGACACGTTTATGAAAGCCTTTCTGGCAAAGGGCCGGTACAAACGATTGCTGGCCAAGGTACCCGTTCGGGTGATTTTGAATCCCCATACCGCATTGCTCGGGGCGGCCTCCGTCGCTGCGGGTATGGCTGGCTAACACCATGAAATCAAAGGATACCCTGGGTATTCGTCAGGACTCGCACTCCACTTCCTCCGTCCGGTGTCATGCTCACAGACCTTTGCTTCTGTTTTTTGCACCCTCGTCCCTGCCGTTTTGCCATATATGGTTAGCAGAGCACCAGGCTTCGAGAAAGTCGGTCCACTCGTTGTGATGACAACTACTACTTCCGGGCGTGTGTCATTGAATAATTCCCGTTTGTAAGGCCCTTCTATGCCATCCTCATCGACCCCATTGACACCCGATCAACAGAAAGCACAAGCGGCTCACAAAGCCCTTGAATTCATACAAGATGGCCAGATCTTGGGACTGGGCACCGGTTCCACCGTCCATCATTTTTTGGCGGCCTTAGGCCAGCGCGTCCAACAAGGATTACGAGTCCGTGGCGTGCCAACCTCAGAAGCCACAGCGGTCTATGCCAAACAATTGGGTATTCCTTTACTGAACAATGAGGAACCCTGGGACATTGATGTGGCAGTGGATGGCGCCGATCAGGTGGACCCTCATCTGAATCTGATTAAAGGAGGAGGGGGGGCGTTAATGCGGGAAAAAATTGTGGCAAACGCCGCTCAGCAATTCATTGTTATTGTGGATCAGGCCAAACAGGTGGACCGCCTTGGGCTTCCGTTCCCCTTACCTGTTGAGATCGTGCCCTTCGGTTGGCAAACGACACAACGGCATCTAGAGAATCTGGGATGGCCTTCCCCGTTGCGCCACAAAGCCGGCCAGCCCTTTCTCACAGACAATGGAAATTATGTAGCGGATCTCCATATTCCCGAAATTACCGACCCATCCGCGCTCGAATTATCCCTGAGTCGAATTCCTGGCGTGGTTGAATGCGGACTCTTCCTGATGATGACATCCTTATTGATTGCTGGCACCAATAGTGGTCCCATGCTCACCCGTGCATCTTGAGTCATACACCTTTTTTGGTAGAATTAGCAGAAGGTTGTTCGCCGTTAAATGCCACCGCACTTGGATGCCAACTTAATAAAATTCGGAGCATTGATAAGACTCATGAAATCAGGGGCTTGCTTAGGGTGACTCTCCTAACCAACATAAGGAAAAGGTATTCTGCATGAGAGGACGATGTCCGGGGAGAACATCCCCTGAAAAAAACAGACACCATTTTTGGAGGGTCGCCATTGCCCTAGCTCTCTTGGGAGTCACTCACATTCAATGCTCCCAGGCACCATCCTCATCCCCCCCCGAGACTGCCCCCGCCATCACCGCAGCCCCCATGGAGACCGAACTGCCCCTACCAGTCGTCCATGCAGCTGATTCGCCGACCGTGGTTAACGCCTCGACCCCCCTTCTGGCTTCGAACGAAACCTTTGTTAAAATCGCCAAAGAGGCCATGGCCTCGGTCGTGAATATTTCGGCGACCAAACGCACAGTTCAATCTCCCGGGACGAATCCCCTGTTCGAAGATCCATTTTTCCGAAGATTTTTTGGAGAGGAATTTGAACGGCGGTTTAAACAACCACGCGAACGGCATGAGCAAGGCTTAGGCTCCGGAGTGATTGTCAGCGATGACGGATACATCGTCACCAATAATCACGTCGTGGAACAGGCCGATGACTTAATGGTCCTCTTAGGAGATAAACGGAAACTCCCGGCAACACTGATTGGCACGGATCCGAAAACCGATTTAGCGGTGATCAAGGTTGAAGCCACCGGATTATCCACCCTACCCTGGGGAAACTCTGTGGCACTGGAAGTTGGAGAATTGGTCTTGGCGGTTGGGAATCCCTTTGGGTTGAATCAAACGGTTACGATGGGAATTATTAGCGCCGTAGGCCGCGCCAATGTCGGCATTGTCGATTATGAAAATTTCATTCAAACCGATGCCGCCATTAATCCAGGCAATTCCGGAGGTGCCCTCGTCAATCTGCAGGGCCAACTCATTGGTATAAATACCGCCATTTTTTCCAGAACAGGCGGCTACATGGGCATTGGCTTTGCCATCCCCAGCCAAATGGTAAAAAGTGTGATCCAAAGCCTGATCGGGCATGGGAAAGTCATTCGTGGGTGGCTAGGCGTGTCGATTCAGGAATTATCCCAAGACCTCGCGACCCAATTTGATGTGCCTGATACCCAGGGCGCATTGGTGGGAGATGTGTTTAGCGAAAGTCCGGCGGGACAAGCCGGATTGAAACGTGGCGATATTATCCGCACCTACAATGGTGTCACCGTGAAAAATCCGAACCATTTGCGCACACTTGTAGCCGAGACGACACCGGAGAGTTCTATTCCTCTTGAAGTGTGGCGAAACGGAAAAATTGTCCATCTCTCGGTTTCCATCACTGAAATGCCTAAAGATACTGCAGGATTGACAGGTGAGTCTCCTAGTTCGGTCTCAGGTAACCACCCCCTTTCAGGGCTTTCTGTAGAACCCGTCCAGCCTGGACAAACACGAGATGGTCAGGGTGTAGTCGTGACCAAAATTGCCCCGAACTCTCCGGCTGAACGGGCCGGCGTTCAACCGGGTGATGTGATATTGGAACTGAATCGCTCTCCCATTGGATCCGTGAGGGATTTTGAACAGCTTGTGAAGCGATTGGAAACTGGAACCTCCGTCCTCGTGCTCTTGCAGCGCGGAAAAGGCGCCATTTTCCTGACCATCAAACCATAGCGAAAGGGCCGGAGCCTCTCCTTCGCCAGACCTGACCACTTGATGGCCGAACAACCATGACATTACTTTGTTCATTCAGAACATTCCTTCAAATGAGTCAACTGCTCTGCTTCCTGATCCTTCTGCTATTCCCCGTTTCCACGCAACCAATATTGTGGGCCTCTTCTCCACAGATTGCCATTCAATCAGCACCGCCATTTTTTTCTCCCAACCACCTGATGATCCGTTTGGATAGCGCCCTCACGTGGAAAAATAAAACGGGTGAAGCGCATTCCATTGTCGCAGACGACTGTCAGTCCCGTTCACGGTGCTCATTTGACTCAGGAGTCATTCGTCCCGAACATCAGTATGTCTTAACCCGGTTAGCCCCCGGTCACTATCCTTACCATTGTGGACTCCATCCCTTCATGCGTGGCCAATTAACCGTCCAAACACCGGCCTCTCCCTCCTCTGATATCTGATTTAAGAGAAATTTTTTGTTTTTGCGACCGTGTCCTCCCTAGTCAACACTGGTGATTTACATTCTTGGCCCCTGCATCCGCCCTTTTTTCATTGCATGCAATATGTCCCTAATGGTACATTTCGGGCATCCCTGGTAAGGGCAGAAAACATAAATTTCAATTAACGAACAGACTCAGACTGGTCCCATCGTCTAGGCTGGTCTAGGACGGCACCCTCTCAAGGTGCAGACACGGGTTCAAATCCCGTTGGGATCACCAATTGCTACAGGAGCGGACGTTCGCCCCCTTCCTGGTTGTTCGCATTCGCACCCATTAAAATCAGACTCCTTGTACTCCCGTCTGGTTATTTCTTTAATCTATGCCGTAAGGATCTGTAATGGCGACGAGAACTTTTCACGATGGCGAAAGCGACGGGCTGGAAGCCCTGGAGGCTCTGGATCCGGAAACGATTGAATCATTTTCCGATCTTCTGGCGGCCATGAAAAAAACGGCCTTTGGCGGGCGTCGTCTTGGCGATGCCTTTGAGATTTTAAAAAAAATGGTCGAGGATCCTGATTGTACCGTGATCTTAACCTTGTCCGGGGCCATGACCATTGCAAAAATGGGAAAGATTATCTGCAGCATGATCGACCGCAACATGGTGCAGGCCGTCGTATCCACAGGGGCGTTGATTGCTCACGGCCTGAGCGAAGCTGTAGGTAAAACCCACTACAAGTATCACCCATCCATGACAGATACCGAGCTCTATGAAAAAGGGTATAACCGGGTCTACGACACGCTGGAAATGGAAACAAATCTAAACCACGTCGAACGGGTCGTCAGTCAAACCTTAAAGCGAATGACTCCGGAAACCCCCATCTCCTCGGAAATCCTGACTCGAGAAATCGGGAAAACGCTCCATGACGACTACGAAGGCCCAGGTATTTTAAAAAGTGCCTATGAGCAGGGTGTCTCGGTCTATATTCCTGCATTTACCGATTCTGAAATGGGGCTGGATGTCTCCATTTGGGCGATGAAGGAAAAACGACAATCTCAAGGCCAACCTCCATCACCCGATCTCTCCGATCAGGAAACCTGGCAGTTTTTGCAGCAATCTCGTCCGGCGTTTAATCCATTCTTGGACCTCAATAGTTATACGGAAAAGCTGCTGTCTGCCAAACGGCTAGGGATTTTCACCATTGGTGGCGGGGTTCCCCGGAATTGGGCGCAACAAACGCCCCCCTACATCGAGATTCTCAATCTCCGGATGGATACACAATTAACCCCTCCGCGATACCAGTATGGTGTTCGCATTTGCCCGGAGCCCGACTACTGGGGTGGCCTT
Source organism: Nitrospirales bacterium (assembly GCA_021604365.1). GTDB lineage: Bacteria > Nitrospirota > Nitrospiria > Nitrospirales > UBA8639 > Nitrospira_E. The sequence goes on from BQIZ01000060.1 coordinate 10,691, forward strand.
AGCGGATGCACGTATGAGGAGGGTGTATCATGGGGAAAATTTGTGCCAAGAAAAGAGGGTGGGATGTTTGCTGAGGTTTTGAGTGATGCCACAGTGGTCTGGCCACTTCTGATGATGGGACTTTTGGAAAGTGCCCGTCGCAGGTAAATTCAACACCTGGCACATGACCAAACTCTTATCTCGACATGGTCCGTCAGGAATGCAACAATATTGGTAAGGGAGTGATGATGAATATTGGCCAGTCCCTCAAATCCACCATAGCCTTCGCCATCCTTCTCGGCACCCTGCTCATAAGTCCCATGACTCATGGGAAAACTCCGGATTTTTTGATCCAGGATGATGATGTAGTGCGAGGGGATCCTAAGGCTCCGATCACCCTGCTGGAATACTCGGATTTTACCTGTGGGTTTTGCGAAAAGTTTTTTCATGAGACCTTTCCCAAATTGCTTTCAGAGTATATTGAGACCGGAAAAGTGCGATTTGTCTATCGGGACTTCCCTCGAGGCATGGGAAGTCCACTTCGAGCAGCCGATGCTGCCCGATGCGCAGGAGAGCAAAATGCCTATTGGCCCATGCATGATCGTCTTTTTAACAGTGATGGCCAGTTGGCTCCGGATAATCTCAAGCAATATGCCAAGGACCTCAACCTCCACGGCGAGCAATTTTCTGAATGCCTGGCTTCCCATCGCTATTTAAAGGATATTGAGAAGGATTTACAGGATGCAGGATCCTTAGGAATTCGTGGCACGCCGGCATTCGTCCTCTTTCCCACAACCCTTCCAGAAGATCCTCATCTCATTTTAATTCCAGGTGCCTTTCCCTATGAGACATTCAAGGAAGAAATCGATAAATTGCTCACGCTTCATGGAGCCTGAACCCCTTCGATCTTTTTACCAGTACCGTCCTCTACTCATATCGAAGGGACATAAATCCTTCATTCATTCCCTCTCCACGCATTTCCTCATTGATCTGACAGCGTGATTAGGTGTACATTTGCACAGGTAATATTGACATTCATGTTTTAACTCAGAGGACGGGTTTGATGTCATGACTGAATCCCAATCTTTCTGGCCTGTTGAATGCGCACAAGGTGAACCGGATTTATTTGTGTGCTTAACCTGTTTTGATGAAGTATTCAAAGCCAAGATGCCGGTCGACGGGTGTCCGAGTTGCGGAGCCATTGCCGCATTCGAACCGTTTAGTTTAGACGCGATCAAGGAATGGGGAACGGAGAATCTCATTCAGAAAGCCGAACATTTGCCTTCCTCGTCTGATCCCGGTTCTGACCAGCCACCTTCATCAATCTAATCGCCTCTATTTCACGAGGGTCTCATCTTTTCATGACTGTGGCCACGGCAAAGCCAATCCTTATAGGCGGCCAATGGGTCAAGACCCCATCTGCGGAGCCGGTACGCAATCCCTACTCCAATGAGGTGTTAGCCATAGTCTGCCAGGGCGAGCCTGAGCATATCCACCAGGTCACCAACTCCGCCAAACGGGTTTCATCCGAATGTGCCAGAATACCGGCACATGCCAGAGCAAAGGCACTCCTGCACATCGCGACTGGCCTATCTACTAGACGGGAAGAATTTGCGTCCACAATCTGTCAGGAGGCCGGCAAACCAATTACCGACGCACGGCGTGAAGTCGACCGAGCCATTCAGACTTTTCGCCTGGCCGCAGAGGAAAGTACTCGCATCCCTGGAGAAATCCTTCCGATGGATCTCACCCCAGGAGGGGAGGCCTACTCAGGATCTGTCACACGCTTCCCGATCGGAACGGTTCTTGGCATTACCCCATTTAATTTCCCTCTCAATCTGGTAGCCCACAAAGTGGCCCCTTGCCTAGCGGCGGGAAACGCGATGATATTGAAACCAGCCCCGCAAACCCCGTTAACTTCGCTCATGTTGGGAGAAATTTTTTTGACGACGGAACTGCCTCCGGAAATGCTGACGATCATCCCCTGTTCCAATAGCCTGGCAGAACAGATGGTGGCCCATCCCAACTTTCAAGCCTTGAGTTTTACCGGCTCTATGACGATTGGATGGATGCTGAAAGGAAAAGCCGGATACAAACGGGTCCTACTGGAACTCGGAGGCAATGCCGGGGTGATCATAGAACCGGACGCCAATCTCGATGTAGCCATAGACCGTTGCGTGGCGGGAGGGTACGGATATGCCGGACAGACCTGTATTTCTGTGCAACGAATTTTCGTTCATGAATCGCGGTACGACGACTTTCTTAAGGCCTTTGTCGACCGCGTTCGATTATTGCCTATGGGCGATCCCTCGCTCGAGGATATTGTCGTCGGTCCCCTCATTAGCGAACAAGCCGCACGCCGGGTCGAGGCATGGATCCAGGAAGCCGTTTCGCAAGGGGCAAGAGTCATGACCGGCGGAACGCGAAAGGATTCATTCATCGAGCCGGCAGTCCTGACTCATGTCAGCAACAATATGCGGGTCTGTTGCGAAGAAATTTTCGGTCCAGTGGTCACCGTCACACCCTATGCAGACCTCGAAGAAGCATTTGCCCTTCACAATGATTCTGATTTCGGCCTCCAAACAGGAATATTCACCAGCAACATCGATGCGATGTATCAGGCATACTCACGATTAGAAGTCGGTGCGCTTCTCGTGAATGAAATTCCGACTTTTCGGGCCGATCACATGCCCTATGGAGGAGTCAAACAGTCAGGATTAGGGCGTGAAGGGGTTCGGTATGCTATTCAGGAACTGACCGAGCCTAAATTGTTGCTGGTCAAAAAATCTTCTTGAGTCCTTCGTGTTTTTTCTTGAACGTTCAGTCCTCACGATCTTGCACCTTGCCAACCACTCTTGGTAAAAATATGCGCATACGTGGCAAGGTTGTTTTTCCCCGTGGCCGTCCGAATCGTCCAGACTTTCCCATTTATCGTTTCCGCAGCGAGGTTGGAAGCGAGGGTGTGATCAGATTCGACGACAACCCGGCCATTTCCTGCCTATCCCAATCCACCACTAACTGATCGACGAAGGAGTCGCGATGGTCCCAACGCAAATGTTTCTCACCAGAGGTGTGGGCGTCCACAAGGAAAAACTGGCATCTTTCGAAGAAGCCCTCCGGAGCGCAGGAATTGCGTATTGCAACCTGGTGACCGTCTCATCCATTCTTCCTCCAGATTGTAAAATCATCTCGAGAAAACGTGGCGAACAATTACTTAATCCAGGCGAAATTACCTTTTGCGTCATGGCCAGATCTGAAACCAACGAGCGGAATCGCTTGATTTCGGCTTCAATCGGCGTGGCCATTCCCTCTGGTAGGAAGGTAAATTATGGCTACTTATCAGAACATCATGGTTATGGGGAAACGGATGAAGAGGCGGGAGAATACACCGAAGATCTCGCAGCTCAGATGCTCGCAACTACTCTTGGCATCAAATTCGATCCAAATGTTGCCTGGAAGGAACGTGAGCAGGTATTCAAAATGGGAAGAGATATTGTTCGAACTCAAAACATTACCCAATCTGCGATTGGGAAACCGAATCTCTGGACCACTGTGGTGGCGTGTGCGGTCTTCATTCCCCTTGAAAACATCACTGAAGATCCAAAGCCTCGACACAAAAAATCGAAATAGGTTCGTTGGGTAACCATTCGGATGAATGCTTACTTCTGCCCTTGGGTCTTTAGCTACCAAACACGAACCGATTCGAACATCTTCTCCACGCAATAGGCTTAGGCCTTATTTACCAGGGTCGGTTCTGAACAAGAACCGACCTTTTTCCTTACAGTGAAAATTCCGCCCATAAAACCGTATGGTCAGATGGTGACTCCTCCCGTCGAGGCTGCACATCCACTTTTACCGTATGGGAATGGGAAAGGAGTGGAGGAGTGACCAGAATATGGTCAATTCGCCATCCACGGTTTGCCTCCAGAGCTCCTGGTCGTCGATAATCCCAAAACGTAAATTGCTGTTGATGCGGAAAGTGATGTCGAAACACATCCACGAATCCCCAGGACACGGTCTTCTGATACGCCCGACGCACATCTTCATGGAAACACACATGCTTACGATGTTTTTCGGGGCTATGCACGTCAACCGGCTCGGGAGCGACATTCATATCTCCACACCAAATCACAGGTTGGCCTGTTGAGCCCACACGCGAAAAATATTTCCTCAATCTCTGGAACCACTCTAATTTATAGGCATATTTCGGGGAATCAATCGAAAATCCCTGGGGAATGTAAGTATTAATAATGGTGATGCCATTCATCACCACCCGAGCCAGGCGTGCAGGATCTTCTTGTGGCTCCCCGTCTTTTAAACCGAATGACACCAGTTCCGGTGGTGTCCGGGTGAAAATGGCGACCCCATTGTAGGATTTCTCACCACAAAAATTGATGTGATAGGGTAAATCGGCAAACGCTTGTAGGGGAAATTCATGATCTTGCACTTTGGTCTCTTGAAGACACATGACATCCGGATTGTGTTGCCGTAACCACTTGTGAAGAATACCGATCCGTTTTCGTATAGAATTGACATTGTAGGTCGCAATTTTCATCAGTCCCGATTCTCCCCCATTCACCATTCACGCCGCAGACATTCCTCAAAAAAAAGAAAGGCAGATACTCTTCCACAACCGATCCTTAAGTATGTGAGGTATATGAACTTATGACCACTAGTCATTCCTTCACTCCTGATGAATTAACCCTCTTGGCCGATCGCGAGTTTTTCAGGAAGAAAGCCAAGATTTCGCTCAAAATCAAACAGATTTTGGAGGAGCTCCAGGAGCGTCTTGAGGCTGAAATCGCGTTACAGTCCCTTCTCGCTCCCGAAGGATTCGATTCTCAAGCCAGGCAATTTGTCAAAGGCGAGCATCTTGAAGATTTCCCCTATCAATATGTGGATTTCCCCAGATTGTATACACGTGAGACCAAGTTTGCTTTCCGATCCTTGATCTGGTGGGGGCACCACATCGTCTTCGCCCTTATGATTGAAGGCCCGCTGATCAAACAATATCGACGCAACCTGTTTAATCGATACTCAGAGGTAGCAGACCGAGATCTCTGCCTCTGTCTCAGCCCGTCTCTCTGGGAGTGGAAATACGGACCAGGCCTCACTCTTCCCATCGCACGCAGTCGACGATCAGAAGTCGCCGCAACACTCGACCATCGCACGTTCTTTAAAATTGCGCGGTTTCTTCCAATCGATGATTCAGCAATGGAAACCGGCACCATCGTTGATGAAGGGTTGAAAGCCTTTCAGGCCATCCTACCGGTCATAAGGACATAATCTCAGACGCCATTTCCCTCAATGATCTTTCCCACAACATGCCTTCCTGGTCCTATCTTTATTCTTCTTCAGCCAGGCCAAGCAATTCGGTCAGTTGATCCACGGAATAGGTCTGTGTGACCTGAAGAGTAATCAATTGAATTCCCGCTGCCTTCAACAGGGTCTCCACAAATCGATCCCGATCCTCGCGTCCTGCCGCAGAAGGAACCTCCTTCTGCAAGGTAACCACCGTCATGACTTTAAGAGAACCAGGATGCGCAAGAACGACATCGCAGCGAACAGGCTGAATCGTTCGCATAACCGCTTTTCGAGCTTCTTCATCTTTATCGACAACAGACAGGACACTGAGGAGGGGGATTTTAGCCAAAATCAACATATGGTCACGGGCCGCTAGGGTAATCAGATTGTACAGCGTCGCTTCTTCCGGCGACATGAGGGGTCGAGCGGTCACCACGCTCTCAGCAGATTCAGGAGTCATCGGTGGAAGAGCCCCCGCTGGAAGGGGACGGCGCCAGATCCATCGCAACAAAAACACGGCTCCGAGTATGAAGCCAGCCAGGAGAATCAGTGAGAAGCTGTTCTGAGACATCAATTCGTCAGTCATTTCCCCAGGAGGAACAATCCCGTAACAATAAGAAGCATTCTAAGGAAGTCCGTGAATACCGGGAGTGACGGTACCCAAAATAACCGGATGGCGAGCCCCCGTGACCTTAGGGAGATTGGCACAGATACCGTGAATGGTTTGATACGCCAGCACCGCAAAGGCCTGCGCTTCAAAGGCTTGGCTGGAGGTTCCACATTCGTCCATACACCTCACGGGAATTGGATCGAACACACCGGACAGTTCTGACCAGAGTCGAGCATTCCGCACCCCACCACCGCCAAGCACCAACTCACCAGGGATCTCTTTCGTCCATTTTTGCGAATCGTGAATCACCTGAGCAATAAACCGAGAGCTCGTCGCTAAAATGTCGGAAAAGGCCAAATGGCGACGCTGCGCCTGAGCCCACACTCGCTGGATATAGTCTTCCCCAAACATCTCACGCCCGGTGGATTTCGGAGGACGTCGAGACACATAGGGATGCGCAAGCAGCCAACGAAGCAGGCCCTTATCCACATGACCCTTCAGGGCAAGACGACCACCCCGGTCAAATCTGGCTTGCCCCTGTGTCTCTATAGCCACTAATCCATCCAACAACATATTGCAAGGCCCTGTATCAAACGCCCGAACCGCTGCCAAGTTTCCCCCGCCGGGCAGTACGGTCACATTGGCAATCCCTCCGAGATTGACCACCATTCGTGTCGCACGTGTCTGAGCAAAAAGAAGAGCATGGACATAAGGCGTCAATGGAGCCCCCTCCCCCCCCACAGAAAGATCTCTAGCTCGAAAATCCGATACAGTCGTGATTCCGGTACGTTCCGCAATCACATTGGGATCTCCAATTTGCAGGGTCGAACGGATCTGACCGATACCAGGCTCATAAATCGCGGCGGGCCGATGATGAATCGTTTGACCATGGGAACCAATCAACGCCACTCGTTGAGGAGAAAGGCCGGAATGTTTTATGGCTAACAATGCGGTTTTGGCAAACACTTCGCCCAGGACCACATTGAGGTGACAGATTTGCCCTACGGTCCCGTGCTCACACGATTGTAAAATGAGTTGACGAAGCCTGGGAGAATAAGAACGGCCAACATGTTTGAGCAGTGAACTCTTGAGACGATGTCCACTTCCTCGAATATCCACGACCGCCGCATCGACCCCATCCGCCGACGTCCCTGACATTAATCCCACAACAATCACTGGTCACCTCGTTTTCCTGATTTGGATTCCGCAATAGAATAACCATGGGCACGTTCCAAATGTCTCCAGACCTCATCTCTACCTATTGAATGGTTCCGTTGGAGGAACGATAGGCTTGCCCCGGTCCCAGACCATACCAGTCTGCTCTTTATCAGAAAATCCCAAAGAGGCGTAAAACCCCTGATAGCGCCTTGTGCAAAGCCAAAACAACTCCACCCGTTCCAGCTTGGGATGCCTTAATATTCGCTGGATAATTCCTTTACCGATATCCCGATCCTGATAGGCGCGATCCACGATCACATCCCAAATCGAGGCGCGATAGATGAAATCCGTCAACACCCTTCCAAATCCGACAAGTCTGGGACCATCCCAGGCGGAAATGACCACATCCGTATGTGCCAGCATACGCTGAGTATCATCCAATGAACGAGTACAAGCCCAATCTGTTTGGCAGAACAATGCCAAAAGCTCTTGCGCCTGAATATCGTTGGAATCCAAAAAATTGATCATGCGTTGGCAGATTGTGGCAAGATGTATTACACTAAGTCTACTAGAATTAACTGACAAAAAACCGGAGTCGTGCCGATGTCGATGTTAGTCAGAAAGTGTCCAAAATGCAGTAAGCTATTTTGGAAAAAAGAAGAAGAGATCCAATATGCCGACGAGAATACCTTAAAAGTCGTCTGCAATCACTGCCATCAGGTCTTACGGATTCCGCTCATCACAGAAGGCGCCAATGCCGGCGCCCCGAAAATGGGCCATTAGGATTTTAACAAATTCGCCTTCCAGTATCACAGTCACGGGTTTTACCAATACACAGCCAATCGAAAATTTCCTCCCTCTCTCGTCTATTCCACTAGACTTCTGACTGTATGCGACACGAACATTTGGCCGGCTTAGATGTGTGTATTACAGGTGGAGGGGATCGCCAAGGAAGCGGCGACGGACCACTTGTGGTTCTCTTGCATGGATTCGGAGCACCAGGGGATGATTTAGTCGAGTTATGGCGCTATCTGAATGTCCCGGAAGAAGTCCGCTTCCTCTTTCCTGCTGCTCCCCTCCAACTGGACATGGGCTTTGGTGACGCTCGAGCCTGGTGGATGCTGGACATGGAACGCCTTACACAAGCCAGGGCCCAAGGGCAGTGGGATGCGTTGTCACAAGAAATTCCACGTGGCTTGCCCCCGGCCCGCACCCAAATGCAGGACGTCCTCTCTCTCGCCATAGAAACCTTGTCGGTACCGGATCGATCACTGATCCTTGGAGGGTTTTCCCAAGGGGCCATGCTGGCGACTGACCTGGCCCTTCATACCGACTTACCTTTGGCAGGCTTGGCACTGCTATCCGGTACACTCATAGCCAAGCAAGAATGGCTCACACGCCTGCCCAATCGCCAAGGTCTTCGGGTATTTCAAAGCCATGGCATTGATGACCCCATTTTATCGTTTTCCATGGCAGAGCAACTTCGTGAACATATTCAAACAGCCGGATTACCTGTCAGTTGGGTAGAGTTCCGTGGAGGTCATGAAATTCCCCTTCAAGTGTTGAAGGGCCTCGAAGCCTTTCTGCAATCAAGCCTTTATCCTCCTCCACTTTAATAAAAATAAATAAATGCGGTAAGCAGTTAGGAGACAGGAGGCAAAGCCAGGGTTCCCTCCTCCCGCTTCTCATCTATATTCTTACTTCCGCCATTTTTCTCCCTGACGATTTACTCCTTACCTCAACTCGGACCACGAACTCTCGTCCCCCAGAATGAACAAGGCAAAACATCGGAATCCCACAAGAAACCATTTATTCTGAGAAGGTTCCAGAACCACATTGCGTAGAAAATTCTTTCTCCGGTATAGTGGGGACTGGACGTCCCATCATTTTTCACCAGGATCAAAATTTTTCTATGATGACATTTGAGGATCTCAGCACTCAACTTCAGCAAGCGTTAGGCGATGCCGAAGTCTCGGTTCTTGATCGAACAGGTACCATGGACCATTTTACGGTCAAAGTCATTTCCAATGCCTTTGAAGGAAAGAATTTGTTGGACCGTCATCGAATGATCTACCAAGCCCTCGACGCGCCGATGAAAGACGGACGCATTCATGCCCTAGAAATTCAGGCTAAAACCCGCAATGAAGCCCAAGGAGGATAAGCTAATGAGTACGCCCATTGAAGACGAAATTAACAAGGAAATCGCCCAACACAAAATTCTCATTTACGGGAAAGGCACGAAGACTGCCCCTCAATGCGGATTTACGGTGGAGACCATGGAATTTTTTAACAAATTCGGCTACCCCTATGAATTGATCAACGCCTTGCCAAACCCTGAAAAACGGGAGGCCCTTTCAAAAATGACCAACTGGCCGACTTTGCCAAAAGTCTTCATCAATGG
>BQIZ01000061.1 GCA_021604365.1 Nitrospirales bacterium
CCCCATAGGCATTACGGGAGTCACAAGAGATGTGACGGAACGCAAAAAAACTGAAGAGGAAAAGCAGCGCCTGGAAGCCCAATTGCTTCGTTCCCAAAAATTGGAATCGGTGGGAAATCTAGCCGGCGGCATCGCCCATGATTTCAACAATTTCCTGACGACTATCCTGGGAAATATTACTCTGACCAAACAAATCTTGTCTTCTTCCAAGCAACCCCAGGCCTACTTAGAACGAGCTGAACGTGCGGCCCTTCACGCCAAGCATCTGACGCACCAATTACTCACCTTCGCGAAGGGCGGCGATCCCATTAAACAAACCGTGACCTTGCACGAGCTGATCAAGGAATCTTCCGATCTGGCTCTTTCCGGATCATCGCTTATTTGCCAAACATGGACAGATCCAAACCTATGGACCATTGAAGCTGACCCTGGGCAAATCAACCAGGTTCTACAAAATCTCCTCATGAACGCCATCCATGCGATGCCTCAGGGAGGATCCATTGCAATTCGTGCAGAAAACCTCCAAATATCCGATCCGGACATCAGAAGCCCTCTGCCTCTTTCTACTGGCCCATATGTGAAAGTCGCCATCACCGACGAAGGGATCGGAATCGCCGAAGATCATTTGCCAAAAATCTTTGAGCCATACTTCACAACAAAGTCAGCGGGGCAGGGTCTGGGTTTGGCCTCAACCTATGCCATTATGAAAAAACATGCCGGTCATGTGGCTGTGGAATCCCAGGTCGGAGGAGGCACCACCTTCACACTCTACTTCCCTGCATCTCCCAGGGCCAACCCATCACCCAACCCCCTGAACCTGAACATTCGTCAGGGACAAGGAAAAATTTTAGTCATGGATGATGAAGAGTCTATTCGAATGATGGCAGGAGAAATGTTATCGCATTGTGGATACGAGGTGAAAATGGCAAAGGATGGAGAGGAAGCGCTGACCCTCTATCAACAGGCCATGGACTCTCACACGCCTTTTCTCTTGGTGATCCTGGACCTAACCGTGCCTGGAAAACTCGGCGGCATGGGAACCCTGACCCGGTTACGCCAACTTGACCCACAGGTCAAGGCACTGGTGTCCAGCGGGTATTCGAATGATCCGATCATGGCCAATTATGCCTCCCATGGATTCGTCGGCGTGATTACCAAGCCCTATTCCCTGATCGAACTGAGTAACATGGTTCACCAAAGACTCTGGCGGCAATCTCCCCTCGCACCCGGACAAACCCCTTCTGATCCATCAGGGCAGATGTCCTCTTTCTCCCCTTCCTCTCATTAGTTGTGTCCCGGTCCCAATCTTCTTACACTCAATGAAAAACCTTGCGGCCTCTATCTCTTCTGGAGACCTCCCATTACTGACTAAGGGTGGCAGAAACTCACCTTATATTTCTCAGACTCATCCCTATTGATAATATGGTACATTGCAGACATTTTTTTCGAAAAATCATTTACTCTCTTCACCATCATGTCTTGAGCAATCATCCAGATGCCATTACCACATCTTAAAAACACACACGTCATCGTCCAACATGCCAGTCCGGACACTAAACGCATCCTGAAAGCCCTCCTCAATGCAGGACTGAAAGCATGCAATCCTGCTCAAGCCATTGCAGATACCCTCCATCTCCACAAGAACCGACTTCAGGTTCAAGATATTCAGTACGATCTGACTCGTTATGATCGCGTCATCTGCGTCGGAGCTGGGAAAGCCTCGGCACAAATGGCAAAAGCCCTGGAACGGATGCTCGGAGATCGGCTTGAAGGCGGAATGGTCATTGTCCCGGACGGACATGATGCCCCATGTGACAAGGTTGGCATTTTTAAAGCCGCACATCCACTCCCCGACGGACGAGGTGTCAAAGCCACGAAACAGCTCCTGGCACTGACTCAATCACTTTCTCAACGTGACTTGTTGATTGTCCTACTTTCCGGTGGAGCTTCAAGCTTGCTCTGTGCACCATCAATCAGCCTCACATTAGCTGCCAAACGACGTACCACGCAGTTGCTCTTACGATGCGGAGCCACGATTCATGACATCAATATTGTTCGAAAACATGTGTCTGCCATCAAAGGCGGGCAATTAGCCCAAGCCACCTCGGCGACCATCCTGACCTTAATCATGTCCGATGTTTTAGGAGATGACCTCTCCACCATTGGATCCGGCCCAACGGTCACGGATTCCTCTACGTTCCAGGATGCCATAGACATTTTTCAACAGTATTCGATTTGGAGCAAAGTGCCTGAATCCGTGCAACGCCACCTACAACAAGGTCTGACCACGTCCAATCAGATCTCCCTAAAACCAACCAGAAAAAAATCGTTACGAAATCGGCATATCATTCTTGCCAACAATCGCCAGGCCCTCGAGGGCGTCGCCAAATCTGCCAAACTGTTAGGACTCAAACCTTTCATCCTCCCCTACCCCTTGCAAGGGGAAGCCAAAGAGATCGGCAGCATCCTTGGAGGTTTTGCCAGAGACCTCGTCGAATTCGGCAATCCGGTTCACCGACCTGCCTGTTTTATCGCCGGAGGAGAACCGACCGTCACTGTCAGCGGAAAAGGCCAAGGTGGGCGTGCCCAGGAATGCATCCTAGCCGCAGCCCAGGAACTGGCTGGACTCAGTAAAGTGTTTGTGGCAGGGTTCGGAACTGACGGGACCGATGGCCCAACGGATGCGGCCGGTGCCGTAGTCGATGGGAGGACGGTTCAGCGGGCCAAGAAGAACGGCCTCTCCATCGAACAGGCCTTACAAGAGCATGATAGCTATACCTTCTTCCAACACATCCGCGGTCACATCATGACCGGCCCAACCGGCACGAACGTAAACGACATTTATCTGATCGTCGCCTATTAATCTGAAGATTTTCATTTTTTGCTCCTTTAAAAAAGAGCCAGAGGAGGTCAAGAACATTGAACGACGCGCAACGCATGGTCCAAGAATTTCACAAGCAATTTGAGATCTACGTGTCTCCCACTCCCTCGATCCCCGATGAGCCAACCCAACTCCTTCGGACACGTCTCATTCAGGAAGAATTTGACGAGCTTCAGGAAGCCATGCAGGAAAAAGACTTACCGTCAATTGCGAAGGAACTTGCTGATTTACTGTATGTCGTCTATGGCACCGCCGTGTCCCTTGGCATTGACATGGAACCGGTCTTCCAGGAAGTCCATCGTTCGAACATGAGCAAAGTCGGCGGCCACAAACGGGAAGACGGCAAATGGGTCAAACCCTCAACGTATTCTCCTGCGTCTCTTGATAAAATTTTAGAAACCCAGTCTCTTCCAAACCAAGGTTAATTCATCCTGACCGACGCCTTCCGACCGGCCCCATGGGTGGACGCCTGAATAAACCGGCGGGCCCTGTCTGAGCATCGCGAGTTGGGCCCCCCTCCCAAAAACAGCGTCCACCTATTCGAATAAGGCCGGACCTGGTGGCACTGGTTTTGGGTCTTTTGCCTAAAAAAACCTCGGCTGCCAGATGATCTTTTTCCAAATCGCCAAAGGAAAGATTTTCAATTGCTATGAGATTTTTTAATGAACTATCCTATTTTTCCTTTTGTCTGCGGCTTCACCTATTTTTGACTTCCTTCTGATAAGAATCGTATCTCATTAGATTTGCTCTTTTTTGCTGAGACTGTCACAATTAACCATCATCTCCGACTTTCCCACCTACCTTCTAGATCATTTGTCTATTTCTTGTTTTTACGATGATGGTAATTATCTGATAATGATACCCTGTTGGGATGACCGCCCGCCTATCTCGCAGAGGAGGAATGGATGATGAAAAGTTCTCGTAAACGTCTTGTGCTCGGATTGCTCCTGCTGTCTTTATCCTTGACCGGATGCGGCTATAATGACCTCCAAGGGCTGGACGAAGAAACTAATGCCGCCTGGAGCGAGGTCTTGAATCAATACCAGCGGCGGGCCGATTTAATTCCCAATCTTGTTGCGACGGTGAAAGGTTATGCAGCCCACGAAAAGGAAACCTTGGAAGGCGTGACACAGGCGCGTTCTCAAGCCACCGGGATAACACTGACACCAGAAGCGTTAAAAGACCCGAGTGTGTTTCAGAAATTTCAGGAAGCCCAACAAGGACTCTCATCCGCTCTTTCCCGCCTGATGGTTGTCGTGGAAAAATATCCTGATCTGAAAGCCAACGAAAATTTTCGTGATCTCCAAAGCCAACTGGAGGGCACGGAAAATCGCATCACAGTAGCCCGTAAGCGCTACATCGACAAGGTCGCGGAATTCAATAAGGGGGTTCGATTTTTCCCGACCAATCTGACCGCCAAATACCTCTTGGGACTTGAAGTGAAGCCAAGCTTTACCGTCGCTGATGAAAAGGCCGTGTCGACGCCTCCCGAGGTAAAATTCTAACCCGGCAGCGGTGCACCTGACGGCATGAACATGATGAGGCCGAGACCAGGGCTGAGCCTTCACCGGTTAGGCTGGTTGGGACTCCTGAGTATCTTCTTCCTGGCTTCGGCCGGGTGGTGCTTGGATATTCCGCCCCTCACCGGTCGGGTGGTAGATCAGGCTCATCTGCTTTCCCCTTCTGCCATTTCCAGTCTGAATACCGCCCTGACTGCTCATGAATCCAAAACTTCGAACCAAGTTGCAGTTCTCACAATTGCGTCGTTGAAAGGCCATCCCCTGGAAGAGCTTTCTCATGAGGTCGCAACGGCTTGGGCACTTGGGAAAAAAGGTACGGACAACGGCGTCCTGTTCCTGGTTGCCGTGCAAGAAAAAAAGGTTCGCATCGAAGTGGGCTATGGATTGGAAGGCACATTGACCGATGCCAAAAGTTCCCGAATCATTCGCCATGAGGTGGTGCCCCGTTTCCGAGCGGGGGACTTCTCCGGAGGCATCATTGCCGGTACCCACGCCATTCTTGCCACTATTGAAGGGACTTATGTCAACACCCCATCCTCCATGGAGAATTCTGAACACATGGGACTTTGGGAAGCTTTTGGCTTGGCCATCATAGTGGGAACGTTGGCCGGTTTATTTTTAGGTTCCGGCCGACGTGTGAATGGGAGCGTGATTGGCATGGTCCTGTCATTTCTGGTCGCATTTCCCGTGGCCATCTGGTTGGGTATTCTCGCGGGAGTGGTGACTTCCCTTCTTGTCGGTTTGTTCAACAATGTCGGAGGCCCATCGACTCGAAACTCATTGGGATATGGCTCCAACTTGGGATGGCCCAGACAGTCCTGGCCAATGGGAGGATCGGGAGGGTTTGGCGGCGGAGGTGGTGGATTTGGTGGAGGCGGCGGCAGCTTTGGTGGTGGTGGCGCCTCGGGAAGTTGGTAAGTCACTATGGATTTTTCAGACCACGATCAGGAACGTATTCAACAAAGCATCAGAGAGGCTGAACGCCATACTCGTGGAGAAATCGTGCCAATGATCATTCAACGCTCAGCCCGATACCGTGAGACGCAATATCGGGCAGGAGCAGGTGGTGCCTTTTTTGCGCTGAGTGCACTGTTAACCATGGATTGGGAATGGATGTCCTGGGGGTGGCATGCCACCAATGCCGGATGGCTCCTCCTGGCGGTGTTTGCTTCCTATGGACTCGGATTTTGGTTGGGAACATTCGACCCGGTGATTCGGGTGCTCACCTCAAACGAACGAATGGCCTATAAAGTGAACCTCCGCGCCCACCAGGCTTTTGAGGAACATGGGCTGCATCGGACAGAACTTGGCACAGGTGTGTTGATTCTTATTTCGCTACTCGAACACCGGATTGAGATCCTGACAGACCGCGTGATTCTTGAACGGATTCCCCCGGAGACCTGGAACACGATGCTGAGCCTGATTCAAGAAGGCTTCCACAAAGGAAATCCCGTGGAATCGTTGAGTCAGGCCATTACCCACTGCGGTGAGGTGTTAGCCAAATTTTTCCCGGTAGATCCCACCGGTCCCAATCCCAACGAACTCCCGAACAACCTTATTAGCCGGTAATCCCGAACTTAGGGACAGCGGACGAGCAGATTATCAATCAACCGGATGGTCCCCAGTCTGACGGCTCCTAATATGACAACCGTTCCACGCAGCTGAGTTAGCGGCTCCAAATTCTTGGAATCACAAATTGCCAGATACTCCATATGCACATCGGAGTTGTTGCCTAAAATCTTTTCCATCCTGGCTTGTATCGTCCGAACATTCCGGATTCCAGTCCTAATGGCATCCCTCCCTTGGCGTAACGCCTTCGATAAAAGCCCGGCTTGCACACGTTGATGGGCTGAAAGATACTGATTGCGGGAACTGACTGCTAGACCATCGGACTCCCGCACCGTTGGACAACGGATCATTCGCATATCCAAGTTGAGATCATGAATGAGCTGATTCACCACCAGGCATTGCTGATAATCCTTTTGCCCGAAATAGGCGCGGTGGGGACGAACCAGACAGAATAATTTCGTCACCACAGTCGTGACCCCTTGAAAGTGGGTGGGTCGTGCTTCCCCCTCCCAGCGTTGCGTGAGGCTATTCACCCTGACTGTTGTTTGAAAATTTTCTGGATAGAATTCTTCCGGAGGAGGAGCAAAGAGTAGGTCGACACCCGCCTCCCGGCACAAACGCCGATCGGCGTGAAAACTCCGCGGATAGCGGCCCAAATCTTCAGTTTCACCAAACTGGAGCGGATTCACAAACACACTGACGACGACGGTCCTACAGTGTTTTCGCGCCCGTTGCATTAATGACAGGTGTCCGTCATGCAATGCACCCATCGTTGGGACAAACCCAATCGTGCCTTCCAACAACTCCTTCTTGTTTCTCCAGCTATGCAGATTTCGAACAGAATGGATGACGCGCATGGATCAGGCTGAAGGCCCCGAACAGGCCGGTCGGGAGCCATACTTCGCTCCGGGAATGACACTCAGCTTGTTGACCTGATTGGTATCTTCAAGCAACTCCAACAACTCTTTCACCGAACGGTGAAAGGAGGGATGATTCCAATCAGGATCTAATTCCACAAGCGGTTCCAACACAAATCGTCGCTGATGAAGACGTGGATGAGGAATAATGAGTCCTGGTTGCTCGATCACATGTTGGCCAAAAAAGACAATATCAAAATCCATCGTGCGTGGGCCGCAACGGTTATCTTCATCACGGCCCAACGCTCGTTCGGTTTCTTGGAGGATGCCCAGAAGTCGTTGGGGACTGAGCCAAGATTCCAACCTCACCACGCCATTATAAAACCAGGTAGGTCCCAGGATTCCCTGAGGATCGATTGGTTCCGATTCATAATACGAAGACACGCCTGTGACACAAGAACGAGGGAGCAGGTTCATCAGCGCCACAGCCCGATCGCATAATTCCTGACGATCTCCGACGTTGGAGCCAAAACCGATATACACGATTTCTTGAGCCATTTCGTTTGTTCCCAAATTCGCCGAAATGAATAAGGACCTACCAGCCAATCTTTTTCATGCGTTCCACCGCTTCGGCCAATTTATCTTTTGTGGTCGTGACCGTCATCCGGATATAGCCTTCTCCCGGATCGCCAAATCCATTGCCAGGGGTCGTCACAATTCCGGCTTTCTCAATGAGATGCGCCGTGAAAGACGCCGAGGTGAATCCCTTCGGCACACCGATCCAAACGTAAAATGCCGCCGGAGGCGAATCCAGTTCCAATCCCATAGCTTTCAAGCCGGGCACCAGAACATCCCGCCGTTCCTGATAAACCGTTCGCAAGCCTTCTGTCACTGAATCATCCAGTTGCAACGCGGTAATGCCTGCCTCCTGGATCGCTTGAAACACGCCTGAATCAATGTTGGTTTTGACCTTCCCTAAACCCGCGATGACTTCTTTTCGCCCAACGGCGAACCCGATGCGCCATCCGGTCATATTGTACGTCTTCGACAGCGAGTGGAATTCCACCCCCACGTCTTTTGCACCCGCTGCCTCCATAAAGCTCGCCGGCCGGTTGCCGTCATAATAGATTTCGGAATAGGCCGCGTCATGACAGATAATGATCTGATGCTCACGCGCAAAGTCCACGACCTTCCTGAAAAATTCCTTGCTCGCCACCACCGACGTAGGATTATTCGGGGAGTTGAGAAACATCATTTTGGCTTTTTGGGCAATTTCCTCGGGAATGGCAGACAGATCGGGCAAAAACCCATTCTCTTTCGTCAAAGGCATGGTGTAGGAAATACCCCCGGCAAAACTGGTTGCGACCGGGTACACCGGATATCCCGGGCTCGGAACCAACACGATATCTCCAGGGTCAACAAAGGCCAACGGAACATGACCGATGCCTTCTTTTGACCCGATCAACGTCACCACTTCTGTTTTGGGATCCAAGGTCATGCCAAACCGACGTTGATACCAATCGGCCACCGCCGTACGAAATGACAACATGCCATCATACGACGGGTACTGATGGTGCTTGGGGTTTCCCGCCGCACGTCGTAACGTTTCAATGATCGGTTCTGGTGTCGGCAAATCAGGATCGCCAATACCTAAATTGATGATATCCATCCCCCGCTCGATGGCCTTACGCTTCATGTCATCGATGGCGGCGAATAAATAGGGGGGTAAGGTGCGGATCCGCTCTGCATATTGAATAGGAAACTCGGCCATGAATTCGTACTCCTTTTCAGAAACCGGTGAATATGAACCTGCTACGGTACCAAATATGGAACCCGTTACGGTACCGCCCAGGAAAGAATCATTTCGGAACGGGAAATGGGAAAATGAATCAAGAGGGAGGCGGCATCATGCCCGAATCAAATGTTCAATGAAGCGATCAGCCAATTGATGGAGCCTGGGTAAGTGGGTTCGCGACGGGGCTTGGATTGACTCCGATGTCATTCCACCTCGGTGAACATCTTGAGGACATTCCCGGCACAAGGCCTCCATGCCCAATTCCTCTAATTCCAGATGAAACAGGAGGCCATACGTTCGATCCGCCATCCGGAATGCCTGAACTGGAAAGTCAGCAGAAGTCACCAGATGCGCGCTTCCAGGCGGAGGCGTGATCCCTTCTCCATGCCATTGAAACACGAGAAAGTCCTGGGGCATGGCACTCAGGATAGGATCGACTTTTCCCAGGTCGGTAAGGGACACGGCACTCATGCCAAGTTCAAACTTTGGCCCCGGTGTCACCGAACCACCTAACGCTTTAGCCAG
The DNA here is from genome assembly GCA_021604365.1 of Nitrospirales bacterium. Lineage (GTDB taxonomy): Bacteria > Nitrospirota > Nitrospiria > Nitrospirales > UBA8639 > Nitrospira_E. Next base: position 9,148 of record BQIZ01000061.1, read on the forward strand.
TAACTGAGCTCCAAGACAAATCCCCAAGACAGGAATATCATTCGCGAGAGCCCTCTTCACAAATTGGAGTTCAGCCTCAATCCATGCATCACCATCATTAACGGACATCGGTCCCCCCATAATGAGGAGAAAGTCACATGGGTCTGCAGGCATGCCCTCAGCGGGCACGACAACATTTCTGACCGCATACCCACGAGTTTCTAGAGCCCGACGAAAAACGCCAGGGCCTTCAAACAAGACATGTTGGAGGCAGAGGGCAACCTTCATGACGCCGCGTTTGGTTTTGGTTCAGGGAAAGAAGCCAATTCACGAAGAACAAGTCATACCCTTCGTGACGTGGTCTACCTGAGAATAGGGCAAAAGGTCCGGAGGCAAGAGGATACAGGGCACGGCAAGGGGTGGAGAGGGCTATGAATGTCCATTCAACGCAAAACCATTTGTGAACAATGCCTGTTGACCATTCTTTTTATTCACACATTCCACCAAATGCCAGAACCGCAAGGGGTTCACCTTCTTTTTATTGACCACCATCAGACACGTGCCTTCCAGGACCGTGTGCAATGCCAGATCGGTTCTGAATCCAATATGCTTACAGAGGGGAGAAATCCATTTTTCCACCGCCGCAATTACTTTATTTCCATTGCTAAAGTGATTCAGCATTATGATCCGGCCACCGGGTTTACACACCCGAATCATTTCATCCACCACACTTCGATAATCAGGAACTGCTGTGACCACGTAAGCGGCCATCACGATATCATAGTAATTATCGGGAAGATCCATTTTCCCCGCATCCATTTTCTTGAGGGTCACATGATTCAACCGGTGCTCCTGGACCCGACGTCGGGCATGTTCCAACATGCCATCTGAGAGGTCAATACCAAGGACTTCGCAACAGGAGGGATAAAGAGGGAGCGCCTCTCCGGTTCCTACGCCGACCTCGAGAACTCGATGGCCGGGCTCAATAGGAAGGCCGCGCACTGCCGACTCGCGAGATTGCTGAAAGACTTTACCAAACGTATGGTCATAAACAGACGCATACGCACTGTATACACGCTCGACTTTCTCAAGATTCATTGTTTCTCCAAATGATGATGTCCTTCGCAATCCACACCCCTTGAAGGTAAATTGACGCTCAACATGATATTCCGTGAAATAAGGGATTGCTTACCTGAGGCGAGAACCCCAAATAACTGGTGCCGTAGGGGGACGGTCCACCTAATTTAAACCAAACAGCCCGCTAATCTACCGGAGCGGCATGAGGGAGTCAACTACAAATCACTTTTCCTGTTACTCCCACTCCCCAACATGTGCATATGTGGGGACATGATCCTTTCAAGCCGCACATACGGCAGGGATTGCAAAGACTTCAGGTGTCCTCTACAATTCCGACTTTCATCCTGAGTCATGCCTGAAAAGTGCCAAGGAGAATGCGCATGGTTTCATTGCTGTCTTCGTACATTCGTCTCCCGCTTACTATTTGTGCCCTTACCATAATCGGTGTAGGGACTCCCCCATCCATCTCCTCCGGAATCGACCTGTCTCTCACATTAGAGCAAGCCAATGAGGCGATGGCATCTGGTCGCAAAACCATGGAACAAGCCGATTCAGTAGAGGATGTGGCTACAGTGATGAAAGCCTCGGAACGTGCAGTTCGAGTCGGCGCTAACCCGGAAGTGGAACCCTGTGGGGCACATGCCATATTAAGAACACGACTCTATTGGTTGGAATACTTTGGCCGACGCGAAGCGGCGGAATCCAAACGCCAGAAACAAGACATTCGTATGCCGGAGGCTAAAATTCAGGAAATTCTGGAAATGCCCTACCTTGAAGTTGAAATTCGCTTATGCGGGGAAGATGAGTTCTTTGCGGAAGGAGCAGAAATTGCTCTTCAGCAAGGCTCAAACACGATTCGCCCCGTGGATATTGGCCCTCCTGAGCGCGGCCGAAAAAATCCAGGAGATACCGTCAGCTTTCGATCAAGGTTTACCGCACGCTTTGCCTATGCCGACTTCGATCCACTAGCTCCTGGAACCCTCGCCGTGTTCTTTCCCGATGGAAAACTGATCAACATTCCAGCCGACTTCTCCAAAATTCATTAACCTGATTTTTTATGGGAACCGGGTTTACGGATTCCCACGCACTCACTATCCCGTCTTGAGGGGTTAGGACAGAGACCTGGTTTTCTTTGGTTTTCCTTGCGGCTCTATGACCCTCTATTGCGACAACGGTTGTTCTGCAACCTCCATACGCTCCGCTATTCCCTCAACCTCTCTCAGTGTATAGAGATGATGGTAGAGTCCCCGCTTGGCAAGGAGTTCTTCGTGCTGTCCTTCCTCCACAATCGTGCCTTTATGTAACACGAGAATTCGATCTGCCCGCTGAATGGAGGAAAAGCGATGCGCGATCATCAGCGTGGTACGGCCCTTCATCAGTTCCGTTAAGGCTGACTGCACCAACGATTCCGACTGACTATCCAATGCCGAGGTGGCTTCATCCAGTATCAAAATTCTCGGGTCTTTGAGTAGCGCCCTTGCAATAGCGATGCGCTGTCGCTGTCCTCCAGACAGATTAATTCCTTTTTCACCTAGAATGGTATCATAGCCCTCGGGAAGCGCCTGAATAAATTCATGCGCATTGGCTCGGCGACTGGCTTCTATCATGTCGGATTCAGGAGCTTCCGCTCGACCATACCGGATATTGTCTGCGATCGTTCCACCAAAAAGCAGTGTTTCCTGAGGCACAAGCGCCAACTGTTGATACAAACTATCCACTTGAATGGAGGTGAGATCATGCCCATCAATCAGCACCCGGCCGGCGGTTGGGTCATAAAAACGATGCAGTAAATTCACAATAGTCGTTTTCCCGGCTCCGGTTGGTCCCACCAGGGCCACACATTCCCCGGCTCGAATCGTGAAAGATACGGCATCCAAAACAGGGGACCGGCCCTCATAGCTAAATTGCACTTGATCAAACTGCACCTGCCCGTGAATGGGCGTTAAGGCCTTTGCCATCGGACTATCCTGAATCTCCAGTGGAGTATCCAGGAGCTCAAACACCCGCGTCATCGCTCCTTGCACTTCCTTCACCTGAGAGAACATCCGGGCGGCTGATCCGAATGGGCCAATTAAAATACCCGCAAAGAGAATAAACGCAAATAATTCCCCAGGTGATAGCTGACCTTCGATGACTTGTTTGCCCCCATACCATAAGACGCCAATTGCCATCACAAACGTACAGAAGGTGATTACGGGAACAAACACGGCCAACACCGCGGTCCGTTTCATGGTGGTCGCTAACAAGGTCTCTACGGCTGAACGAAACCGTGCGTCCTCCCGTTTACCCTGGACAAACGATTTGACCACCCTAATGCCTGACACCACTTCTTCTATTAACGTGGTGACATGGGCGGTTTGATCCTGAATTTGCATCGATAAGAATTTTAACCGCTTCCCAAACATCCTGGCGACGAGAGCCAGCAAAGGCAAGAGAATGAGAATCAAGAGACACAGCTGCCAATTCATCACCAAAAGAAATCCCACGCCCCCAATGATGGTCACAAGATGCTTCAGGGCATCCATCGGGGTCTCCGTTAATAAATTCTGAATCACCCCGACATCGTTCATCAATCGGGAAATCAACTCTCCGGTTCGGCGTTTCGCAAAGAAATTCAGTGATAATCGATGGAGATGAGAGAAGACGTGGGTACGAAAATCCGCCATCACATGCTGGGAAGCCAGCGCGGTCAGATAACTATGAGCCATGGATAACAGGCCTTGGCCGATTACCAACCCGACAAAGACCCACACCATGCTGGTCAATTTCGGCAAGTCCCGTTGAACCGTAATAAGATCCCACAGCGAGCCGCCCAACCTGATGAGCAACAAGTTGCAGGCCGCGACACCCATCACCAAAACCCCCGCACCGACCATGGTCATCAGATAGGGGCGGAGGAAGGGAATAAATCGAGACAGATAGTTCATAATGGCCTTATACGAACAGGTGCTTAAATCCGTTTAGAGGTAAGAAGCGACGTCACCACTTCACAATCGGAGGGTGCGACAAGGCGAGAGAAATGACAAAATGGGGGCTAGTCGAGTTGAATAACCGATTCGATTTGATTTTTATTTAAAGCCACAAACGCAGAATGTTCAGTGTCATTGATCAGCACATCCGTTAAGTTAATAAACAGGACAGACTCATCATTTAACACATCTGAAATTCTATTTCGCATAGGCGGGATTAAGAGATCTCCGACATATGACGACAAAGAGGAACGGACCCGAATACGAGTTTTTTTACCCTGGGTCATATTCAAGCCCTTGCCCATCCCGCCTATGGAAATTAATTACGACGTTTGGCAAACTTCATTCGGCGAAGGAGTTTTTTATGTTTATGCTTGCGCATTTTCTTCCTTCGCTTTTTGACAACACTGGACATAAAGGTACATTCCTGGGTGAATTCGATACTGCGATCTTGGTTCGGAGAGGTCTCGCCCCGAATTTGGCAAACAAGTCCCCCACTGCCGGCTGACTACCTATCATAGGGTCAGGAAAGGTGTCAAGGAAACCATCTGCATCATACCTGTTCCTTCACTCATTAATCATCTACTTTCTATAAATTCTCTTGACCCCCTCCAGTATTCTTCTTCATTATAGAATTTCATGATTCTGCTTCGATTTTTAAACAAACATCTTTTGGTGCTTTTAATCACATTTCCGATCCTTATTTCCCTTGCAGGATCAGGATGTTCGAAAAAGGCCCCCAAATACCCTGAGGACCACGCCCGATTCCAACGAGTAGTGGAAGCCATCAAAACACTGGAAAAAGCCTATGTCAATCGCGATGCTTCGGGCTTCCAGGACTTACTCCTTCCCCTTGAAAATCTTGACCTCTTAGAAGCCAAGGTTCAAGAAGACTTCGCCACGTTTTCCACTATTCAGCTGGACTTGACCATCGATCGCATGGTGATTGATGGAGATCGTATTTCGGCCTTTGTCTCCTGGCAAGGCACCTGGGAACGCTCTCCTCAGGAAGCTTCCGCTCAAGCCAGCGGTCATGGGGTCCTGCTGTGGAGTGGCAATCAAGTCATCCTGCTCCGGGGAATTGAAGGAAACCTGCCTTTTGCCATGACTCACCGTCTCAATTTTTCTTCTTAACCATCAACTTTTTCACTGCTCCAATCATTTCCATGCCTTCCGCTGCCGCATCACACCATTCCTCTCACGTGATTTCCACGGATTTCCTGATTTTAGGCGCGGGGGTGGCAGGCCTTCGAGCCGCCATTGAATTGAGTCGATTTGGTCGAGTCACCATGGTCGCCAAAGGTGGGCCCCAAGACAATAATTCTTTTTATGCCCAAGGAGGCGTAGCGGTCGCGCTCAGCGAGGAAGATGACGTGGTTCTCCATTTGGCAGATACCCTGAAAGCCGGCCATCAACTCTGTTCGCGGCCAGCCACCAAAATACTCGTTGAAGAAGGCCCCTCCCGTATACATGAATTGATCGAATGGGGAGCGAAATTTGACACAGTGGACGGCAAACTCGCGTTCACCAGGGAAGGAGCCCACAGCCGTCATCGGGTATTACGAGCCGGAGGGGATGCCACCGGCAGCGAAATGGTCCGTGCACTCAGCGTCAAAGCCCAAACCCTGAAAAACCTGACATGGATGGGCAATCATGTTGCGGTTGAGTTGTGCATCCAGGATGGACGATGCTGGGGAGCGTTAATCCTTGATGAATTGAGTGGGACTCTTAAGATCGTCTGTGCTCCCGCCACACTTTTAGTCACAGGGGGTGCCGGGCAGGTCTATGCTCGAACCACCAATCCGGCCAATGCGACCGGAGATGGCATTGCCATGGCTTATCGGGCGGGTGCCATTCTGGAGGATATGGAATTCGTCCAATTTCATCCAACCGCCCTGTATCTCCCATCCAGTCCTCCTTTTCTGCTGTCCGAAACTCTACGAGGAGAAGGAGGGATTTTACGCAATAATCGCTGCGAGCGCTTCATGAAAAACTATCATCGAAGCCAGGACCTCGCACCAAGGGACATCGTCTCCCGGGCTATCTGGACGGAAATGCAACGAACCAAAGCTCGTCATGTCTATTTAGATGTGACGCATTTGGGGGCCGCATTTTTGAAAGAACGGTTTCCCACCATCTACTCGACCTGCTTACGATACGATATTGACATCACGGAGGAATGGATCCCCGTTTCCCCCAGTGCTCATTATTTTATGGGCGGGGTCAAAACCGACCTGGATGGGGCTTCCAGCATCCCAGGCCTGTTTGCGGCAGGGGAAGTAGCCTGTTCCGGAGTTCACGGTGCCAATCGACTCGCGAGTAATTCTTTGCTGGAAGGTCTGGTATTTGGCTATCGGGCAGCCCAAGCCGCTTCCTCTTGTTCGACGATCAGCTCTTGCCCTGACTTTTCATATTCTCCGCTCCTCCGAAAACCCAGCGGACGGAAGATGTCCACTCAAGATGTGGAAAAAATCAGAAACTCTTTACGGCGTCTGATGTGGTCTAAAGTCGGATTGGTGCGAACGGGGAACTCATTAAAGAAAACCGTCGATCAGGCTCAGCAATGGTCACACAAGCTTTCGGCGGCCCCGTGGAGCAGGCCAGGACTAGAAACACGGAATATGGTTCTGGTTGGACAATGCATTGCGGAAGCTGCACTTTGGCGGGCCAATAGCGTGGGAGCCCATTTCCGTGAAGATTTTCCGTTCCACAAAGGACTAGCCTGGAAAGCTCATAGCCGTTGTCAACAGGACATTGACGCCAAACCCACTGCGGTTACCCAAAAGAATACAAAAAATACCATACGGCGTTGAATGTCATGCCTATTGAGGGCGCGTGATAACCGGCCCCAACCATCTTTCCAAATTATCCTGGAAACCCTTCCATAATGCCCTTGTGATTGGCCCTCTCTTTCCCTGACCAATAGGATCTTCTCCAATTTGAGAAACCGCCATCACTTCCAGGCCTGTGTTCGTCATAAAGCACTCATCGGCTTCAAGCACATCCATAGGCGAATACGCCCCTTCCTCCACGTCAATTTTTAAATCCCTGGCTAAGGCGATCACCACTTCCCGAGTGATCCCCTGCAGGATTCCGCAAGCAACAGAAGGAGTATGCAATCGCTGGTTGGCCACAAAAAAGATATTGCTCGTCGTACATTCCGTCACCTGACCGTCCATATTCAACATCAGGGCATCAAACGCTCCTGCCCGTAAGGCCTCCTGCTTGGCCAGAATATTGTTGAGAAAACTCAGCGACTTAATTTGAGGTGATTGGGCAGATTCCGGATTCCGTCGAACTGAGACAAGTTGCACCCGGACTCCCTGCTCCCGCATTTGAGCAGGATAGGACACCACAGACCTCGCCATCACGACAATAGTCGGGCGGGGACAAAGACCAGGGTCAATCCCGAGTTCCCCTTCTCCTCGAGATATCGTTATGCGGAGACTTGCATCCTCAAGTTCATTTCGAATCAACATTTCAGTCATGATGGCCTCCCAAGCCTCATCCTGGATCGGAAGAACCAGGCCGATCAGATCACAGGATCGTCGAAGACGTGCCAAATGCCGTTCTAATAAGAAAATTCGCCCCTGGTAGACACGAAGAGTTTCATAGACACCATCCCCATATAAAAACCCATGGTCAAAGACCGATATTCGAGCATGCTCTTTTTTAACAAACTGATCGTTCAGAAAGATCCACATCTCTTATACCCGTTTCGTCTTCAGTGATTCCCTTTCAGAACCTGAAAAAAAGCTTCGGCCTTTTTGAGCGTTTCCTTATACTCCCGTCCAGGGTCTGAATCAGCCACAATCCCCGCTCCCACTTGGAGATATCCCTGTCCCGCCGTGAGCCATAACGTACGAATGGCAATATTCAAGTCAAGATTTCCGTTCCACCCGATAAATCCAATCGACCCGGTGTAAATTCCCCGGCGAACGGGCTCAAGCTGTTCGATGAGTTCCATGCAATGAACTTTAGGCACTCCGGTAATCGTCCCTCCAGGAAACGTGGCTCGAATGAGGTCGAAACCTTGGCAGACGGCACTCAAACGGCCGGAAACCTGGGAGACCATATGCATGACATGAGAATATCGTTCCACGGTCATCAACTCATTGACTCGAACGGATCCGTAGTCGCACACCCGCCCCAGGTCATTTCGTGCCAAATCAACCAACATGAGATGCTCGGCCCGTTCCTTGGGGCAAGACAACAGATCTTCCGCCAACCGTCGATCAACTTGAGGTTCTATGTCTCGAGACCTTGTGCCCGCGATAGGACGCATATCCGCACGTCCCCCTGAAAGCCGTACTAATCGTTCCGGAGAATTGCACACAATGACATCAGACTCCAACACGAGGAAGGCCGAATGGGGGGAGGGATTGACCTTCCGCAATTGCCGATAGACGTCAGCTCCAGCTTCGGCTTGGCTTGCAAAACCATAAGTCACCCCCTGCACCCGGAATCGATGAGAGAGATTAGCCTGATAAATATCTCCGGCAGCAATGAAGTGCTTGCAGGCACGCACGCGATCCATATATTCCAAAGACGATTGCTCACCCTCTATACGAAGCGAGGGCATGGCGGAATGCAACTTCGTTGAACGATTCTCAAGGGTCATCACTTTGGCTTGCAGATCAGACAGGCGCGCCTGCCCTTCCCGAAGCAAGTGATCCCAGCTTTCGCCCGCCAATCGCTCAGGCGAAGGCGCAAATATCAGCCAGGCCCCCGGAGCCTGATGGTCTACAACCACAAAGATCTCGACAAACAGAAAGTACAGATCAGGAAAATGCAGATCATCCGGCAGACACTCGGGTAGAACCTCAAACGTACGGGCAAGGTCGTAGCTGAAACAGCCGATCGCTCCTCCCTGGAACGGCGGGAATTGGTGCCCCACACCCGCCGTCTGCCCCACGAAGGTACGCTGCAACATCGCGAATGGATCACCGATGTGCTTTTCCTTTTTACCCAACGAAACCGTTTCATACGTGTGCCCCTTCCCCCGGACCACGCGATAGGGATCACACCCCAAATAAGAAAAACGACACGCCACCCCTTCTTGAACGGCGTCATGCTCCATGAAAAATGAATGTGGAGCGTAACCGGTCACCCGGCCAAAGAGATCAAAGGGATCTTCAAAAGCGGGGGAGCAATGCTGAAGAAGGGGAAAACACGGAGTCGAATGAAGTAAGGCATGAGTGCCTCGTTCGGAATGCTTGGGAATGGCGGACAAGGGTTAAGGACTATCTGATGAAGGATTTTCTAACGCCCGCACGGCGTCTTCGGGAGACAACAACCCCTCTTGCACCAGGTTATCGAGCAGATCTTTGTCGGCTTTCTCAGAAGAGCGTCGGATTCCGCGAACCCGTACACCGGGCGGATAAAACCGAAGATAATCAGGATTCGTCACCCGTATGGTGACCATTTCACTTTCCCCATAGGGTGGAAGATCCTTTCGATTACTGGGAATCCTGAAAAAATGCTTTCCATCCCCAGTCATCCCATCGGATCCCTCGATTCTGATTCGATTGGAGATCTCTTTCCCGGAAATTTCCAGCACAGAATCCACTACCAGGATTAAGGAATCTGCAATCAACGGATCCCCCGTTTGGTTTTTGACCTTCACCGTATATTCTACTTCACTGACAGACGTTAATATATCGTTACCGGAGAAGGAATCGAGCTGCTTATATCGAACAACAGGCACCACCCCACCCGTTAAATCCGGCAAAACATCCACCCCTGACGAAGTGGCCCCCAGGGGATTCTCATACGCCGCAAACGCCATGATCAGGAGGGACACCAACCGCTTCTTCATCATAATGTCGGCCTAAATATTAGCAACAGTACTGAACCAGCTAAGAGGCTTTATGATTCTCTGCCTTGATTAGGCGTACCTTACCATATCATCATTGAAAAATGGGACCTTTGTTGCTTGACATGATTCGTGATTTTTTGCTTGAATGTGTCCCCTTCCGACGACTCGCCTTGCCGATTAAAAAAATGGCACCTTCTCAGGATCCAATGTTTGCGGGGCTGGGACAGGCAATGCGAGTGGGGACGGACCTTCTTGCCGCCCTTATCGTCGGTGGATTCCTTGGTTGGTTAATTGATTCGTATGTGTTGGATAC
>BQIZ01000062.1 GCA_021604365.1 Nitrospirales bacterium
CCGACTGTGGCCCCACCACACGACACAGGTTTGGGGAAATTTGTCCACCTGCATTCTCTAACGAGTGATGCAATTTGCCTCACTTCCATGATTGAAAAAAGAAAACATTAGAAAAATGCCGGTTTAATATTGGCACGTAATTTGGAGTGACTTAAGGAAACAGGGAAAAATTCAGGTCAATATCACCAATCAAGGAGACAGTCCTGATGCAAATATTGAGGCAAAAGATTCAATCGAGAGCCTGGGTCATCGTCGCAATGGTTTCCTTCGCCTGTGCTTCGGTATGGGCGGGAAGTGCCGGGGACCTTCAGCCCCGGGTCCCATCCGATCGTATGGAACAGGCTCTGTCCTTTACCAATCCCTTCACCCCCACAGAGGAATTTATTGCGAGCGGAAAAAAATTATATGAAGGCAAAGGCTGGTGCGCCTATTGCCATGGCTGGGAGGGGACAGGGGCACCGACCGAGGGTCGAACCTTTCCTCCTGATATCAAGATGCCAACCAATTTTGCGGATGCCGCCTGGCAGGCAGCCAGAAGTGATGGGGAGCTTTTCTGGGTGCTGATTCATGGGAGTCATGGTACCGATATGGTGGCGTATATGCCGCAGTATATTACGGATAAGGAGGCCTGGCAGATCATTGCCTATCTCCGAACGTTTGGAAAAACCTAATGGGGGTCATTTTCATCGCTCCCACATAGGGGAGACACAAGGAGGAATGATGAGACAGTTATTTCAGTGGACAAGTGGATGTATCCTGGCGCTGGCGGTGGGTGGATCGCCGGTGGCGGCCCAGGAACATGGTCATCAACAGATGATGATGCCGCGCGTCCCGGCCGACAAGCTGGCTGAAGCCAAAGCCCTGAAGAGCCCGTTGCCGTCCTCACCGGAAACCGTCGAACAAGGCAAGACGATTTATGAGGGCAAGGGCACGTGTGTTAATTGTCACGGAGTGAATGGCCGCGGCGATGGTCCAGGTGCTGCGACGCTCAATCCTTCGCCTCGTGTATTCCGGTCACATGGGTTTTGGAGACATCGGTCTGAAGGGGAAATTTTTTGGGTGATCAAATATGGATCGCCGGGGACCGGGATGATTCCCTTTGGTGGAATGCTTTCGGATGAAGAGATCTGGACCGTGATGCAATATGAGCAAAGTTTTTCCGGAGGATCACATGGCGGAGGGGGCGGTCCTCAGAGAGGCCGAGGGCCCCAGGGTCGGGGCATGATGAAGCACTAAATGGTACGGAGTAGAAGAAAGGCAGGTGATCGGGGTGAGGGTCTTTGGGAAAGAGGATAGAACGACATGCCGGTTCATCAAAGGAGCCGTGCTCCTGGCCTGGCTGCTCGCAGGCCTGTTGGTCCCAGCAAGAGCGGCTGACCTCACGAATGAGGGAGAAGGCATCGTACAGTCCACCTGTGTTGGTTGCCATCGAATTCATGGCGCGCCAATGCCGCGCTCCACAAAACAAGCGCCGGACTTGATCTGGGCCGGTAATAAATATCAACGGGACTGGTTAGTGGCATGGCTCCAAAATCCAAAGGAGAAACTCTACCCGGTCGGTTACGATTTTAAGTTCAAACGCAAGGGGCGGCATCTTGCGCTCTTACCCGGAGAAGCGGAAAAGGTGGCTGATTTCTTGAGCACCTTGAAGGATGTGAGAATCACCGAAGGCAGGATGAAACCGGGCACATCGGCAGAACTGACCAGGGGGGAGCAACTCTACCGTGAGCATGTCTGTCAAAATTGCCATTGGACGCCGGCGGATAACCGGCGTGGGTATACGGGCGGGACGTCCAGTACCTCTTTCGTCAATATGGGGAATCGACTCCAGGCCGATTGGGTCTATCGCTTCAATGTGAACCCAGATGACTTTGTTCCAGGGAGTGGAGCCTATATTCCCAAGCCTTCCCTTCCGGAGAAGGATATCTATGCGATCACGGCGTACATGATGACCTTCAAATAACCATAACAGACATCCACAGGAGGGTGGCAGATGAACAGGTGCTTCACTCGGATGAAACAAGAAAACCATATGAGGAGTTTTTCGATAGTGGTCCTTGGGCTAGCGTTAATCATGGTCATGACAAGCCTGGCTTTTGCCGGTGGGGGGGATGTCGAAAAAGGTCAAACGTTGTTTCGAAAAACTTGCGGGCATTGTCATGGATTAAATGGGAAGGGTGATGGTGTCATGGCCGGATACACAAACCCTCCTCCCGCCAATTTAACCAGTCAGAAAACTCAGTCCAAGTCAGACGATGAACTCAAAGACGTCATCATGAACGGTCGACCGGGCACCTCTATGGTTAGCTTTAAAGATGCAATAGCGGAAGAACAATTTAACGATCTTCTTGCTTATCTCCGTTCCCTGAAACCGTAAAAGTTGGTTCTCAAGATAATGGATTCTCTTCTGATTCAATCCTCAGAATGGCAACAATAAAAAACCATTCATCATTCTACGGACTATCAAGAGTGGGACCTGCGTGGGGCAGTCAGTATTAGGCCGGCCAAACCGCTAAGCCGAATGGTTTTGGCCAATTGCCGCCGCAGCATGAAAAGGAGAGAGACATGAAACCGGGCAGGGTCTGGGCTGGAATGACCTTTGGTGCGTTAATGTTATGGTGGACCGTTGGTTTCTCTATCGCGGAGACCAAACATTCTCCCGCACACGGGCTGGAACATGAGATGCCGAAGGCCTTGTTGCCAAAGCGAATGGTGTTGGATCTTCCCCAGGCCGCCCAAGAGGGTCTCAAGTTGACGATGCGAGAGCATCTTGAAGCCATTGATGCCATCGTTGGCGCTTTAGCGCGAGAAGACTTTGCCAGGGCCGCTATCCTGACAAATGAGGAACTGGGTTTTCCGAAACACCATGTGGCTATGCAGCGTGAGCAGGGTGCCACATTCCCACCTGAATACCATAAGCTGGCCATGGCGCATCATCAAGCGGCAGAAGCCATGGGCGAAATGATCCCGACCAAAGACCTCAAGCGGATCCTCCCTCATCTACAGCAGACCATCCACGCTTGCGTGAAATGCCATCAAGTCTTTCGCTTGCAGGATTGAATGGTGAAACTTTGATAGTACTCTCCCAACAGTGGACGAACTCTGTGTGCATGTAGTAGTTCCCTAACCGGTTTGTTATTCTGAGCCCACGGCGAAGAATCTGTGCCTAGGTCGAGAAGCTCCAGATATCAGCCGGCTCATTCGTTTTATTCAGGATGACATTGCCTTTCAGGTTTTTCTTTTGTTCGTGAATAGCATAGAGTTTATTGTGAATGGTCTGGAAAATATAGGTCAGATTTTTACAATTCAAGCAAGAGATTGCCATAATTATTGTTTCTCTTGAGTGTTAGGATTAGAATCCTCTCCTTATTTTGTTATGCCTGCAGGATATTGGCAGGTATCTTTTTCCAAGCCTTCCATAATTAAGCAGATTTCCTGATGAATACCCACTACGGATATGCCATCACGGCCAGTCTCCTTGCGGCCGGGTTCACGACCACAGGGCTCTATGTCATTCGTCGGTTTGGAACATGGGGACAATATAATGCCACCTATTTTTCCTGTTTCGCAGCCGGGGTGCTGATCTCGGTGGCCTTTCTTCATATCATTCCTCATGCCTTCCATATGAACGAGCAGGCCCCGGTGTATTTACTGGGGGGCTATCTGGCCTTCCATCTGCTCAACCGGTTCATTCACGCCTATGTCTGCGATAGTACTCCCGATACGGCCATTGGACTGATTCCTTTGCTCGGGATCGGCCTGCATTCGACATTGGATGGGGTAGTCTATGCCATCACGTTTAGCGTCAGTTTCTTAACCGGAACGTTAGCGGGTATTGGGATGGTCCTGCATGAGTTTCCGGAAGGGATCGTCACCTATGTGCTGTTACTTCGCAGCGGGTTCACTCCGAAAAAGGCATGGCTGTTGGCCTTTCTGGCTGCTGCTGTCACCACGCCGGTCGGGACACTGTTGGCAATCCCCATCATTTATCAAATCAATGAGTCCGTTCTTGGTGCGCTGCTGGCGGTTTCAGCCGGGGCATTTGTCTATGTGGGAGCCACCCATCTACTACCCTTAGCCGAGCGGGAAGATCGTCCCTACAGTCTGGCGGCTATGGGAGCCGGAGTTCTGGTCGCCTTCGGCATCATCCTCACGCACGCGTAATGGGACCACTGTTAACTATCCTGTTGCTAGTCCAGAAAAAATTGCAAACGTATGACTAGGCTAACTAATCGGGTACGGAATCTTCTTCGGATCGGTCACCGGGGTGCGGCGGGACATGCGCCGGAGAATACGCTGGCTGCTCTGGAACTGGCTATCGAATATGGTGTCGATATGGTCGAGTTTGATGTCCGACGATCGGCAGATGGAGCCCTGGTGCTCCTTCATGATGATTCGGTCGACCGGACGACCAACGGAGTGGGAGGGGTTGAGAATTTGTCGCTAAGGGTTCTGCGGGAATTGGATGCGGGAGGAGGAGAAAGGATTCCTCTCCTTGAAGAAGCGCTCGCCGGTCTCAGTGGACGGGCAGGTGTCATGATCGAGCTGAAGGTGAGGGGAATTGCCGCTGATGTCTGCGCTTTGGTGAAGGCGGCTGACTTTCAGGGAACAGTGATTTATGCCTCGTTTTTTCATGAAGAACTGTTACCGGTGAGAAGGTTGATAGGAGATGCTTTTACCTTGGCGTTAATCGAAGACGTACCCATACCTTACACGGCCTTTGCCACCGCCGCTGAAGCGACCCATGTGGGAGTCGCGTTGGATGCTGTGACGCCTTCGCTTGCAAAGGCGTTTCAAGAGCAAGGTTTTAAGGTGTTCGTCTATACGGTTGATGAACCCACAGATATTGCACGGATGAAGCGGTTGGGAGTCGATGGAATTATTTCTAACTTCCCCGACCGGATCTAGTCTGTCCTGCGCCAAACTGCGTTTAAAAAAACTAGAGTTAAACTAGAGTTTCTCCTAGTTGGGAACCATAAAATCGTAATGACCGACCAAACCATCCGACATCTCTCCCGAAGTATCGGGGGCATAGTCCACTATCACCCTCTCCAGGTCTATTGTTGTGAGCCCGGCATCCAGAATGACTACATCCGTTGGCAGTAATTTCTGGTTCAGTTCATTGTTGGGGATTTGGTCGCCACGGAAATAGAGCTGTGTGACCAGTTTCGGGTGCCCTGGAGGTACCAGTTGAAAGTGTAGGTGGGAAGGGCGGTACAGGCCGGCTTCCAGGTCGATGGGGTAAAAGCCGGGCACGATGGTTTTGAACCAATAGTCTCCCTGCTCATTGGTGACTGCTTGTCCCCAGTATTGAAAATACGCATCGTAGGTTCGGTGAATGATTTCTCCGGTCGTGGGATGGGGGAAACTCAACATGCCGTCATCCCCTTTGTGGTTATACCGGCCCGAGGCCGAGGCGCTCCACATGATGATCGCGGTGTGAGGGATCGGCTTGCCGCTTTTTGCGCTCAAAACTTTTCCTTTCAGATAAATGACCTGCCCCTTGGCTTTTCCCCTGCGGCCTTTGACAAACGTGAGATCCTGATCGTTCGCCTGACTAATGGGAATGCCGAGGGCGTGGTTTTCGCGAATGGCATCGATCGGATCTCCCTCGTCGGGGAAGAAGGGCCCCAGGGTTTGGCGGGGAGTGGGCTCCTTGAGTATTTCTGCCAGGCTGGAGGCGCCACTGAACCCTCCGGCTAACAAGCCGAATATGCCCATTCCCCGCTTTAAGAGGGTTCTTCTGGACAAGGGATGAGGTTCTATTGTCATATGGATTCCTTCTCCACAAATGGAAGTGGCAACACGATAGTAGATGTAATGCTGATGGCAAACAGGTGACAACTCTGGAACGTGTCCGGCCTGTTGGTTTCTATGGTCATTTTTTTACATATTCTCCACACATTCCAATATACCATGAAGAAGAATTAAGACTTTAACGGTCACGGGAAGGTGCGGTATGTTGTCCCAGAATAAGAGAAAATGTCATGAGTCAATTGGATTCATCTATTCCGTGGTAGGCCTATGAAATCTTTTCTCTCTCTTGGTGAATGCTTGAACCCCTCGCTTTTCGTATTGCCGTGATTGAGCCAACTTGCAAAATATGTGTTGGAGCATGGCCGCTCAAGGATCATTTTCTTGTCGATTGTGGCCTGGCCAGAGCGTTTGTGTTTGAGGACCAGTTTTTTGCCGGTTGGACGGTGTTGGTGTTGAAGGAGCATGTTTCCGAACTGTTTGATTTATCCAGAGTGGCGCGCAGCATGTTGATGGAGGAAGTTAGCCACGTGGCGCAGACACTGGCGCAGGTGTTTGACGCGAAGAAGATCAACTATGAATTGCTTGGTAATCAGGTTCCTCATATGCACTGGCATTTGATTCCAAGGCTCAAGACCGATACCGATCCATTGAAGCCGGTGTGGTGTGTGCCGCATGAGCCCGTAGGGCTTCCTGCTGAACAACTGGCCGAACGGGTTCATCTTCTTCGGTCGGCGTTGTGCATCGATCCCACGCAATCCCTCTAGTCTTCCCCACCTACTCAATCAAATTTTCCGCTCACCTCACAGGGGTTTCCGTGATGCCCTGTTGTGCTTCCGCCCCCTGTCCATTCGAAATCCTTATTTGGAGATAGGTTAGGAGGCTGTGGAATCCGGCTCCAGCGAGTCGATGAGAAATTGCGGTCGCGCCGGCGGGCTGGTTTCGAGCTGTTTATATTGGCAGGGAGGAATGTCATCCTTCAACCGCCTTAGCAGCGTGGGAACTTTCATTTTGGGCGGAATATCGCACAACCAGACGTGCATGCCGGTTTCCAATTCTTCAAAGTGGCGTTTCAGAGTAAATCCTGGTTTTTCCATGAAATAGGCAGAAAGAAATCCTGTGATGCCCTGTATGACCCAGGGATGTTCTTTCACATACCGATAACTGACCCGAATCTCTACCACTTCAAGCATGTTTTGAGTCCCCTATACAGTGCGTTTCCTCTTGTGGAAGGTTCTATACCCTACCAATTATGTGGTCTATTGGGAAATTGAGGAAAATCAACGGGAATCCTTCCGCTTCTGTGTTTACAGGCATGCTTTGAATTGTACCGCTTCGTTTCCGTCCTGCCCTGGGTTGTTATCGGCTATCCATCTTGATTTTTGTCCTTCCATTTGGGTCATTCCCTAAAAGCTAACGGGATTTACTCATAGATCCCTACTTACTCATGGCCGAGATGCCGGAAGGCTTTGCTTTATCACCATCGGTGAGGGCGATGGAGGATGGGACAGATTGATGTATGCTGAAACTTTTTCGAGAGCAGGATAGGAAGCAGGGGAGTAAGCCAAGGTGCTAGGGAACGGGGGTCGGAGATAAATCGGATGACGAATTAATCCGACCCCCGTTGGTAGCCTAGGTGTTAATCGTCGTGTTCGTCCTTGTCATGTTTGCCTTTTTTTTTGTCACATTCTTTGCCATGCTTTTCTTTGTATTCCTTCATCTTTTCCGCCCGTTTTTCTTGCATTTCCTTCCATTTCGCTTGTTGTTCAGGAGTTAGTTCGGCTTCAATTTTGGCCATGGCCTGGTTGCGCATGTCTTTCATTTGTTGGTGAAGCCCCTCCATCTTCTGGTGTTTTTCCTCAATGATGGGGAGGATCTTGTCTTGCTGTTCTTTCGTAAGATCCAGCTTCTTCGTGAGCTTCTCCAGTTTGGATTTTGGATCATGACTATAACCATGACCGCCTCCATCGGCCCAGGCTGTTGCGCCAGACAGACTCAATGCGATGGTCAGCATAAAAAGCCCCATCATGCGCGAGACGGTTTGAATTGTTCCCCCTTGGATCATGCGGCGTTGACTTGTCTGATTCATTCCTACCTCCTGTGTGAAAACCAGTAATTGAAAGGGTTAATTTTCTAGTATATCAAATGAAAGAGTGTCTCTGCTTTGCCTGGCCCTATAAAAATTAAAGAGTAAGGGAAAATTCTTAAAAATTGTTTTTCTAATTGGTTGTGTTGGAAGCCCCCATTTGACGGTTGAAGATCTTTTTTGAGGGAAAGAAGACGCTTTTGTTAAATGAAACGCCGGCACTTTGTGGTCTGACACATACAGGGCAGTTCCCCGTTGTGGTGTGAGTCGCCATAGTCGAGCGTGAGTTCAGTTCCAGCCTTGATGGAGTGCAAGGCATAAAATTCTGCCCGTTCACCTATTATGCGCATGAAGGTATTGGGTGTGCAGGAATGGTTGATGAACCGGAATCCTGTTGTTTCTTCTGCCCCATCGATCGACTTCCCATTATTCACTTCCACAATGGCAATCCATTTTTGGATTTTCGCTCGTCTTCGTCCTTCCCGTTGCGTGATGCGTTCCCCTTCGTACTCACCGATTTTTTGTCGGGGTCGCAATGTCATTTTGGTGAATAAACCACGACCCTCAATGGCGCTGGGTTTGACTTCCATCGGAACGGGCCATCTGGTTTTGCAGGCCGAAGCTCTATGTGTTGGGGGCATGGGCAGATGAATACAATATGTTGGAAAATTTTTAGGGAAATGACTTTCAGAAAACTGTACAAAATGGAAAGTTGGTGAGGCAAGGATGTAGAAGAAGAGATGAAACGGAAGAAGAGACAGCACCAATTTCCTGGCGATGCTGATTCACTCGATCGGACGAACCGGCCCTCAGTCTGATTATTGGTAAAGCCACCGACAAGTTCACAGAGAATGTATCAAGGTCAATCACCGCCCAGAAACGCATCCTCATCATGTTCCGGCATGAGATCCTCTTCTTCCTCAATGCCTAATCCGCCTTGAAACGATTCCCGGATGGCGACCACGTGTTGATATGAGGGAGAGCCTTCAATCTGTTTCCCGAATCGATCGAGGAACCGGTCGCAGAGGTCAAGCCCAAGTTGAAAATATCGGGGCAGGGGGCCTTCCGTAACCTGCTGCCAGGTAATGTAAATAAGGAATTCCTGCAGGTGTCGAGACTGTGGAAGCTGTGCTCCCAATTCCTGAAGGTTCTCAAATGCGCGCTTGGCTTGTGGCCCTTGATCGGTGGAAAATATCGCCTCCGTTTCTAAAATGTCCGATTCAAGATCACCAAGTTCTCCTTGTTCCTCAGCTTGTTGAAGAGCTTGCAGTGCGGCGATGGCTGGATCAAAATTCATGGAAAAGGCCTTTGTCTGTGAAAATGAGATATTCGAACTTCAAGGGAGTGTAGCAGATCCCTGATAAGTTTGCGTATCCAAAATCTGGCAAGGGGAAACAAAATTTTTCTAGGAACAAATCTCTTTACCCGAAGCATGATGGCGTAAGGTAGGGTACTATTCGAGGAGGGAATTGGCTTAATGGTGAATGTACAATCCGATCAACTCTATCAGTCGTGGAAGGCGTTCTCCGGGGCCAGGTTGGACTATGTTCGGATTTTGGCTGAGACGGTGGAACAGAGTTTTCTCCGGCGGGACACGACTCATCCGACCTTCTGTGGGTGTATCGATTGGCATTCCAGTGTTCATGGCGCCTACGCGTTATTAACGGCATCACGACTGACCGGACAACCTCGCTGGGCTGAAATAGTCGATGCGGCACTCACGCCTGATTGTCTGGATGCGGAACTGGCCTCACTCAGGAACGGGGAACTCAATCATGAAATTCCCTATGGTTTTTCTTGGTTTTTGACACTGGCCATAGAGCGGGAGCAAGGGTGGGGGAATATAGACTTGTTACCGTTGGCGGCAGAAATTTCCACCCAATTGGAACAATGGATTTTTTCCCTTCCCGCTGGAGAGGTTATTTGTCATTTGAAGCAGAGGAACTATGGTAATTTGTCATGGGCCTTGCTGAATTTGTGGAATTGGAGTCAATGGAAGGCTGACCAAATTTTAATCGAAAAACTCCTTGGGTTTACACGAATGTGGGTTGTCCTTCTTGATGAGACCTTGCCTCCTTCATATGACAAGGTGACGAATGAGTTTTTTGCGGCGTCTTTGCAACGGACCAGAACCATTTTTACGATTCTTCCCCAAGAAGAATCTTGGCGATGGTTTGAGTCATTTTGTCCAGACGGCCTTTCCATGGAACCGAACCCCACAGCTCCCACGCCCCATTCCGCAGGACTCAACTTTAGCCGAGCTTGGGCATTCTGGACGCTTTTTCAATCCACTCGGAACTTGGCATTTCGTGACTTGTACGTCAATCATATTGTCACGCATATGGACCTGCCGCAGTACTGGCGAGATGACTATCGAAAACACGGGCATTGGGTGCCCCAATTCGGGATCTATGCGATTGCGTTAAGTATGGAGTGGTAAAGACGCCAGCCCATTAGTTTGAGTGCATCCCTTCTGGGCTATTTTCCGCCTCTTCTCTGTCAGCCTTGATGCCTTGCCTCTATCTTTTTCTTTTTCGTCCCCGCACGACGAGGTACTTTCCTTACGGGGAAAATACACAAAGCCATATTGGCCGTGGCCTGTCCAATTGAGTTGCCTTCGCGGTTTGCCGACGCCGGCGGCGTACAAACTCGCGGAGTCTACCCTGAGCCATGTCGAAGGGCTCAAACAGTGCCCGCCTTTGCTCCGGTGACGGTTGCACGGCTTGGCCAGGTCACAAGGCCAGGGGGAAGACTGCGGAAACAATGAATCCTTGTGCATCCTGGAAAACAAACTCGAAGTGCCTGTCCTGGGTCTTTGGGAATGACTCGGACAAGGTCGGTCTTTAGATTAAAGCGTCCGACCCTTGGGCCAGCCAGTAGGCGTCGGGAAGTGGAAAGAGGAAAGGGTGTTTTTGCCTGATAAGTTGGGAGAAATAATTGCAATTGCCCGTTCATCTAACAGATCGCTGTAGACGGTTACATTTTTTTAAACCAGTGTCTGGTGGGTTCAAATTAAGGCATCTTTCTTAATGCCAAAAGCTAGAAATCACCGTGTGCCATTATAAACAATAGGTTCAGGCCTGATTCCAACACCCTTTCTGACCTCATTTAAGAATTGGATCGCCAGACTACGAAAGTGTTCCCACGTTTCAATTTTACCGCCATGCACGACGTCTAAAATAAGATCAGCGAGTGCATCATGGGCATTCATTACTGATTGTGGAGCATGCATTGCCAAGTAGGCATATACCTGCATTCGCTGAAGCTCGAATTCATATAACTCATCTGAAGCCAAATTAACATTGTTCTGTTGGACCATCCTCTGTATCTCTGTAACTATTCCAACAAAAATGTCTACTGCATGGCGGTAGATCGTCATGCGGTCAAGGCGGTCCTGTACGTGGGCGGCCTTTGCAATATCTAACTGTGTTTGCATGGTCGCAAGTTGCTGGTTTGTGGAAGATGTCAGTGAGCTTCGAAGATGCTCTAGTTCAACCTCATGATTCTGGGGCTCTCTCTGCATCAGACGATCAGCCCATAATTTCCCGAGCCAATTGGAAAGTCCGAATACAATGGCACCACCAACCTCCGAGTGAGCCAATAATAGTAAGTGCAATGTAGAGAATATCCTCAACTGCTATTTTTACCTCCTAACGGTTGTACCCTACTTACCAAATCTTTTTAGGTCAGCATGTAACAGAATGGGCCATATGTTACATTTTTAGCCTTTTTTGTCATCTCATTTGTCCATCAGCTTGATTAACGCCTAGGCTCCTCTGTTAGAGCTTTAAGCACTTCACTCCTTCCCTACGACCGACGCCTCCTGTCCGGCTCTCGGGATGAACGCTCTTATCATTCGGCGGGCCTTGTCTGAGCGCAGCGAATTGGTCCGCCCTCCTCCCTGCATTCGTCCCTTCCAATGTGGCCGGACTGGGCGTCACTGGTTTTGGCTACTTTTGCCGGAACAAAAGTGGCTCGTCCGCCTGACCGAAACCCCGAGAAAGTGAAATTGAAGTGGGATTCCTGCCAAAGGCTAGCAAGAATGACGAGGATAGAATCAGGCAGGAATTACTTTGGTAAGAGTACCTTTAGCCAGAATTATTATCCTACGCCAATTTTTTGTAGTGCACTTGTTGCAGAGATTAAATTTCGGTTCAACCCCAGAGCTTTTGTGTCCATCCCCATGGCGAGGCCCAGCAGTTGTGGAAGATGGAGGATCGGAAGATCAATGGAAGTCTGTTCCTGACGGGCGGCATTGGTCTGCATGCCGTCGAGATTGAGATGGCAGAGCGGGCAGGGTGTGACCATGATATCTGCTCCGTGTGATTGGGCATCACGGGTATGGGTCGCGACCATCGTGAGCGAGTTTTTCTTGTTGATGGTCAATATGGGAAACCCGCAGCATCGAGTTTTCCCTGGGAAGTCCACAACCTCCGCCCCTAAAATTTCGATGATCCGTTCAAGAGATTTTCCCCGATCAGGATTCCGGTCGAATTCGAGCGCATCGGTCGGTCGTTGGATATAGCATCCATAAAACGGCGCGGCACGAAGGCCGGATAACGGACGGGTGATATGTTGCCGCAACGCCTCCTCGCCCACGTCTTCCAAGAGAATCCAAAGGAAATGTTTGATTGTGGTTGTTCCCCGATAGGTTAATCCTTCTTCCCGGAGCAAGTCGTTCATTTCCTGGAGATAGTGTGGTCGAGTGGTGAGACGATGGTTGGCTTGGCTCATCACACCCTGGCAGGTGCTACAGATGGTCATGATGGGGAGGCCTTGTTGTTCCGCCAGCGCAAAGGTACGGGCGTTGAGCGCATCGCCCAGCCGCGGGTCTTTTTCCTGCAACACACCTGCACCGGTACAGGAGGCGGTCGTCATTTCTGCGAGTTCGATTCCCAATCTGGGATAGACCTGCATGACGGATTGATACAGCTCGGGGCAGGCCCCCTTTGAGACACAACCGGGGAAAAAGGCGTATTTCATCGTGTAATCCTGACCTGTTTAAAGAGCCGTTGAATGTGTTGGATGCCTTGGATCGGACGGTGAAGCGGACCCAATGGGGGTACTTTGCCTTTGAGTAGGGATTGAAGGACCATGGGAATCATGGCGAGTAACCTGCCAATATTTTTAAGGCCGAAGGTTCTGATCGCCAGCATAGGTTCGTCCAGAATGCCTTTATGTTTAATAATATCGGTAAAGACTTCGGCATGGCGGGAACCGCAGGTTGATGGAACTTTTTCCGCCAGGCCTTTTGCCCGCAACGCCATGATCCGGTCCATCGGTCCGACCCCTTTGGGGCAGACCTGAATACATTCCATACATCGAGTACAATCCCACATGCCGCCCGGTTGATTGAGGAAGTTCAGGCGTTGGGAAGTCGCGGCATCCCGTGGGTCGGCCACGAACCGATAGGCTTTCGCCAGAGCGGCAGGTCCGACGAAAGTCTTATCGACTTCGAGGACTGTGCAGTCAGAGACGCAGACGCCACACATGATACAGCTCATGACACCTGATAGGTGACTCATAGACTCGGGTGAGGCGGTGTATTCGGCCGTGGGAGGCAGCCCTTGCGGTTGGAGCCACGGTTGTATCTGTCGAATCTTTGCCCAGAAAGGCGCCATGTCGGTGACCAGATCTTTAATGACCGGCATATTATTCATGGGTTCAACCTGAATCGTTTCACCTTCCGAGGCCATGGAAATCATTTTGGTTTTACAGGCCAGTGTGGCGTGTCCGTTAATGCGCATGCCGCAAGATCCACAAATGGCCCCACGACAGGAACAACGAAGTGTTAAGGAATCATCAATGGTTTCCCGGATTTTAATGAGTCCATCGAGGACACTGTCGGAAGGATCGATTTCCAGATCATATTCCTGATAATACGAGGAGGGACGATCGTGTTCAGGATTAAAGCGACGTATGCGAAGAGTGGTGTGCATCAGTGTGGGTAATTCCTCGGCTTGTGCTTAAAGTATATCTCCTTTAAGCGGTTAGGAGGTGACTTGTCGTTCGTGCACGGTTCAAAAAAAGACATGATCGGATTTTTGGCTCCATTAATAGACGCGGATTTGAGGTTGCCATTGGGTGATCCGCACCGGGAGATACTCGACGTGGGGAGGACCATCGGGCCTATGATACAGCAACACATGTTTGAGCCAGTGTTCGTCATCCCGGTCAAGAAAATCCGTCCGGAAGTGAGCCCCACGGCTTTCCTGTCTGGTGAGCGCACCCACAATAATGGCCTCCGCACAGTCCAACATAAACCCCAGTTCAAGTGCCGCGATCAATCCGGTATTAAACACCTGCCCTTTGTCCTGAATGGTGAGGTCGGGCCAACGTGTCTTGAGTGTGGTGATATGGTAAAGAGCCGTCTCCATGCCTTCCTCCTCACGGAAGACCGACACATACCGGTTCATGGTGGTGCCCATCTCCAGGCGCAATGCTGCTGCTCGTTCTCCAGGTCCTTTACGTGACACGATGCCGGCCACCAGGTGTTTGTCCGCGTCCATCGCGCTTTCTGGAATGGTGGGAGGAGAGATCTCGTTGGCATATTCGGCGGCATAGGTTCCTGCCCGTCGGCCAAACACCACGGTGTCCAACAGAGAGTTCGCGCCAAGCCGGTTGCCCCCATGAAGGCTTACGCAGGCGGTTTCTCCTGCCGCGAAGAGGCCTGGCACACCGGTCCATTGGCCTTGGACATCCCAGCATCGGCCTTCGGTGTCGGTTTTGATGCCCCCCATTTGGTAATGCATGCCTGGCCGGATGGGTAACGGCTCTTCGGCTAAATCGATATTGGCAAAGGTTTTGGCTTCGGCGTAGATTTGTCCGAGACGATCCTGAAGGAAGGCTCGTCCCAAGTGCCGGCAGTCGAGCAAGACGCAACCCTTGATGCCACGCCCTTCGTTAATTTCAATTTGTTCCGCACGGGAGACGACATCCCGCGAAGCCAGCTCCAGCATATTTGGCGCATACCGTTCCATGAAACGCTCGCCCTTGCTGTTGAGAAGATAAGCCCCTTCTCCCCTGGCGGCTTCCGTAATCAAGAGGCCTTTCCCCTTCAGCGTCGTCGGGTGATATTGCACCATTTCCATATCCATTAATGGGGCGCCAGCCCGGTAGGCCACGGCCATGCCATCGCCCGTACAAATCAAGGCATTGGTGCTGGGTTCGTACACACGGCCTAAGCCGCCTGTGGCCATGATCACGGATCTGGCTCGAAATAGTGCGAATGTTCCGGTGCGAATTTCAAAGGCCACCACTCCCGCACACCGTCCCTGGTCGTCTTTCACGAGAGAGGTCACAAACCATTCTTCGTAGACGGGAATTTTAGCCTGCATGGTTTGTTCATACAGCACGTGAAGCATGGCCTGCCCGGTAAAGTCGGACACGAAAAAGGTTCGTGCGCGTTTCTGTCCACCGAATCGGCGCGTACCGAGGTGGCCTTCTTCATTGCGGTTAAAGATCACTCCCATATGTTCCAAAGCAATAATATCCTGGCCGGCTTCTTGGGCGAGAACCTCAACGGCGTCTTGGTCGCTCAGATAATCACTGCCTTTTACCGTTTCAAAGGCATGGTCTTGCCACTTGTCGCCCCGGTCTGTCAGGGCGGCGTTAATACCGCCTTGTGCGGCATTGGAATGACTGCGCACGGGATGGACTTTAGTCAGAAGGGCGACAGAAGCCCCTTGGTTATGCGCGGCAATAGCAGCCCGCATTCCTGCCAGGCCGGCACCTATGACGAGCACATCATAAGAAAAAGAAGAGTTCATCATTCTCAAGTACAGGCGCGTGTCACGGGGATCTGCACAGCGATGACGACGGCCGGGTTCGTGACCCGACTAGGTGGAAATATTCTCACGGGTCTCCACTGATTGATAAGAACGATGGCGGGGGCCTTCATAAATCTGATCAGGCCGGAATAGATGATTATCCTGATATTGTTCAAAGCAGTGTGCTAACCACCCGGCCACCCTGGCCATCGCAAAGACAGGAGTAAATAAATCGGTATCGATGCCCATACGATGGTAAATGATGCCGGAATAAAAATCCACGTTGGGCCGAATGCCTTTGGGTCCCACTCGTTTTTCCATTTCCTGCTCAACCGCCCTGGCCAGAGCAAATAAGGAATTGCCATCCGGTCGGTTATCCAATTGTTGTGCGAACTCTTGTAACACGTGAGCGCGGGGGTCCTTCACCTTATATATCCGATGACCGAATCCCATAATCTTTTGCTTTAACGAAAATTTGTGGTCCAGAAATGCCGGAATGGACTCAATGGTCGCAATCTCCTCCAGCATGTGAATGACGGCTTCATTGGCGCCGCCATGCAACGGGCCTTCTAACGTGCCAATGGCTGAGGCGATCACCGTAAACGGATCAGCCAGCGTGGAGGCGGTCACCAGTCCACTAAATGTCGAGGCGTTCATCGTGTGCTCGGCATGGAGAATCAAGCAGATATCAAGCATTCTGGCCATGTCCGGGGCAGGGACTTTTTCGGTGAGCATGTACAAAAAGTTTTCGGCGAAGGAAAGGTCGTCACGTGGTTGGATCTGCTCATCACCGTGACGGAGGCGGGCAAATGCTGCGACGATGGTGGGAAGTTTGGCGATGAGGCGGACGGCGGTCCAATACCGGGTGTTGTCATTCCGGACATCAGGTACAGGATAAAACATGCCCAGAGCGGCCACGGCCGCTTGCAAGGCATCCATCGGGTGGCCATGCTCGGGGAGGCATTTCAGGAGATCGGTGATGCGATACTTAATCCGGCGATGGTGAGTGAGGTCCTCGTGAAACCGGGCGAGTTCTGCTTGAGTTGGAAGCCGGTTGAATAATAATAAAAACGCCGTTTCGGTGAAGCTGCTTCGGGTTGCAAGTTCCTCAATGGAGATACCACGATATTCCAGAATCCCCTGGACCCCATCCACATAACTAATAGTTGATTTTGCCGCAGGAACCCCTGCTAGGCCTGGCAAATAATCTTGCATGTCACCTTCTCTTTCACTTTGATGTTGCATCCGTATGCTTGCGAATAACTTAGTATACCGTGCTCATGAACTCCACCCCAACTTTCCTGGGAAATTTGCTATATTTATTTTTGAAAATCAGGATGCCCCGAAGTGTTGATCGAGAAAAGGACGTATATCCATAGTTCCCGTTTGGTTTAATTTTTAAATTCAAGAAGGGGATTTGAGTATGCAGGGTTTCAAAGATTTCATGATGGTCGTGGGATTGGTGGCTTTTGTCATGGGGGGACGGAGAGCTTCGCAAGAGCTGACCCTGGGAGTGAGCACAATCCACATGGGAAGCAGCCTCATGCGGGAATGGGGTATGGTCATGGCGATCATGAGGGTATGGGTCGGCATGGCGGTCTTTCAGTCTTGGCCATGGAGGAGCTGTTGGGTCTTTCCGATGAACAGGTGAATCAGTTGCGTCCGCTCGAGCTGGAGTACCGAAAGACCATGATTCAAAATGGGGCCGATTTGCGGGTTGCCATGGTGGATTTGGGGATGTTTACGGATGCGAAAAAACAGACATGGCCGCGATTGCCGGCAAGGTCAATGAAATTAGCCTGTTGCAAAAAAAGATGATGATGTATCGTGTTGAGGTTCTTCTAAAAGTTAAAGAGGCGTTGTCTCCAGAGCAATACGAGTAATTCCGGTCACGGTTGCGCGCGCAAATGGAAGGGATGGCGCATCATGGAGGGAAAAAACAGGAAGGGGAAGAACGCCATGGCGAGTATTCAGATAAATCTCATGGCCAAGATGGTGAGATTGAGAAAAACCATCCCTGAATGGAGGGTTCCTCTTGATGGGATTTCCTTTGGTTTCTTACGTCCTGAGAGTGAGTATTGAGGTTTTAGGGTAATGAGCCTCTCGACTAAGCCATTCCTCACCAAGGTCCCTTCTTCCAACTGGAGAGGGGACCTGTCGTCATTCCAGTATCCTCCAAGCTGCATTTATCTCCCTACAGGGTTTTAGGGAAAGTTGTAGGCGATTACCTGCACATCTTAATGCCAGACCTGATGCGGATTGCCACAGGAAGACTCCTAACCATTTGATGTTGCTCATGAATAAAAACATGGCATGGTAGGGAATGAGCCTTGCAATGTCTATATTGAATAAGGTCACTAATGAAATACGATACTGTACCTCGTCGCATTTATTTGTTGGGGAAGGAGGCTGTCATGAAATCATTGACTAAATTTAGTGTTTTGTTATTTGTG
Source organism: Nitrospirales bacterium (assembly GCA_021604365.1). Classification (GTDB taxonomy): domain Bacteria; phylum Nitrospirota; class Nitrospiria; order Nitrospirales; family UBA8639; genus Nitrospira_E. The sequence goes on from BQIZ01000062.1 coordinate 18,063, forward strand.
ATGGGCTGCCAAGGAGTTGTGCCGGTTTTTGCGATGGAGGGGGAACCGATGGCTCAAACACCTGAGGTTCGACAGGAAATACAGACGAATTCGCCGATAACGACGGCACGGTATAGGAATGTCGAAGGGAAGCTTCAGGCAATCCAGGGAGATATGTTTATCATCGAAGGGGCGTCAGCCGAACAACAGGTTAAAGTCCAGGTAGGGAAAGATACCGCGTTTCCCAATGGGCAAAAAGAAATCGGGCAACCCGTTAATGCCCTGGTCTCGGCCCAGGATGGACATGCGTTGATTATTCAATAACAGACAGCTTGGGGGGTTGCTGTCTTGGACTGAAGGTATGAGTTTGAATATTATGGGAAGAGAACATCGGGGAGAAGTTTAAGGACTCTCCACGATGCCATGAATGCTGGAAGGGTGAACATTTCAGAATTATTCACTTTGTCACTTGGGGGAGTCACGGTGTGTGGTTCGAAGTGTTCGTCCTTCCGCTAATTTTAAATTGATAGGGGCATGATAACAAATTATTGGAGAGAAGGCCAATGATGAAATGTGACACGTGCTGCCAAGAATATACCGCTTTTGATTTCGTCACTCTGCGGAACCTTTGCGAACATGTATATTTGGATTCCCTCGCCCAGAAGCAGAATCCATCTTTATTCAAGTCAGATAAGCCTGTTTCCCGGTTGAACATACATCAACCGGTCTGATACGAGGCTTGCGGCCCCGAAGATCAAAGTGCTTGGGACTTAAGAGGGAATTAGGGGCATGATCGCCCGTGTGTTTGCTCTTCTGCGTGGTAAGAACTTCGAACAAGCGGGCCGGATTCCACATGCTGAAATCCTAAGGCCATTCCTTCCTGTTTGAATTCCTCAAATTCCTCTGGAGTATAGTATCGCGAAACCACCGCATGCTGAAGGGTCGGCTGAAGGTATTGGCCGATGGTTAGAATGTCACAGTCTACTTTTCGAAGATCCTGCATCACCTGCAGAATCTCATCGTTTGATTCGCCTAATCCTGCCATTAGTCCGGATTTTGTTCGTCCTCCCATGGTTTTGGCCCAATGAAGAACTTGGAGCGATCGCTGGTATTTTCCCTGTGGACGAATTGAGGGGAAGAGGCGAGGGACGCTCTCAATGTTATGATTTAAAATATCCGGTTTGGCCAGCATGACCATTTCCAGATCAGTCTTCTGCCCCTGAAAGTC
>BQIZ01000063.1 GCA_021604365.1 Nitrospirales bacterium
CACCCCTTCTACTTAGGGGCTATTTGAGATGAGATTGAGGTCTACGATTGTGCCGGATTCAGCCAAATTCTCCGATCATGCTGTTCAAGAGGCCCACTCGCCCAACCCGATCGAAAATTTGACTCAACCCGACGCTGCCTCGTGAGGATCATCTATCTTCAACGCGTCCCTTGGGTATGTGCTCATGTGATGTGGGCATAGATGAAATTTCGGGGCGTGAATTATTGTCTGCTGATTGCCTTGCTGCTCGTCCTGCCGGGGCTGTCCCCTATCAATGCCGAGGCTTGCCGTCTTCTTCCAATTCCTCCGGGAAGCGAAAATGTTTTCTGGGTGCATGTTGAGGGACCTTGTTTGCCTGGAGAAGAGGCAGCCTTGGCCGTAAAGGGGGCTGATCTTTTTGGTGCTCTCCTGCAGGGAAAACGCATTGATCTTGACCACGTGTTGGTGGTTGATCCGATAATGCTTGATCTCCTGCCGCAACAAACCCTTTCGGAATATTCCGCCATTCCCCCTGTAGTGAGGCAGCGCCTGCAAGAGCAGGGTGTCACTGCGGTTCGCGTCATTCCAGAGGCTGTTTCCATCAGGCATTCTCGTTTCGAAAAAGTGCTTGCCACCAATCTGGTCGAAGGTGCTCTCCTGGTCCTGGGGCCGGTGGATTTCACGGGAACCGTCTTCCAGCAATCCATTGATCTTTCTAAGACCGTGTTTGTGGGTCCGGTGACATTTTCAAACGCGCGCGTGGATTTTGAGGGGTTTTTTATTGGATCGCAATTTAAACAAGGCGCGGATTTCTCTTCCGTCACTTTTGGGACGCATTCCCGTTTTCATCAGGCTCGATTTTGGGATCGTGTCACCTTTGCCGGCGCTCATTTCACAGGAGTGGCGGAGTTTTTGGAGGTCGAGTTCCAGCAGGCGGCAGATTTCTCTCAATCGGATTTTGCCAGTGGGACCGGCTTTTCAGGATCCGTTTTTAGAGGCGCTGCTGATTTTTCAGCTATCTCGGCTGTTCAGGAAATCTATTTTCGGTTTACCGAATTTCGAGAGTCGGTGACATTTGTTAATGCTCAATTTCTCTCAGTGGTCGATTTTACCAATGCCAGGTTTGACGGAGTGCGGGATTTTTCAGGGGTAGAGTTCCGCACCATCCCGGAATTAACCGGGAGTAACATCCCGCTTGATGTGGTGTCGGTTCAAAATGTCAGGAGTTCATATGGTCAGGTGGGGATCTTTTTGGGGTTGGTCATTTTGGTGCTCTGTTACCTCTGGTTTACAAAAGGGAATAAGTCTGATTGAAATAAGACTCAACCACTATATTTGGTTAGGATATTGCGGCTTTATACAAAAGATGGTATACCAGTTCAATTATCTGCACTGTGGAACCCAGTCGAAAGGCTCCTGATTGGAATCCGTCCCCTCTCTGATAGTTTCTGACCTTGAAGATGACGATGCCTATCAGGTCAAGCTTGAGGCCTTTACCGGCCCCATGGATTTGCTCCTCCACCTGATTCGGAAACACCAGATTAATATTTATGATATTCCGATTGCGCTGATTACTCAGCAATATTTGGAATATTTGTCTATGATGAAGACGTTAAACCTATCGCTTGCCGGGGATTTTCTGGTTATGGCAGCCACGCTTCTCTACATTAAATCCAGGATGCTCCTTCCCAAAGAGGAAAAACCCGAGAAGGAGGATGAGGAAGGTCTCGATCCTCGCGCCGAATTGGTCCGGCAATTGGTCGAATATGAGTGTTTTAAGGAAGCGGCCGGGACTCTGGTTGTTCGAGAACGACTTTGGCGAGAGTCCTTTAGTCGTGATCCGCTCCCCTTGTCTCCAGAAGCCGTGATCGAGGAGGATATGGCTACAGAAGATCTCCAGTTATTTGATCTTCTGAGTGCATTCCAGGATGTACTGGATCGAGCCCCTACCGATACAATCGTCGAGTTGTCCAGGGAAACCTGGACGGTTCAGGACCGTATTCAAGGCATTTTGGAGCGGTTGGAAGGGGAGTCAACGGTTCCTTTTGAAGAGTTGTTTGAACACCGTTGGTCCAAGCCATTGGTCATTGTCACATTTCTGGCTTTGTTAGAGCTGGTCAGGATGAATCTGGTTCGTTTGTTTCAAGGAGAATGGATGGGTCCCATTCAGGTCACGAGGCGTTTTGTGCCAGCGGGAGGACCTGATTCCACTGGAAGTCTTCAGGCGGAACAGGGGTGATACGCATGAGCCGGATAGTAAATTGGAGGATCCATGGGGGGACTTAGGAATAGCCTGGGTGAAATTTGCCTGTGGCAGTGTGGGATGAATAGGTTCAGTCCGCAGGGGAGGACTCAATAACATGATGGATGCACTCACCAATGGCCACCAAGCTTCAGATACTCTCGATGCCGAAGTAAAGGAAGCCCCCACCCTATGTGAGCCATCAGAGGAGGGTTGTGAAGCAGAAGAAGTCACGGTTTCCGAGAACGTAGACCAGGAGATCACGTTAGACCTTGATGAACTCAAAGGTGCGTTTGAGGCCCTGCTTTTTGTTTCGCATGATCCTCTGAGTCTTGAAAAACTGGCTCTGGTCCTCGAGGGAGTCCCTAAATCGGCTGTTAAGACCGCGATGGAATATCTTCAAGCGGAGTATGAGGCGGCTGGGCGTGGCTTGCAGATATTAGAGGTGGCCGGTGGATATGTCATGGTGACGCGACCTGAGCAGAGTTTGTATATCAAGCGATTAACCAGCAAGGCCAAACCGGCAGCCAAGGTTTCCCGATCGGCACTGGAAGCCCTGGCCATTGTGAGTTATAAACAACCCATTACCAGAGCAGATATTGAAAAAATTCGAGGTGTAGAAACCTCTGGAGTATTACGGACTCTCCTGGATCAGAAGTTAATCCGGATCGTCGGGCGGCAGGATATTCCCGGTCGACCGATTTTGTATGGAACGAGCAAGCAGTTTCTTCAACGGTTTGGCCTGCGGGACTTGCGAGATTTGCCTCCACTGAAAGAACTCAAAGAGTTGGGTAACCCTGAACAATTCCCCATGGAGCTTCCCTTTGCACCTGAGGAAAATGAGGGAGAATCCCGGGTCACCGATCTTTCCGCCTAAATCGAGAGGGAGGCCACGCGTTCTGCTGGTCTGCTTGTTCTCCTCCCTGTTTTCTTTCTGCCAAGGGTTGTACGCGACGCGTAGGTAGCAGAAAGAGTGCTTATGACCCTGTTACTACCTGAAAAGAAACCTTCCCTGGGCTCCGATTTAGCCAAAAGATTGGGGCCGGATAAAGTTCGGTGGGATTAAGCCACGCTGAAAGCCTATTCCGTCGATGCCAGTATCTACAAAATTCCCCCCCAAGTGGTTGTGCTTCCTGAAACAGAAGAGGACATTGATGCCGTGATGGACTATGCCGTCAAGGCTGGCGTGCCTCTGACTCCACGGGCAGCTGGAACGAATCTGACCGGATCAGCCACCGGGGCGGGTATTATCGTGGATATCTCCAGAATGAATCGCTTGCTTGAGGTGAATCGAGACGAACAGTGGGCCTGAATACAACCAGGCCTGGTGCTATCCGAATTCAATAAACAGTTGGATCCTGGGTAGGGTTAATGTATGGCCCTGATCCCTCAAGCGGGGATATGTGCAAATTAGGAGGTATGCTCGGTAACAATTCCGCTGGGCCACATACGCCTCGCTATGGATCGGTCAAGGACAACGTACATACTCTCCGGGTTTGGCTGCTCACTGAGGGTTGGCTTGATGCTCAGTCCGTTGACTTGGAGGACCGGTTCATACCTCTTTATTGAAAGGGTATGTATCCTTAAAGGCGGTGTGGACCATGATTCAAGATGACCAAGAATTGATCCGCGCCAGACGTCCCAAGGTGAGTAAGAATAGTTCCGGCTATAACGTCTTTGATTTGGTCGATGGACTGGAGCGAGGAGTATTTGACGTTCTAAAATTATTTATCGGTAGTGAGGGAACGCTTGGCATTATCAGTGAAGTTTGACGGATCTATTTGTGGAGAGCATGGAGACGGGCGTATTCGCGCCGAGACCGTTCGCTTGATGTATGGCGAAGAGGTGTATCAGATTTTTGTTCGAGTGAAACAGGCGTTCGATTCGCAGGGGATGATGAATCCTGGTGTGAAAATCAGTGAAACGTCGTTTACGGAACATATTGATGTGGAGCGCATGGGCAAATCCTGTGCAACGTGCGCCAAATGTAATTCCGTGTGTCCCCTGTATGATGTGTTTCAGTCTGAAGATATGAGTGCGCGCGGATGGTTCGAGATTGTGACGGCCTCGGATTACTCCTATCTTCAATCCGAACGGGTGTTCGAAGCCTGTTTGAATTGCAAGTTCTGCCGGACCATTTGTCCGGCCGGGGTCGATGTGTCCGAACTGATTCTTCAGAGACGTGCGGAACATCCCAATCGGCTGGCCGGTTGGGTCTTTGCCTCCATGCCCGTCAATGGCTTTTTCATCCCCTTGCTGAAACTCATGGCATGGACCCAGCCTTTTTGGGACCGTCCGTTTATTCGAGGCATGTTGGACAAGCTGACTCGCCCATTGTTGCGAAATTTGGCTCTCACGGCAAAAATTCCCCGAGATATGGTTTTGCCGACGCTTGCTAAACGGCATTTGCGTGATCGGTATCCTGAACTGTGTCATTCCGAACATCTCCGACAGGCCTCAGTTGCGTATTTTCATGGGTGTGCGGCCAACTATTTTGAGGATGGAGTGGGGGATGCGGTGATCGGGCTTTTAGCTGATTATGGTGTGACGGTCGCTCTTCCTCCACAACGATGCTCTGGTACCCCGATTGAAACCTACGGGTTGGGGGATTTGGTCAAAGAAGGCGCGTGAGAAAATCTGGCTCACCTGGCGTCATTTTCCACAGTGATCACCAGCTGTGCTTCCTGGATGTTAAGCCTGAAAGATTATGCCACGCTGTTTCATGGGGAACCGGAGGAGGCCGCAGCCATTGATTAACGCAAACGAGTGAAGCATATCTCTGAATTTCTTGTTGACCAGGGGGTGGCGGCAGGTAATACTCGCCTAACACCGACACCCGCCGATGGGAAATCGGCGAAAGTGACCTACCATTCTTCCTGCCACCTTCGCGCCGCCGGTGTGTCTCAGGCTCCTCGATATCTGCTAACCTCAGTGGCTGACCTTGAGTTTGTCGAAATGCAGGATGCCGATCGATGCGCGGGTGGAACGGGTACGCATATGGTCAAGAATTATGAAACCTCTCAGAAGATTTTCCAGCGTAAGAAGCGGGCTATTCAAGAGAGCGGGGCTCAGGTGGTGGCAACGAGTTGCCCTGCCTGTATGATTCAGTTGAAAGATGGACTTTGTGGGATAGCAGAGGTCAAGCATATTGCGCAGGTCATGCGGGGCCATCCAATAAGGAAATAACGGTGATAGGGCATTGGGTCTCAGGTGTGTGCTTCGGCGGGATAACATTGTTATAGTTGGGATTGGGATCGAAACGTATTTTTGACGAAGGACTTTGAATGGTAAAAATTTTGATATTTGGCCTTTCACTTCGGGAAGCGGTTGAAGACCCTGAGGTGGAAATTTCGTTAGAGAGCCCCACCACTATCGGCCAGTTGCTAGAGGACTTTCCAGATCACTTTCAAGGGTTAATGCCTTTCCTCCATGCCAATGAACTCATGTTGACAATTAATCAGAAAATTTCCACCTTGGAAGCCCTAGTAAAAAATGGGGATACCCTGAAAATTACTCACCAGGGAGGTGACCATCTGGCGGATGGAGCGATGTGGCACAACCCTTAATTCCGCACGGGTTGCGATGAATAGTTCGTGTGGTGGGGAGAAAAGTTTTTTGGATTAGAAAAGGTTGGTTAGGTTGCCCCTTTTGAGGGGAAGGGAGATTCCTCGTCACATTTTTTGCAATTGAGAATTGTTTTGAGATGTGCCCGCCGGCCTTCTGGCGATAAGACCCAGGGCCGAAAACTGAGTGGAGGTTGATGTCGGACATGCTGCCCGTGGCCACAGGCCAGATCGGCTACCCAATCATCTACCTCATCTTGATGGAATCCGATAATCGGTTGGTTCATTTTCCAAAGACATCCTTGAGTAAATCTGTGACGCGTGCTGTGGGGTTTGTTCGGATTTTTTTCTCTTCCTCCGCCAGAGTGTGAAATAGCCCGTCCAAGCTTTTCCCGACAACATAGTCGTCCAAATCAAAGGCCGGTACCTTGACAAACGGTAGGGTCGTATATTGTCCCACCAATTCCTTGTATTGCGTGGTGACCCCGACTTGGCTCATGGTTCTCTCCACTTCGGGTTTAAAGGCTGTGGCCAGTTGATCACGGGTTTTACCTTGGAAGTAAATGGTAGCTGCGGTATCTTTTCCATCCAGAATTTTCTTGGCATCGTCAAAGCTCATGTTGGTGACCGCATCTTTGAATATGGGCTTAGCCAAGGGAGCCGCCTGTTCAGCGGCTCGGTTCATACTGACCACCAACTCATCAACCTGTGGGCCGAATCCAGCTAGTCGAAGAGCTTTGTCCATGGATTGAAGTTTCTCCGGTAGTAAGATTTTAATGGCTTCATTCTTTAAAAAGCCGTCTGTGTGGCCAGTGAGTTTCACGGCATTTTCCGTACCGACGCTGAGAGCTTCTTTAAGGCCGGATATAATTTTGTCATCTCCGAGGGTTTTTGCGCCAGGAAGAGACAATTTGTCGATCTCTTTCAAAAAGTCATCAAATTGTGCGGAGGCGATGTGCGGAGGGAGCAAGAGAAGAAAAATCATGATGACGCGAGAAATGATCATTGTCCGTTCTTTTATGACATTATGAAGAAACGGTAAGAGGGTCGTCTAAGACGGGAATAAGAGGGGGGAAAGAATATCAGAAACCGCTCATCTCATCTTCCTTTGAGATGGGACCCACAAGGAAGAGGGGAGCGTTGCGCCCTGGGATTATCCTGGGGAGGATAGACTAAATAACCTAAGCAGTCTTCAAATCCTCAGGAGGCAAATTCCGGCTCTTCCTCGTGGGTGGTTCAAAAAGCACCCTCGAGTGTGAGATGCCTCAAGGTTAAGCTATGGAAGTACAACTCATCCCTGATCTCTTGCCTTTAGTCGAGGACGCTAAAGGCCTAGAGAGGAGCGGACGAGTCTTTTTCTTCATCGCCTCTCGTTGAGGGTTGAGGCGATTTTCCAATATTACGGGATCAATAACTTCGCCGCATTGCAAGCATCGTTTGGTCAAAATTTCCATTCCACCAGCATCATAGTTCACATTCATGCACCAATGGGAGACCATGAACCCTCCGCACCGTGTGCATGTATCCGAATGCCTTGGATCCTCCACTTTTGTGGAAGAACTGACATCAGCTGTTTCATGTTTGATGGGACTTTTCCCAGCTGTCGGGGTCTTTTTTTGTATTCCAAAGTGTCCCATATGTATCTCCTTTTTCCTGATTGTCATGACATATCTAATATAATGTCTTGTTGTTAGATATAGCTCTTTGAGCTTAAGTCAAGATTAATCCAATATTAAAAAATCCTCATAATTGTATTTCCAGAACAATAATTTTTCCCTTAAGTGTGAATAAACCTTTAAGAATTAAACAGATTGATCTATATTTTGAATATATTCTTAAGTTTTTAATGCTAAGTAATAAACTTTATTACAAAAGGAAAAACGAGAAGTCCAAGGGAACGTTGTCTGTTAATGGCCGGAGGCTTCTGGGGGGTAAATTACGGAAAATTCCTGGAGACGAAAACGGTCCAACTACCAGCGAAAGTGAACAGGTGTGGTCTTTCCCCCGGATAGGGTAATGCTTTTTTCAATAGTGGTCCCACTTGAATCGGTGGCTTTGACCACATATTTTCCGGGAGGAAGGTTGAGAAATAACCAAGGACCTTGTACCTCCTCCCCCGGAATAGACACGAGCGTCGTCTGCTCCGAGTTGATCACTTCAACTGCCACGCCAGCCAGGAAAGCGCGTTCACCTTTCACAAAGATCAATTTAAGGGAATAGGGTGGGTATGACAGGCTCCGTTCCTCTTTACCTAATCCGGCGCTGAAATATTGAACAGCATTCTGCTCATAGAGAGGAAATCTGAGCTTATCGGGGATGCTTGTATCCTCCAGTGGAATTTCTAAGAACTTGGAAAGAGGTGCTGAGCTTTCACCTGTGGCGGCCCAGGATGACGTTGAAAAAACGACCAAAGTCAGGATCATCGGAAGACACGCACTTAATCGAGACCTGACGGACAACCGTTTCTTTACTGCTTGCAGGCCATTTCCCCCATTTGTTGTCGATCTGCTGGTGGTTCCTGCTCTCACGGGCGATACCTCATCCTTTCCAATTAAGAAGTAGACTCCAACCAAACCCTGGAATTTCTAGGGATATAATACCAATTTTAAATTACTTAAGAAAGAATAGCGCAAATATGGCATTGGTCAAAATCTGGCCCCAGATGAAATGACCTGAGTGAGGCCAGCAGAAAGGACTGGACTGCTTTCAATATCCTTAAAGAAGCAAAAAGGCTTTTCATTCAAGGAAACAGGAGAGAGATCTTCTCCGCAATTTATGAAGATTTTGGTGGAAGGTCTTCCGGAGATGCCTCCATTTCCCCAGTTGGTCTTGGCATGTGTTCTACGGATTTTAGGTCCAGGAGGTCTTTTTTTGCGCTGATTCCGAGTGATTTAAATTTTCTGGCCGTGGGCCAGATCCGATTTTCCAATGAGGTGACGGTCGCATTATAGGACTCGACTGTCCGACCCAAGGCTTGTCCAATTCTCCCAAAATGTTCTGCCAGTGTGCTCAGGCGATCAGCGAGTTCTTGTCCGAGAATGCTAATGCGTTGGGCCCCTTCAGCTACTTGTTCCTGACGCCATCCATAGGCAATGGCTCGCAATAAGGCAATGAATGTGGTGGGTGTGGCGATGACGACTTTTTTCGTTAAGGCCGACTCGACGAGTGAAGGGTCCCGCTCTGCGGCGGCCGCTAAGAACGAATCATTGGGGATAAATAAGACCACAAATTCCGGAGCGGCCGGAAATTGATCCCAATATTCCTTTGAGGCTAATTGATTGATATGCCGTTTCACCTGACCAAGATGCCGATTGAGGGCGGCTTCCCGGTCTTCGTCTGTATGCGTTTCCAGGCTATCTAAAAACGCATTGAGCGGTACTTTGGAATCGACCACCACATCTCTTCCTGCCGGGAGCCTGACGATCATATCTGGACGCAACCGTCCTGTTTCGGCGGACACGCTTTCCTGTTCAAAAAAATCGCAGTTGGCTGACATGCCGGCTAATTCAGCGGTTCTTCGAAGCGCGATTTCCCCCCAGCGTCCTCGAACCTGTGGTGACCGTAAGGCATTGACCAATTTAGATGTTTCCGCCTGGAGGATGGCCTGGGAAGAGGCTAATTGGCGTAACTGTTCTCCCACGACACTGAGTTCACGCAGCCGCTTATCTTCTAGTGCTTGAGATTCTTTTTGGTAGGTACGTAGGGATTCGGTGAGTGGCTGCAATAAGGATTCAATGGAGGTGTGGCGTTGGTCGAAGGAAGCCGTCGCTTCTTCTTTGAGAGCTTTAAATTTTTCCTCGGCCAGGGTCAGAAATCCCCTATTGTTTCCTGCCAGAGCTTCCGAGGCTAACGATCGAAAGGTATCCGACAAGGCCAATTTTGCATCTTCCAGCAAGGCCCGCTGTTCGGCTAAGTGCCGTTGCGTATTTTCAAGGTTTGTTTCGGCTGACACTTTGGCCACTTCCATCAGACGAAATTCTTGGTGGATCCGATCACGTTCCTGCTGCAGGGTGGCTAATTGGGTCCGAAGTTCTCCGGTTTGGGCTTGAGCCGAGGCGAATCGAGTGGCGGTCTCCTGTAAGGCTTGGATCTTCCTTCCTCGATAGAGAATGGAACAGATGGCCCATGCGCTTGTCCCCCCAATCAGCAAGCCGGCCAGGAGAAACCATAATAGGTGGGGGTTGAAATTAGCGATCATGCTTGAGAAGAGAGACCACACCCGGACGATCAAAGTTCCTTACATTATGTTGACTTGCAAGAGATCCTGGGATTTTTCAACTCCTGGCCAATGCCCGAACAAAGAAGTTGCAAGGTTTGCCGCTAGGCAGGAATAACGAATCGGTGAAGAATTTTGCCCAATTTGGATAGACGTATTTCTCATTCTTGGGTACAGTAAGATAATGTTCACCACTTGCGATTCAGCGTCACACAGGAATAGAGGTTAGGATAGCAAATATGGAAAAAAAATATCGGGTCTCTATTTGGTATTTCATTATTGCGTTCTGGGGACTCATTATTCTCCAGGAAATGTATTTTGCTGCCCAACATATGGATGAGGTGCCCTACAGTCAATTTAAAGATTGGGTTCAGGAAGATAAGGTGGCTGAGATCTCCATTACGGATAAGGTTATTCACGGAAAATTGAAATCTGAAAAAGGAGGGGAAAGCCCTCAATGGTTTCAGACGGTCCGGGTGGATGATCCGGAATTAGTGAACATGTTGGAAGAAAAGCATGTGGAATTTGCCGGAGTCATCGTGAGTACGCTCTGGAAGGACGTGGCATCCTGGGTCGTCCCTATCCTGGTCTTTGCCGGGATTTGGTTTTGGATTTTACGGAAGATGGGGCAAGGCGCGGGGGGCGGGTTTATGCGAATCGGGAAATCCAAAGCTAAAGTCTATATTGAAAGCGATATCAAGACTCGCATGAGTGATGTGGCCGGTGTCGATGAAGCTAAAGTGGAACTCATGGAAGTGGTTGAATTTTTAAAAACCCCGGAAAAATTCACCAAGATCGGGGGACGCATCCCCAAAGGGGTACTCCTGGTCGGGCCCCCTGGCACCGGAAAAACCATGCTGGCGAAGGCGATTGCGGGAGAAGCCCGCGTGCCGTTTTTTTCAATTAGCGGGTCGGAGTTTGTGGAAATGTTTGTGGGAGTCGGAGCGGCTCGCGTGCGGGATTTGTTCGAACAAGCCACGGCCAAGGCGCCATGTATTATTTTCATAGATGAGCTGGATGCATTGGGAAAAGCCCGGGGAACGGGGCCCATGATGCATGAAGAACGTGAACAAACGCTGAATCAATTATTGGTGGAAATGGATGGGTTTGATCCCCGAGTGGGGGTCATTATGTTGGCCGCAACCAACCGGCCTGAAATTTTGGATCAGGCGCTGTTGCGTGCAGGCCGTTTTGATCGACAGGTACTGGTCGATCGCCCGGATCGGCCGGGTAGAGCCGCTATTCTAGCCATCCATGCCAAAAACATTAAATTGGCTCCGGATGTCGATTTAGACAAAATTGCCGCAATGACCCCGGGAATGGTTGGTGCCGACTTAGCCAACGTGGTGAATGAGGCGGCCCTACTGGCCATCCGACGAAGTCGGGAGACGGCGGAACACCGGGATTTTGAGGAAGCCGTGGAGCGGGTGATTGCCGGTTTGGAAAAGAGGAACCGAGTCCTCAGTGTGGAAGAACGCAAACGAGTGGCCCATCATGAGGTCGGGCATGCGTTGGTGGCGATGTCGTTGCCCGGGTCAGACCCTGTTCAAAAAATCTCGATCATTCCGCGTGGCGTTGCGGCCTTGGGCTATACGTTACAGCTCCCGATCGAAGACAGGTATTTATTCACCCGTTCTGAATTAGAAAATCGCATTGCCGTCTTATTAGGTGGACGTATTGCGGAGGAACTGGTGTTTGGAGAAGCCTCAACCGGAGCGGCAGATGATTTGCAAAAGGCGACCAGGATCGCTAAACGAATGGTCAAAGATTTTGGCATGAGTGACATGTTGGGAACGGTGGCCTTGGACGATTCCGTTCAACCGAATTTCTTGAAAAATATGGAGGGCCATTCCGCCCCAACCTATTCCGAGCACACCGCTCAACAGGTCGATCAGGAAGTGCGCCGCCTCATTGAAGAACAAGGGATTCGCGTCCGGGAAATGCTGACGAGGCTTCGACCCGTATTGTTGACCGGGGCCGAAACCCTGTTGAAGGCGGAAATCATGATGGGTGAAGAGTTAATGGCTCTTCTCCACGCCAAGGAAGAGGAAGCCATTCCCAGTTAATCCCACCCGACAATCCGGAAGCGGACCTGCCATTTGCCAGAATGCTTTCCGGATTGTACCCATCTGCAATCATCTGCCCTTTCGGATAGTCCCGGCTATATCAAGCTTTTTCTCCTGGTATAGCTTTCGACAAACAAAGCTCAAAGCCGTTTCGCGTCCTTGAGGAAGCGCCTTTTCTCAGGCATTTCACCGCTCAATACGGAATAGTGGAATAATCAAAAAAGCGAGCATTGCCGAAGTGCGTTTTGATGCACGATAGTCAGTTGTTCCTTAGTTCTTCTGCCTTGAGGTATGATGCTTCGAAAATTGCCCCGAATAAGTGAAATATGAATGGTTATACAGTGGGGACAGTTTAAAATTCACTTTCGCGGGATGCTCGTCAGGGCGGAATGAAAGGAGGAGGTCAATGCGTCAATCTATTGTGTTCCTCTGCCAAGTCTCTCTTTGTGTATGTCTTGTGGCGGGGCTTGTGTTCAGTCAGACGTCCAGCGTGGCGGCTCAGGAAATCACGGTGTCCGAGGACACGTTCGGCTGCATTCTCGATTTACCGAAAGTCAGAAATACGCGCATCAAGCACGACGATCCGGAAAAACTCAAGGAGGCCAAGCGTATCTTACGGGACAGTGTCCCGGAGACGGAGTATCCCGTTGGAACCATCCTGCAACTTGTTCCTCATGAGGCGATGGTGAAACATTCGCATGACAAATTCCCAAAAACGAACGGCTGGGAATTTTTCTTTTTGGAAGTCTCCAAAGAAGGCACCAAGATTCAAGATCGGGGAGACAGCGTCGTCAATGTTTCGCAAGGGGTGACGTGCTTAAGTTGTCATCAGCCTGCGGCAAAGTTCGACTTTGTGTGTGAAAAGGGTCATGGCTGTGCCCCAATCCCGTTCGATGATCAGAAGATCGCGGCGATTCAAAAAGCAGACCCCCGCTGTGCCAAAAATTAAGTGGGGATAGTTTTGAGGTGAAGTAAAGCTTGTCGGAAGGTTCGAGCCCAAGAAGAAGTCTCACGGACTCCTCGACTCATTTTTTTTCAGGCATACGAGCTGTGAAGTCGGCACGATGATGTATGGCGAACGCAGCGTGAATCCGGAGAAGAAGAAGTCGCCTTTCGCAGACCTGTTCGGTGGGTGAGCCCTGTTTTGGTTCTGTCCATCATGAGCTGGCTCGAATGAGGTAATCAAAGTTTCCCTTTGTGCACGGAAGAAATAGCTGAGCTGACGTTTGGTCCCATTGCATTCTTTGCCTACAGGCTACCCAAGCCGCGTTTCCCCACCCACCGCAGCGTTTCCTCACGAGAACACAGTCAAAAATTGAATCGATCCTCCAAGAATGGCCTCTTACCTGATTTCCCCGACAAGGTAACGAACCCTGCCTGGACGAACCGTGTCCTTTCCTCATTTTAGGGTTGAGGGCTGCCATGAAAATGACATTCTTGAAATCAATAAATATGTCCGAAATAGAGACGGATAGAATTGGATCAAGTTGCTCAGTGAGTCCTGCCAGTCGTTCTTAGTGAAAATGAGGGTTAGCAGAAAAATTCAAAAGAGAACGGAAACATGAAACCAGTATTTTGGCTCAGGAAATCCGCTGGAGCCATTTTCGTCTTCATGTGTGGAGTGGGCATTGCTTATGCCATGGATCACAGCGGAACGCCTCTTGTGCACATCCGGGCATCCCTGGAGCGGACTGTCGTACCGAATGAGGTGAGCTTGAGGGTTTCCACGGATTCGGTCCTGGAAGTTGACACGATTACCTGTGATTATGAGGGAGATGGAAGGTTTGAGGCAGAAGGGCATTACCTCTATTCTCAAACTGTCACGTTCTCACATGCCGGCCATTTTTCCCCATGGGTGAGTGGTACCAATAAGCAGGGTCGAACATTTAAGGCGTCGGCTGAGGTGGTGGTAGAGAATTTGGAGCATCTTGAAGCTGCTCTCAATGCCCGGTGGAGGGGCATGCTGGCGGCTTTAGCGAAGAAGGATATTGAAGGGGCTGTCTCATTTGTGTTGACCAGAAAACGTGATGCCATGCGACATGATTGGACCGTGCTTGCCGATCATTTAGGACAGATTGGCAATCTTTTTTCCGTTCCCCTTCAACTAACAGATGGGCAAGGTTTTCGAGGTGGTCAAATCGGCGGACCCATTGCCCTCGGGGAAAAACCAATTTCCCTTGGAGGTAGGGTTTGTGTGGGAAGCGGATCATCAATGGTATATCAAACATTTCTAAAATACCAAAATTCTTAAAATCCAACTCTGAGTGGGAGCGTATTCTGGAAATCCTTTGTTTGTGAAAACTTCACGGTTCTAGGGAAATTGAGAGAACAATGCTACTCAGCGTTACTCACAGCTTTCATAATTGAGTGTTTCCCGTCGGGTAGATATTTTCATTCATCATACCTGTCGGCTTTTCAAGGCCATTATTCGTACGGTGTTCCAATCCGTGTTTTCTGGTCGTAACAGTGTTGTTCATCCGATCACTTTTTGATTTCCATTGTACGGTGGGATTCAACCCGCATGTTTTGGAGGTAGCCCTTTAGCTTTAGGCTACCTATTGGTGATTCTCTCAACGAATATAAGTGACACTCATATGATGCCACCGGTATTCCCCGAGTCTTCCCGATAGTGGTCAGCATGATCGAACTATCATGTTAAAGGGCTTGGCCTTCGCCATCTATTGGGGGAGGAAAACTGATTCCTCAGCTCAATCTTCCTTTCCAAGGAATTTCTAAGTTCCCCTTGTTCAAACAATTGCTTCCCCTACAACGGGGTATAGGCGATTTTACCCCTTCCTCTCATACTTCCCGAGCTTTCACTCCTAAGATAATTACATTATTGAATAATCATGGGTGCTTAGCAAAGAGGGGAATACCATCGATGAAATTGATTTGGGAAAAATATTTTCGAATACATGCTAGTTCCAGATGGATTGTTGTCCTGTTCCTTATATTTCTGAATGTGCCTGGAAAGGCCAGGGCGGGTCAGGATTTTGTGGTGCTAGGGAGTGAGGGGGTTTGGGTTCGACAGGGTAGTACAATTTTCAGCGGAGATGTTGGGGCAAATCAAAAGAGTATCGGTCCCTATCTAAACGGTGAGCAAGAAATGACCATCGGTCATGATGTAGTGGTCCAAAACAGTAATAGTCGGATCATAGGAGATACTGTCAGATTAAAAAGTGGATCTCAGATACAGAACATTTTGGTCAATACACTCTTAGGACCGGGCCAGATCCTAGGGGCCAGGGCAATACCAGTCAGTTTCCCTCTTGTTTCCGAGTTGCCTCCCGTCCCACCGGTTCATCCTGGATCGAAGGATGTCGATGTGCCGGCTGGAGGGGTCCTTACACTCCAGGCTGGACGCTATGGTCGGCTCAAAGCCCGGCCTGGTGCCATTGTTACCCTTTCGGGTGGTCTTTACCACTTTCAAGAATGGGATATTCGTGAAGAGGCCCAAGTTCGGGCCACTAAGGCCGTTGAGATTCGCGTGGCAGGTCAGATCGATACTCGCAGATATACTGTTGTCGGGCCCGCCCCTGGTGCAGTGACCTTGACTGCCGCCGATATCCTCATCATTGGCGTTGGCATTAATGGAACTACAGGTTCCATCGATGACACCCCGGAGGCGGTAAAGTTTGGGGAAGGCAGTAAGGTGCGGGCGAAAGTCTATGTTCCTAACGGCCTTTTGCGGTTCAGAGCCGAAAGCTCGGCTACCGGAGCGTTTGTGGGTAAATGGGTTCGAATGGGAAACCACAATACTCTAGCATTAGAAGGAGGGTTCGGGTTGGGGCAGGGAGGAAACACTCCGGCAGTGGCACACGCAGGGTCTGACCAGACAGTTCAGGTTGGAATGACGGTTCAGCTTGATGGGACCGATTCAACCGATGTGGAAGGGAATCTTCTGACGTACAGTTGGACAATACTCTCACAACCCCCAGGGAGTATCGCTTCGCTTTCTGATATCACGGGCATCATGCCCACTTTGGTGATTGACACTCCAGGAATCTACACCATTCAACTCATTGTGAATGATGGAACAGTCGATAGTGATCCCGATACGGTGACGATAACTACAATCAATTCGCCTCCGGTGGCAGGAGCCGGACCGGATCAAACTGTGTTTGTCACACAATCGGTCCTCTTGAATGGAAACGGTTCCCATGATGTGGACGGGGACGCGCTGAGTTTTAATTGGTCCTTTGTGAGTATTCCTAGTGGAAGTGGGGCTACCCTCTCCAATCCAAATTCTTCTACCCCCGATTTCCTGGTTGATCTGGCAGGGACCTATCAGGTGCAACTGATTGTGAACGATGGGCAAGAAGACAGCCCACCAGACATGGTCCTGATCAATACCCAAAACTCCAAGCCAGTGGCTCATGCGGGCCAGGATCAGACGGTTCCGGTAGGAAGTACCGTCACCCTAATTGGAACCGGCTCACATGATGCGGATGGCAATTCCTTGATCTTTCAATGGGCACTCATTGCCTTACCGACAGGGAGCACTGCAACACTTTCAAACTCAACTTCTATTCAACCGACATTTGGTGCAGATCTGGCTGGATTGTATGTGGCTCAGCTGATCGTCAACGATGGGATGGAAAATAGTGATCCGGTCACGGTGACAATTACTGGAGGTAACGCGCCGCCCGTGGCCGATGCCGGACAAGATCAACACGTGCCGGTCTTTTCATTAGTCACTCTCAATGGAAGCGGTTCCCATGATGCTGATGGCGATGCCTTAAGCTTCCAATGGTCCTTGGAGAGCCGGCCTCAAGAGAGTGCCGCGACTCTTTTAAATCCTATCTTTGCTCAGCCCACATTCATTCCTGATATTCCGGGAACCTATGTCGTAACAGTCGTGGTTTCAGATGGAAAGGTTTCGAGCCATCCCGATACAGTCGCCATCGTTGCCCATACCCCCGCACCTCCCGGATTACCGGCCTTGCTGATTACCAGCCCGTCAGAAGGAAGTGTGGTGGGGGTGAGTCCTATCACGGTAACAGGATTGGTTAATGATCCGACCGCTTTGGTCACGGTCAATGGGATTTCCGCAACGGTCATCGGTGGAGTGTTTCTTGCGGATGGCATCGTCTTACAGGAAGGCGGCAATATTCTGATTGTTAGGGGGGTGGATGAAGCCGGGCATACCAATAGCGTGAATCTTGGTGTCACCCTTTCTCCTTCACCGACAAATCTCACACCCATCTGGGGGCCCGTGGCATGGGTTAAACATGCCACGGGAGAAGAAAATTTTAAGGCGAACTTTTCGAACTGCGAACCAGCAGCACACTACCAATTAGTTGTAATTAATGGTACCTCGGGAGGTGCAAATCGGGTGACCCAGGGGACCGTCCTGCTGAATGGGATTGAAGTGATCAGTGCTCAAAATTTCACGGCAGCCCACAGTCAGATTACCCAGCCCATCGTGGTGCAGGCTCGGAATAATCTCGAGGTGCGAGTAATGGGTCCGCTCGGCGCACAAGTGCAGGCCTATATCGCCTGTACTGCTAATTGTTTGGCTGTGACCATTGACGCTCCGCCGGCCAATGCTACGATTAATCAATCAACTATGTTGGTGAAGGGAAACGTCATGACCAGTGGCTCGAGCCCGGTAGGGGTGGTTGTCAATGAACAAGCGGCCAAAGTCTTCGGTTCGACCTACGCGGTCGATCAAGTCCCCGTCCGTGAGGGCACGGGAACTCTCGGACCTACTACTGTCGTTGTGGCAGCCACTAATGCTTGCGGCCAGCGGGCCACTTCTACCATTCAAGTCCACACAAGGGAAATATTGTCCAACCATGTTCAATTGCGCGTGTCGCCGGATCGGAATGTGGCGCCTAGCCAGGTTACCCTTCGAACCTCTATTGATATCGACCAACCGGTTGCCAACATTCAATGGGATTTTCAGGGTGATGGAATCATCGACGGCCAAGGACTGGAGCTCCATGAACAATTTGTCACTTTCACCAAACCAGGGTTGTATCTGCCCAAAGTAAGTGTGACGGATACCATGGGTAACAGATTTGACGCCACGGTAGTTGTCCAGGTGTTGGATCCTGTGGCATTTGAAATTATGCTCAATGCAGAATGGTCGGACATGATGGGGGCACTCGCGCAAGGCAATATAGAACAGGCGCTTTCGCATATCCTAATCCGAAAGCGGGAGGTCATGCGCCATGACTGGACAGTCCTCAAAGACCATCTGGGTGAATTAACCGGTACCTTTAATGTACCACTCCGCCTCACTGATGGCCGTGGTCGACGCGTGATCGGGAAATCCCTAACCCCACTAACCCTGGGAGAGATTCAATACCCATTGGAAGTGGAGTTTGTTTTGGATACTGACGGCCAATGGCGCATCCGAAACTATTAAGCCTACTGAGGGTAGGAGCTGTCATATGAAAAAGAGGAGAGCCCGATGACTGCACTGTTGCCTAAGTACAAACGAGCAACCATTTATGCAATGGTCGGAGCGGTCTTTCATGTCTTAGTTGTCGTACTTCCTTCACTTATTACTGCTGGAAAAGTGAAATTTATTGGTTACTTATTTCTATTTTTTGATTTTCCCCTATTCTTTGTTGGGTTATTCATCCCGGAATCACTTCGCATTATTTTCGATTGGATGAGTGAAACCACTTGGCTTTCATTGATAGGAACATTCATGTATGCATTTGGGGGGTGGTCTATTGGACGGGCTAGGGATAGAAATAT
>BQIZ01000064.1 GCA_021604365.1 Nitrospirales bacterium
GTTCGAGGTATGGCCTTAGTGGAACAATTCAATTGCAAAACCTGTCATCGCATTCACGGGGAAGGTGTGAATGTTGCCCCAGACCTTTCTTTTGTCGCCGATCGGCGACCGGACCGGGATTGGCATCTTCAACATTTTAAGGATCCACAATCCGTTTCCCCAGGATCCTTCATGCCAAAATTTCCTCTAAACGACAAACAGCTAAACGACCTCACCAATTACATACTGACTCTCAAGAGTGAATAACGCTTCTTTCTCCCCTGTGGAAATCGGTGAGTCCCGTTGAGAGCAGACATCAGGTTGATGCTCCCTGCTCACAATCTTGCGCTCATCATTGTGGATGGCCAGACACGAGACCAGCGTCAGATTACGGCTGATCATGGGGATAGGAGAACTCCCCCACGGCCAACCACAGCCGTGGGGGAGAAGACACTACCCTCGGCGCTCGCCACGGGTTTGACTGAGCCAATGCTCCATCTGTTTGCCTGCTGCTTCCCGGCCTCCTAGGCCAAAGGATAATGCCACGGCCACGGCAATCGCTCCAAGAGTGAGTCCGAAAGCCAGATTGACGATTTCATTAGCCAACCCCATGGCTCGTAAACCCATAGCGAGCACCAACCCCAGAATCGCGAATCGGGCAATATTGGCAACCCCTCCCGAATTCGCTCCATGGATGCGAATAATGGTTTCATACGCGAGATTCGACAACCAGAACCCGATGGCAATGATGGCACTGCCCAATAACACCTGGCTACCAAACTCTATAAACATGGTGACCAATTCGGACACCTGATAAAAGCCTAACTGGTTGGCCGCTTCGACAACCGCAAATAACATAATAAAAAAAGCCAGGACATTTCCGACCACAGACGAAGGCGTGGTTTGACCGGTAAATGCCTGTCCCAACCCCAGCTTTTCCGGCAGAGTGTCAAAACCGAGCCCGCCTAATAAACTCGCCACTATTTTCGAGACCAATCGGGAAATAGCAAAGGCGATTCCTAAAATAATTGCCGCCGCAAAAATATCGGGAATGGCCGACATCATGATATTCAACATATCGGTGGCCGGTCCTGTAATCACTTCAATTTCCAAGGCTTGCATTGCGGCAACGACCGCAGGGACCAAAATCAGGATATATACCACTAACGCAATTAAATGAGACAAGGACATCGTTCCGCGCAATCCTATTTGTTCACCCAGCCGGTCGGTTCCAGCTGCCGTCAATAGGTTGCTCACCAAGTCCCTGACGATTTTGGCCAAGAACCATCCAGCAACTCCAATTAACACTGCACCGAAAATATTCGGGAGCATGCTTAACATTTCATTGACCATGTTTTGGACCGGGACCAATAGGCCGTCAATCTCCAGAGTCCCTAAGATGGCGGGCAGGAATAACAGCACAACCAGCCAAAACACCACATTCCCCAAATTCGCGCTGATGGGTCCCACCCCGGCTCCCGCACTCAATTTTTCATCCATCGTCGTCGATTGCAAAGCCTTGGACACAAGGGTTCGAAGTACGGTGGCGATAACCCACACGATTAACATCAATATTCCCCCAGCCACTAATTTCGGAACAAAGGCCATCACCTGATCGACCAAAGTCCCTAGAGGACCGGAGACCATTTCCAAATGTAACGCATTAAAAAATGCCACTAAAACTAATAAAAGAATTAAATAATAGATTCCTACCGCTGTACCTCCTTCCACATCCATGGTAGTACCGGTGGTCGAACGCAATCGCTGATTGACGTTCAACATGCCCAGACCCTTCCTGATTCCAGCTCTCACAAGCAGAGCCACTATCCACCCAAGGATGAGGATGCCCAATGCACCCAATACATTGGGCAACGTTTCCCCAAGATTCACTTGTAACGTTTCGGTCAATTTACTCATGTCCATAGCTCCCTCCTTTCGATTAAAATCCATAACACCGGCCACCCCGTAGATATTCTCTACAGTTTGATGGTGAGACAGGAAGATACTAATGATCAGCTTATATTGAGAGTAATACGAAAGGTAGCTATCGAATCAGGAAGGGTCTTACCTTAACAATTGAGGAAAATTAAGTCCACCTAAGCGCAGAAAACCCAAATTTCCTGAAGATTTGTCTTAATATTTGAAATACAGAGGATGGCCATTGTCGGTCTGGGCCACAGTGTCAGAAAAAGTAAGTGGCATCCCTGTCATGAGGGATGCCACCCACCGCTTGATTTTTTCTTACCCATCAACTCAAGTTTTTGTCCTCAGCACATTTTTTTAAATGACATGCCGGCTGCTCACAAGTCCACCTCTATTTTCCCTATCTTATGCCAACCCTGGGCCAGTTATGATCCACTACGCGGACTTCGCTAATTCGGAAGTACAATGTCCACACTTGGTGGCCTGAATGGGAATTGTCATGTGGCAGAATTGGCATTCTTTCGTTGTAGGATCCGCGGGCGGGGCCTCTTTTTCTTCACGTTTCATCCGATTGATGGCTTTAATCACCATAAAAACGGCAATGGCCACGATAAGAAAGCTAATAACCGAATTGAGAAATACACCATAATTCATGGTGACAGCCCCCGCTGCCTGAGCATCGGACAAGGCAAGATATGGCCCTGGAGGCACTCCGTCCTTAAGGGTGACAAACAGGTTGGAAAAGTCAACGCCACCCAACAAGAGTCCAATAGGAGGCATCAACACATCGGCCACCAGCGATTTGGCAATGGTGCCGAAGGCCCCTCCAATAATGACACCGACAGCCATATCGATAACATTGCCTCGCATGGCAAACTCTTTGAACTCTTTAAGCATCACATCCTCCTTATCATGAGCGTGAACTCTAGAACCGGGTGTTTTCCAGGATGATCATAAAAAGGCTGCATCATCCTCTCTCAACACAAACACAAATGCAAGATTATTCCAGAGCTTCCCGTTCTTCGCCTACCCGGGCTTTCATCTCCAATATTTTCTGCCATCCGTGAGACAACAAGACCGGCGAGAGTCAAAAACAACCTGGGGCGGCCGGCCTATCCTCGCCTATTTTCAGTTGAAGACCCCCTCTAAAAGCCCCAACCGTCAAGATCAGCTCGAATAGGTTAGCCGCCCTGGGCGTTCCGCACCCTGACAAACAGTCTATTGCTACGACCCACCTTCTAGTCGCCTTGTGATGCGCATCTTTGCGTCTTCAAAAAAAGACATTCATCCATTAATCTTCCCATCTGACGATAATCCAATGGTTTTTTCAGTTCACGAAAATGCCCCGTTTCATCCGATGGAGGAAGATCTCCCAATACCACCACCATCGGAGAACAAGCGGCATGGGAAATTCCAGCGCTCATGCCACGCTTCAATCGTTCCAGAGAGTGGGGTTCAATGAATAGTGCATCAAAATCTTTCCAAGTTTGCTCCGTCATGACCTTTGGCAATTCCACAAGGTATTCGCAATCATACCCGTGTAGTTTTACAATTTGTCCCAGGAATTCACGAATGAAATGATCCCCCGTGACGATCAAGATGCGACCTGGCCAGGAGCTCGACTGAAGAACCTCATTTTTTGCCATTCCCATAAGGTCTCTTCCTTCCCGGAGGCTGCTCAAAAAAGTTTGTTCTCGACAGGTCTCTTGCAAAGTTAGTTGCTCAATAATCATCATGTCTGAATATGAATTTGAAATAGGCCCCACTCTCTCCTGGCGTTCAGACAGGTCCCCATCTTCCATTTAACTCACTGATTTCTGATAGGTCTCGTCTATTCCTACTCCAGCAGAAAGTTTCTCTTTGCCAAAGGACATCTGAGTCCGATGCGAATTCCGTGACGGAGAACAGATCCCTCGACACCTCCGGAACATAACTCCTGACCGTGATGACCGTTCCCTTATCTTTTTTGACCACTTCGATGACTGATATCCCCACCTGAACCGTCCCGTCACATTTTGAATAGATGGCTGGCGTCGGGGAAATGTCCCTGGCATCCCGCACAATCAGTGGCTCCAGCCCTTCCGGTTCTTTTCCCCAGGTGAACAACAACATGCCTAACATTCCAATGGCACCACAGAGACTCATGAAGGAAACTGTATGGAAGGTTTGAAGGTTCATTGTTTGGGTTCCACCTACTCATTGTGTACCCATATTCATTAACAATAATGATGCCAAAAAAAATTCCTTAAATTTCAATCATTCCTGTCTTTCATAGGGAATTTTTCCCATTGTGAAACAGCAAAGTGCCTCAGGGTGTCCCAGTGAAAAACACTTTGAAGCAAGCGAGTGAGAGAACGAAAGGACACAGGAGAGAAACCAAACGTTGAGGGCCCTAAAACTTGCCATGTCCGTGCCCTCCAAATAGAACCTCGACGTATGCATTAAATGCATATCCGAGCGACAGGATATATTGGGTGTCCGTTTTTTTGTTTCCAGGAGCCGAGGGTTATATGGCCTATGGCCATACTCATAGGCCGTCAATTGCAATCGATAGTGACGAAAACCCTCTCACATGTACCCTGCTTTTCATCACCGACGAATGTTCAGGATTTATACGGAAATGGCGGAATCAGCGGGAGGATTCTTCTTGAGAGATATTCAACTCGGTTAAGCGACGGTAAAAGGTAGAACGGCTCATACCGACCAGTTTTGCGGCTTGCGCACGTTTTCCTTTTGTTTGTGCCAGGGCATCAAGGATTCGCTGGCGTTCATTCGATTTTAAAAAGGGCGATGACTGAACAGCCGGAAAAACGTCGCACAACTCAGGAGGTAGATCGGTCGGAAGGATGATTTCACTCCGGCAATGTATCAATGCATATTCCAAGGCCGCTTGTAATTCACGGACATTCCCCGGCCAGGAATAACGTAAGAACCGTTGCATCGTTTCCGGAGCCATACCGAGAACCTGCATCTTGCCAAATGCGACACGGCTTTTTTCGAAAAAAGCCGTGCTTAACAAGGGAATATCCTCTCGGCGCTCTCGCAGAGGAGGAAGCCGTAATCGTGCGACTCGGATCCGATAGAGTAAATCCGCACGAAAGACACCCTTGTCGACCAATTCTTGAAGAGGCTGATTAGTGGCCGCCAATACCCGGACATTCACTTTCCGTGGGCGAGACTCCCCGAGACGAATAATTTCTCCTTCTTGAAGTACACGGAGCAGGGTGGTCTGAATGGATAACGGCATATCTCCGATTTCATCTAACAGTAACGTGCCGCCTTCAGCAGATTCGAAAAATCCTTCATGATCACTCGTCGCTCCGGTAAAGGCGCCGCGCTTGTGCCCAAACAATTGACTCCCCAACAGAGAATCTGTCAATCCGGCACAATTGACAGGTAAAAATGGATGTTCGTGACGCGGGCTTAATTGATGCAAAGCACGGGCAACCAATTCTTTGCCAGTCCCGGTCTCCCCATCAATGAGCACCGGCACATCCACCACGGCGATGTCTCCAATCCGCTCATAAACCGCGCGCATGGCGGGACATTTTCCAACCAGATTGTGAAATTGTGTTGGCCCCACCAATTGCCGGCGCAACGCTTCCATCTCGCTGACATCTTTTAATAAAAGAATGGTTTTTCTCGGATCTCGCGGATCATCTTGAACTTCAACTTCCAACGCGGTTGCAGAACGGTTTTTCCTGTCCATCACCACCGGCACAACCTGACGCTGCGACCCAGGCAACCGTCCCATTTCCTCAACCCGAACACTATCTGCTGGTTTCCACGGAGATCCCTCAACAAGAGTGCGTCCGATCATTCTGGCCGGATCCGTTTGCAATAACTCACGAGCCTTTCCACTGATAAAAGTCACGTCACGATTCGCATTGAGCATGATGGTCCCCAATCCCAACCCGTCGAGCACGGCCATGACATCATCCCGTTCTTGTTCGCTTTTGGCTAAACGACTGCCCAGTTGGGCTTCGATGCGTTCATGTTGGTTGACAGCCTGACGATGTGAAAGCTGTTCTTCACGTGCCTTTTGCAGCAAGGGCTGGATAGGAAGGAAATCGGGTCCAAAGCGTTGCAGAATGACATACCGGAGAGACCGATGACGGACGGCGGTTGCCTCCAGGACGACGTCTTCTCCAAATAATGCGGGTTCGCTCCACAAGCCGGACTTGCATTGTCCCCTCTTGCCGGATTCCCACCATTCCTCGGCTTCATGGAGAAAATGTTGAAGAAAAAATGAACGGTCCACTAGCTGCCCGGGAGGCAAGTCGATCTCCTGTCTCAACCCGGGAGGAGGAAACCAACTGGGAAGGTCACCCAAATGGTCGAACCGTTCTGCAGTTTTTTGGAAAATTAACGCATCAAAGACACTGAGGAAAGAGGGATCGGGTAAGGAACCGGACATGAGTCTCACCAATCTCTGATAATGACGGGGGGATACGGGAATCTGATTGAGTTCACCGACAAATACCTACCAGTCGATGGGTATTCGCATTCACGTCCGGCCTCAGGATTTCAGCATCGCCTCGGATAACGCGGAAAACGCTGCTTCGACACCTTCACCCGTTTTTGCGCTCACCATGGATACCAGACAGGCTTGGTCACTGAGATCAGAAACCATGGGAGACTCCACCACCCACTCGTTCACCAAATCATGTTTATTGAGCAGAAGGACAAAAGGAACAGGACCGATGGTCTTCCGGGCTAATTCATGTAACTTGCCTGCTACCTCAACCGTTTCTTTCCTTGTTCCATCTATCACCAGGATATATCCCGATGCCCCCTGCAAATACGACGCCCGAACTTTTTGGAAGTCATCATCGCCGTAGAGATCCCAAAGAACCAGTAGAAGATCTTGCCCGCACACCGACAAAGATTTTTGATCAATCTTGACCCCAACTGTGGTGAGATATTTTTCGGAAAACATGCCGGATATCAATCGTTTCACCAGGCTCGTTTTCCCTACGGCAAACCCGCCCAACATACAAATTTTTTTCTGAATCACGGTTCGCTCCTCGCTCCCACTTCCCTGCGCAGGGGGAACCCGGATTCCACCACCTTGAAGGATACTCGCCGACTCGCCGAATACCCCTGCTCCCCGCCAGAACCGGATGGTACATCGGGATCAACCCCTTTACCCGCCGCAGACAATTTTAACACTTGAAAGGTAATTTCATTGAGCATTTCCAGAACGTTGTTCGCTCGCCTCTCACTCAGTGACACATTGATCGGTTGGGTGCCCACAGGACTGCTATACCCCATGACTTCAATAGAGGGTTTCCGTCCGAGCTGAATGGCTTTCTCATCCAATTCCTGAAGAATGAATTTCACCTGTTGAATTTTCACCAATTCCCGATCCGGCATTCTCCCCTGACCTGGGAAAAAGAAAATGGCTTGCCCTTCCAATTCGACTTGAAGTGCCTCAAATTGTTTCACGTCTGTGTCAATGAGACGTTCCAAGGAAATCTCCGAAACCCCGGGAATTGCCGAGGCGGATCGAGTCACTCTCGCAATCCAGCCATGGGAACTTTCCCCCGTCAAAATGATCCGGCTACCCTCAATGCTCACCTCCACCGATCCCGGTGGCTGCAAAACTGTGATTGCCCGCTTACGAACCATCTCCGGAGTGAGGGCAATAAACGGTTCAAAATGAAACCCGGCCGCATGGGGAGGATATCCCACCTCTTCCAACAACTGTTCAGGGTCAACAGCCAGCGGGTCTCTCAATCCGTGGAACACCGTTCGCCCACCTTCTTCCTGAATAGTCGTCACCACAATACCCGGTTCAGCCGCAATGCGCTTTAACAACTCAGTCCATTGTTGATGACTGAGGGTAGCCTGATAGGCCCACCATCCCAAAAGAGCCAGAAGAAGACCACTACACACCCAAAGTACGACCGGAAGGCCTTTTCGTTTTTTTACGAATTGTGCTTGGAGACAATCCTCCAAATGGGGTCTGGTTTCTAAAAACACCGCGGCATCGCCTTGAAAATCTTTCAGGGAATCCGAATATTGGACATGAAGGGATTCGAGCGTGCTTTGAAGGAAATCGCGCAATTTCACAGGAGGGGTGCCCCGAATCACGCTGGCTAAAATCGCGCTGGAACCCTGTTCTATCCAGACAGTCAAATCACCAATCCTGAGCGACTCCAATCCTTCATCCTGACCTTGCTGAAACGAATCCCTTACAAAATCCTGAATGGCGGTCAACATGCCGGAAATGGCCGCTTCCCCCTGGCTGGATATCCCTTCGGCCATCACATGATTGAGTAATAATCCCGTTTTTTTATGAATCAAAAATACTTGTTCTACTCTAAACCGAAGGGTATGCAACACCACCACTTCCACAAAAGGCCTGCCTGTTTTCCACGCCTCCCAGCGCCACTGAAGTCCTTGCCAGGACATACTATATTCTAACGTCTGGTTGAGAGATTGGAACATTTCCCGCATGGCACGAGAAATGGCCTTTCGGATGGCGGATCCCAAGATGGGCGCGATGGAATCACTGATAAGCTGGGGAGATTGTTTGATGGAAAGAGCCAACGCTTCTTGTGTAATCGGGAGCAGAGAAGCCAATAACCGATTATCCTGTTGAGCCCGAAGGCGAATGGCATCCGGCAGGACACGACTCACTTCCTGCGGCCCTATCACCAACGTATCCATGCGTTGGCGTAAACGATTTAATTGAATTTGCTCGGGAGACAGCAGCAAGCGGCGAAGGGCCGAAAAATCTTCTGACTCTCCCCTGTCATATCCCGTCGATGGACGAATAGGAGACGAACGAGGCGTACGTTCCATAGTTGGCCTTCAGGAGGAAGCTGCAATTTTTCTGTTAATGGGCAGGGGAAAAAACACGTAAAATTGATCGTCCGCCTTCGCCATGGGAGGTATTAACCCAATTCGCCAGGATTCAAGGTTTCATGATTGGGCCTCATTACCCTGGCCCCCCACTTTTAGGCGCAAGGCGACTTCCATCAGCATTTCGGCCAATACTGCCCGATCCGCTTTCTCAACCTTCAACTCATTGACCGCTTGTTCGAATTGAGCCTCCATTCGGCTCATGGCCTCCTGATCCTGTTCAATCAGCTCATGTTTTTGCTGCTGCATTTCTGCGCTCATCGCCTGGAATTGATTCGAAGCATGCTCTGTTAATTCCACAATCCGGTTACTTATTTGAGATTCCACCGTCCTGACTGTTTGCCCCATATCCTGAATGGTGGCAACACGTCGATCCTGTTCCTGCTGTAATT
This sequence comes from Nitrospirales bacterium, assembly GCA_021604365.1. Lineage (GTDB taxonomy): Bacteria > Nitrospirota > Nitrospiria > Nitrospirales > UBA8639 > Nitrospira_E. Next base: position 9,165 of record BQIZ01000064.1, read on the forward strand.
TCCCGACTAACCCTAGGATTTCCTGATTCATGTGCGTTTTCAGATCATCAACAGACTTGGTCAGGTCCTCTCGTAGGCGACTGCTTTCCTGTAACAACCGATCCTCCAACGTAGCGAACCGCTTTTCAATGTCCCGGCTTTGGGCACCGAAGAGAATATCCCTAACCTTATCCAGGCTCCCTGCTTCCGACTGTGCCGACCATTCTCCGTCTTGGGAAGACGAAGTTTCCTCAGAAGAACTCGAAACTTCATAGGCCACGTTTTTGAATGGTTTTTTTGAGGGTTCGGTTACACTCATAGTCGACACTCCACGAGGTAGGTCAATATCTTCTACGTCCTAGGGAACACCCCTTAAGCGAAGTTATCCTAACATTGATAAAAAAAGGGAACAAGACGGAAAGTGACCCGGTGGAAGCATCAAAGGCTAGCCCACTTATCGTAACTCTCTATTGAGAAACCGTGAGGAATAAAACCATGATATAGGGGAAGGGAAAAAGAAGTTCAGGAAAGGGATCAACGTACGATTGGTCTTTTCGCTAATCTTTTTCCGGCTCGGCATTCCCGTGTTGATGCGTGACTCGATCTTCGTCAAACATATCCGCCATTTCTTGAGCCATCACATCATTATCATGAGGGAGAGATACAACAGACAATTCTTTTTTGATTTTTTTTGGAGAGTCTGGCTTGGGATCTTTGGCCTCGGCTCCCTCAGAATCGTTGGGTTCTTCAGATGTATTTTTGTGATCCATGATGACAATCTCCTCTCCGATGATTACTCAAACGATTCCAAATGTGATCGCTCAGGGAACTTGTGTTGACAACCGGGACAAGTCACAAAATAGACCGATTCACGAACCGAGAGCACCGCTCTTAAATCCAGGGACACCCCTCGATGTCGACAAGATGGACAAGGAATTTCTTTAAGATGATAGGGAATATCCGGCTGTGTTTGTACATAAAACTCCATATCGGTATGGACGGGAAACATATAATGACACCCGATACAAATCGCTTTCCATTCCCCGTCTTCCGTTGCCGTCCTGGAGTCGATTCCAAAGCGATTGGCCTTGCAAATCGGGCACTTCACTTCCCCTAACCGTTCTTCAACCTGTTTGATGCTTAATTGTGTCATTCTTCTTCCTTATCCACACTGGTGAGCATGCCCTGGTCAAAGTATAGGCTTCCTGCCAGAGATCCCGCAACCAAACACTCCGGATTCTCTACAGGGGCCAGGCCTCTCGGTCAGAGATTGGCTCAATCCCATCTGATCACACTTGAGCCGGAGTTTATTGCCTTGCCCGAATTAGATACCTCACCAATAAATGAACATGGCGATACCCAGTGCTACTCCGAATCTGATACAACCTTCCAGACCAAATTAAGGAAAAACTGCCCCACGTGCACTCAACCTATTTAGTTTCCCCGCGTAATCTTCTATGCCCGAGCTCCCTGAAGTCGAAGTCATCCTCAACCATCTGAACCGCCATGTCCTGGGTGGGACCATTGAAAGGCTCACCATTCACCGTTCGGATATTGTCCGCACTGGACATGACATCATTCCCTGGTTTCAGCGCTCCACGATCACCAATATTGCCCGGAGAGGCAAATGTCTCATCTTCACCTGCCATCGAGCCAACGAAACCCGGTACCTGCTTTCGGAGCAGGGCATGACCGGACTCTGGTTTTTCCATCCAGCCTTGGCCTCAACCCCTCAACATATCCATTGCCGCATCGAGATTTCCGGAGTTCGGACCAGTGAGTTGCATTACTGGAATCCCCGACGATTTGGCCGGCTCTGGCTGTTCACCGCACCGGATTTGGAAGCTTTCATGCAACGCCGATTCGGCTCTGACGCCATGGATATCGGTGCCCAACCCTTCATTAAGCTCATTCAAAGCTGTCGAGGCAGACTGAAACCCTTTCTCCTCGATCAACATCGCCTCGCCGGAATTGGAAATATTTACGCCAATGAAATTCTATTTCGCGCCGGAGTGCACCCCCAGGCTCACGGCTATCGACTGAGCGTCTCAACCTGTCAACGGCTCTATGACACCATGCAGACCGTATTACAGGAGGCCATTCTTGCTGGAGGCTCTTCCATCAGAGACTTTCGTGCTCCCGATGGATCACAAGGCCACTTTCAGGAAGCGCATCAGGTCTATCAGAAAGCCGGATTGCCATGTTCGCATGGGTGTTCAACCCACATCACGCGCATGCAAAGTGAGCGCAGCTCATTTTTTTGTTCGACCTGCCAAAAGAGACGGTAATCCTTCCATTTCGTTCCTTGAGCCAACCTTAAACCTTTGCTAGAATCTGTCTATGTGTGTTCTTGTAGCTAACCGGAGGTGAATCGAATCCTACGTGCGAAAATTTAAACTACGAGAAGGGGTCGATTTAGCTAATCTTTTCGGCCCGCATGATCTGCACCTCAAAATGATCGAAGGGGAACTTCAGGTCCGAATGGCGGCCCGGGGTGATGAGATCACCCTTCATGGTCAACCGGAGTCAGTTCTGCGGGCCGAACATATTTTGCGGGAATTAGCCGATTGGACCCGAACCTACTACGAACTGAAACCTGACGATATTTCACGAGCCATACTGGCGACAGAAGAAAAACCGGACACTCCACTCAAACCCTATACTGTTTCGGCAAGCGCGCTTCCGACAAAAAAAGGAACCGTCAACCCGAAAACTCCCAATCAGCAGGCCTATCTCGAAGCCATTAATCAATCAGATCTCGTCATTGCCATTGGACCGGCCGGGACAGGGAAAACCTATCTGGCCATGGCCATGGCGTTGGCAGCGCTCACGCATAAACAGGTCAGTCGCATCATCCTCGCACGGCCGGCCGTGGAAGCAGGGGAACATCTTGGCTTTCTCCCGGGAGATCTCTTTGCCAAAGTGCACCCCTATTTACGTCCCCTATACGATGCGTTGTACAACATGATGGACATTGATCGGGCCAATCGGCTCCTCGACCGTGGTGAAATTGAAATCGCTCCCCTGGCGTTCATGCGGGGACGAACGCTCGACGATGCCTTTGTCATCCTGGACGAAGCTCAAAACGCCACCACCGAACAAATGAAAATGTTTTTGACCAGGCTCGGACTCAATTCCAAGGCCATTGTGACCGGTGATATCACCCAAATCGATCTCCCCGATTCACAGAAATCCGGATTGGCGCAGATTGCCGACATTCTCCTCAATATTGACGGAATACAGTTTGTCTATTTTTCCGAACAGGATGTGGTCCGACATCGGTTGGTCAAAGAAATTATCAAAGCGTACGATCGGTTTGAACACCAACTGCCCAACAATAGCCCGCATAACATCTCTCCCGACCATTCGACCGCATCGCCTGGGAATCATTCACAATCAGACACCAATGGCCAAAGGCCCACGCGGTAAAACACGATGGCTGTGTGGCTTCGTTCTCACCTCCGGCGAGTAGCCGCTCGCCCCACGACAGTTCGCCGACTGACGCAAGCTGTGTTACAACAGGCAGGGTATCCTTCGGCCGATCTGAGTCTCACCTTCGTCGGCAAGACTCGCATGCAGAAACTTAACCGGACCTACCGGGAGCGGGACTATGCAACCGATGTGCTAGCCTTCCCCATGCAGGATGTCTTACAGTCGTCAATGGCATTCGTGGGAGATGTCGTGATTTGTATCCCCGTGGCCCTGGCTCAAGCCTCAAGGTTTAACAACACGGCCGATGAAGAAATCCTGCGTTTGCTCATCCATGGCACCCTTCACCTCCTGGGGTATGATCATGAAACAACCGAACGGGAAGCCAAACGGATGAAGCGAAAAGAGCAGATAATTTTCCGTCGTCTTTCGCCTGTTCCCCGTCTTCTCGCATAACAAAGGACAGGAATCATTCAATTGTCATGATATTCGGGTACATAAACTATGAAATGGGTTGAACGTCTTCAAAGTGGATTAGCAAAAACACGCCAGTCCGTGCAAAAGTCATTGCGTCGCCTGGGGCGGGGCCACCTGGACCCCGTCGCCCTGGAAGATGTCGAGGCCAGTCTCCTGGAAGCCGATGTCGGCATACACACCATCGAGCAATTTCTTGAGATGCTGAAAGATAAAACTCGGGTGTTCAGTGGGACCGATCCCACAGCGGTCCTCCATACTCTTCTCATGGACATTCTTCGTAAGGGCGAGACCGAACCGCTGGAACAACTCATTCGACGCGGCCCTCGTCCCTTTATTATCCTGACCATAGGCATCAACGGTGTCGGCAAAACCACGACCATCGCCAAACTCGGGAACCAGTTAAAGCAACAAGGGTTACACACACTCTTTGTCGCCGGCGACACCTTCCGGGCTGCGGCGATTGAACAATTGGATATTTGGGGAAAGCGCACAGGCATCGAGGTGATCAAGCAGAAGCAGGGCTCCGATCCTGCCGCCGTGGTGTTTGATGGCATGGTCGCCGCGAAAGCTCGAAATGTGGACGTCGTCCTCATCGATACCGCCGGACGGCTGCACACCAAAATCAATTTGATGGATGAATTGAAAAAGATCAAACGAATCATTGCGCGGGAAATGCCTGGCGCCCCCCACGAAACCCTCCTCGTCCTGGATGGCACATTGGGGCAGAATGCCATTGCACAAGCCCGACAATTTCATGAGTCACTCGGCGTCAACGGATTAGCCTTGACCAAACTTGATGGAACCTCCAAAGGCGGAGTGGTCGTGGCGATCGTCGACGAACTCAATCTTCCCATTCGTTTGATCGGCGTGGGAGAAGGAGAAGAGGACCTCCAGGATTTTAACGCTTCGGCGTTTGTCGAGGCCTTACTCCCAAGAGACCCCCCCTAGCCTAAAACAGTACGGCCTTCGTCCTCCCAAAATATTCTGCCGGAAAAAGAACCTGTATTCATAAATTGAGCAAGGAAATAATCTTGTGAGTTTCAGTCACCCAATCTTTCCTCCAGTAAGACAAGTCCCATCATGTATCGTGGCGTTGGCATGGCTGTGGCTGGCGATCCCGAGTCCGCTCCAAGCCAACACCTTGACGCCCATTCACCATGAATTAGAGATTGGACTGAATCCTGACACCCATGCCATTACCGGATTGGACACCATCCATCTTCCACCATCCCATCGCGCCAACTCATCCGTCTCCTTCATCCTGCATCCTCAGCTCACAATTGATCGGGTCGAATTCAACGGCACATTGCTTCCGGTCCCTCCCCCCTCTGAAGGCCAGACCTTGCAGCCGGGATCAACGCGTCGGGTTATTGAAATTCCCTTGCCTCCCCTTGACGGTCAGGATCAACCGACGATCCTCACACTGACGTACCATGGGCAGATTGATGATTCTCCAACAGCCTCGGGCGGTCTTCGCTTTGTCAGACCGGATGATACCAACGGACATATTGGACCCAACGGCGTGTATTTGACGTATGAAACATTCTGGTATCCCACCTGGGAACAGACCCTCTCGACGTATGACCTCACCCTCCGCCTCCCTTCAGACTGGGAGGCGATCACCCAGGGCCGGGAAGTTGCCAATGCCGTAACCGACGGGCGCCGAACCACCCAATGGAAAGTGAACCTTCCGAGTGAAGCGCTGACGTTGGCTGCCAATCATTTTGTGGTGCAGAAACAGGAATGGAAAGGCATTCAACTCGCCACCTACCTCTACCCGGAAGACGCCCACCTGGCTGCGCAATATATAGAAGCGACCATCGACTACCTTCAAATGTATACCGAGCTCCTGGGTCCTTACCCGTTTACAAAATTTGCTGTCGTGGAAAATTTTTTCCCAAGCGGACTTGGACTCCCCTCATTCACCCTCCTGGGAGAAGGAGTGATTCGACGCGGATATATCCAACCCTATTCTCTTGGCCATGAAATCGTCCATTCCTGGTTCGGAAATTCCGTCTTCAATGACTTTGCTCAAGGCAATTGGGTGGAAGGGCTCACCACCTATCTCTCCAATTACTATTATGACGAGGCCAGGGGTCATCAGCAGGAGGCCTTCAACACTCGACGGCGGATGGTCTACGAATACAATCTGTATGCGGAGCCGGACAAAGAATATCCGGTACGAGCATTCCACCACAAAGAAACCAAGCTGGATAATGCCATTGGCTACCAAAAAACCGCCATGGCATTTCATATGCTTCGGCAGGAAATGGGAGATGTGGCATTTTTCAAGGGGGTTCGCGGGATTATTCAGGAAGGGACCGGAGCCTATCTGGAGTGGAACGATCTTCTCCGTATCTTTTCAAAAGGCGCTGAAAAAGACCTCGGGTGGTTTTTTCATCAATGGATCGATCAACCCGGTGCACCAACCCTGGATATCCAGGACATCCTCATCCAGGAAGATCCCACGCAACAGGGACGATTCACGTTGACGGGAACAATCCTGCAGGACGAACCCATATTCACTATCCGTCTTCCCCTCCACCTCGATCTCCAAGGAGAACGCATTCATGACGCCATTCTCAATCTGGAGCGGGCCGCACAACCTTTCACCCTGCATCTCCCCGCAAATCCCACGACACTCGCCATTGATCCCGAGCACCATCTGCTGCTCGGCCTTCACCGTGCACAAATTCCGCCCATGTTGAATAGGTGGGAAACCGACACCCGTCGAATTCTCATCAGACCCCAGACCATGACAACGGATGAGGCGCAAAGCTTGGAAACGCTGCTTCAACGTCTTGAGACACAACCCGGCATCGAGACCATCCAATCCGATGATCCGGTCATTTCTGAATCGGCCTCCTATCTGGTCATCGGACCCTCTGCCCAACGCTTATTAAAATCCGGTTCCTTCAATAGGTGTGAAAAAAGCATGGACATTCATCCGGGACACATCTCCATTCAGGAACAGACATTCGAGGGCCCGGAGATGGCCTTCCTGATTTCTTGCGCCCATCCCCGGGATGCGAACCATACCGTCACATTTTTTTTCGGGTGGTCCCCTGAAGCCGTTAAGCCAGTTTCACGGCTGTTGTTTTTTTACGGGTGGGATAGCTATCTGGTCTTCAAACAAGGAAAAGTGATTGCCCGGGGGATGTTTCAACCCGTACACTCTGCACGCGAGATTATTCGCCATTCACCGTGAGGTTCATGAATGTACCCGACCTTCTCTGTTCACCCATCCAAAATCTCAATACAAAACATGCTCCTGTTTAGCCTGCTGTCCTTCCTGCTGTTGTGGAATACGGCTCTGGCCGGGGAAACGCCCGTCAAGCAGGATCAACCGGAACCTCATTTGGCTAATATCCGGCAGCTCACCTTTTCAGGGAAAAATGCCGAAGCCTACTTTTCGGATGAAGGCAACCGGTTGGTGTACCAATCAACCCTGGAACCGGATGGCAAGACGCTCAGATCCTGCTATCAAATCTATATCATGGACCTCGATGGCACGAATGTCCGGCGAGTCAGCCTGGGCTTGGGCGGTACGACGTGCGGATACTTTTTCCCCGGTGGCCGGCGTGTCCTTTTTTCCTCCACGCATATCAGTAGTCAATTTTGTCCACCCGTCCCCGAAAGGACCGAACGCTACCGGTGGGCTCTCGATGATTATGATATCTTCTCCATGAATATCGGCGGCCGGGACCTACAACGGTTGACCTCCGCCCATGGGTACGATGCCGAAGCCACCATTTCTCCAGATGGAAAAACCATAGTCTTCACCTCCATACGTGATGGAGATTTAGATGTGTACACCATGGATATCGATGGAAAGAATCTGAAGAGACTGACGCAGGAAGTCGGGTATGATGGCGGAGCCTTTTTTTCTCCCGACAACAAGAGGATTGTTTATCGGGCTCACCATCCGAAAACCGACGAAGACCTGAAGGCCTATCGTGACCTGCTCACTCAAAACCTTGTGGAACCGTCAAACCTGGAAATCTTCATCATGAATGCCGATGGCTCCGACAAGATACAGGTCACTCACAACGGGCGATCGAATTTTGCTCCCTTCTTTGCTCAGGATGGGAAACGCATCATCTATTCCTCTAACTTGTCGACCCCGCCCGATCATCAGGGACGTCCATCTTTTCACCTGCATATCATCAACGAAGATGGCACCCACCCCGAACAAATTACCTTCAATGGGCACTTCAATAGTTTTCCGATGTTCTCGCCAGACGGAAAACAGGTGGTATGGTCATCCGATCGGAATGCCGCCAACCCAAAAGAATTCAACATCTTTCTCGCTGATTGGGTGCCATAAATAATCTTGAAATTTTCTCCTCCTTTGTAAGAAGGGGTGAAGGGGAGGTAGAAACATGCAAAAATCAACTAGTCTCATATTGCTGTATGCTCTCTTCTCTCCGTATCTCTACCCCACCTACACCTCCCCTTACAAAGGGGAGGATTCAGAAACCAAATTCCTCTCTGTGCGGGCCTTCCTGCCAGGGTAGGAATCCATCCATATTTTTCTCCCTAGTATCCAGTGACTGACCAATCACCCGCATCTCCTTCACCCCGACGTCCGCAGTTTCTCATCCGCCAATCCCCTCTTGTGGTATTCGGACTATCCGGGCTCCTCTTCTTTGGCTTGTTCGCTTCTCTGGCCCTGGTAGATGGTCCGACGCTCCAGATCGTTCACGGGTTCACGCATCCGGCCATCGACCACATTGGCAATGTGGGAAATCACTTAGGAGACGGGCTGACTCTGGTGCTCATTTCCTTGGGAATTGGGGCAGTGGGATTCCAGCTTGGATGGCCGACCTGGAAGTCCGCATGTATTCAAACCTTACTCGCACATGGCGTATCCGGACTTTTCACTCAAATATTGAAACACACCATCGGCCGCCCTCGCCCAAGACTCAAGCAAGGTCAGGACTGGGAAATCGCCCCGTCATTTGAAAGTGGATGGGATTCCTTTCCATCCGGTCATACCACCGCTTCATTTTCCGTGGCCACGGTTCTTGCGCATTATTTTCCCAATGCCCGATTCCTGTGGTTCGGGCTAGCCGCGTTTGGTGGAATATGCCGTGTCATCACCGGCGCGCATTTTCCTACGGATGTGCTGGGGGGAATACTGGTGGGGATCGGAACCGCCCTGATCATCATTCATCCGCCTGACAAGTGGAAGAAGCTCTCTCAGCACACACTCACACATGGACTCCCCTGGCTGGTCACGGCATTTGGGATGGTTTGGATTATTGTTCCTCATCCAGGCATTGAATTGGAACCGTCCCTCTCACTTTTTCTCGGGCTGATAGCGATAGGGGTTGGATTAGGTTTCAGACTCTGGTGGGTACGGGAACTCTCTTCCCCAGGAAGCTCATCTCCCGGACGATTTCCCCCTCAATGGCCGCGCCTGCTTATGGGCCTTGGTTTAGCGACCACAACGGGAAGTGGAGTAGTGCTGGGAGCAAGTCTAATCACGGGAATGATTTGGTGGATGGGAAATCAATACGAATTAACAACTGAGGACGAGAATAGCTTATTGGCAGGACTCAATCCCATTTGGATTGAAGCAATCATAGGACTCGGCATGTTTTTCCTCACCCTCCTGACTTTTATCATTCGATCAGGTTCACTTTTGCCCGCTTAATAATA
>BQIZ01000065.1 GCA_021604365.1 Nitrospirales bacterium
TTAAAATGACACATCCCATTGCAAACGAATCCGTTGTTCATGCTGATTCTGACCTGCCGGCTGGGAAAGAGTGAGCCAGGAGCCATCGACAGTAATTTTGTTTTTATGTCCTGCAAAAAACCAGTTGATGGCAGTGGTGTATTCCTGTCGTCTATCATTTGGGGTTGAGACGTTGGGGTCGACAAATGCATAGCGGAAGGCAACCTCCAGAGGTTTGGGGACTGCCGGAATGAGACCATGGGGGAAATATCCTATTTGTGAGTAACTCCCCATCATGTTGGTCTTATAGCCCGGCGCGCCTTCTGGATAGCTGTTGTCCTTGACCTCTTTCCAATGGTATTCATGTTGAATGGACAGTCCCCGCCATTTGAACGCGAATTCCTCCACCATGCCCTGTACCCGGTATTGTCCGGCTTTAGCGGAAGAATCAGACGTGTAAGGGACACCGGCGGAATTATCTTCCGGCAATGTTCCGCAACCACTCGATGACCATCTTGTACATTTGCCGACAGTGGTATAGGCACCGAACGCCACGCTTCCCGTGGGCTGCTCGTGAAACTCCACATCACTTTGTGACCATTTCAGATCGCGTCCCAGGAAATTCCATTGGTACCGTCCGAAATACATCATGTTGGCGTCGTCGTTGGCTTCTCCTCGGCCGGATCCTGTAAAGACGCCGGCATAATATCGTGAGTCAAAGGCGGTACCAGGGGCCACATGGCCATACAGCATGGCTCCAACCTGTCGGTCGATGGTGAAGATTTCATTGACGATTGATCGTTCGACGAACTGCTGGGTGCCGGATGAGTCTCTTCGTTCCCGGTTATAATCGACTTTCCATTGTCCGAGTTGGAGCGAGAGAAATTGAAATTTTTCGAGCGAGATCCGCCAATCGAGCAATTGGGGACTTATGCCGGAATTGCCGGCATCCGAAGTGGACTGCCAATTCATTTCGAAGTAATATTTAATCCAGGGTTGATAGCCATGACCACCGATTTTCATTCGAACGCGGCGAAGTTCAAGGGTACTCTCGGGACCCGCATTGAAATCAGCGGCGGATATCGGATCTCCGCTTGTGGGATACGTAAAGCGACCTTGGAACCGCCACTGAATTTGTGTCGCAAATTTTCCATCGATTGTCGAGAATTCAAAGCCTTTCGAACCCCAGCCGATTTTGACTGGAAATTGAGCATCAAGCGCTTTTTGTTGTTCCACCGCTTTTTTCTCTTCTGCCGCCTCAATTCTGATCCAATCTTCTTTGGTGAGCACCTTCTTCTCACGCAAGACATCGATCAGTTCATCACTTGCCCAGGCACTTGTCTGCAACGCGATGCTCAAGCAGACAAGTCCCGTTAGTAATGTAAAAACCTTCATGAATACAGCCTCCCTTTGATTGATTAACTATGTGTGGTAAACGAGGAGAATGTGCGTGCATCTTGAGAAAGAGATTAGCCCAGAGGGATTACGATTGTGTTAACAGAAGGTCAAACCGATGTAAAAACGGGAGAATTCGGGGAGAAGAGAGTCGGATCTAACCGCGAATTCCGGAAATGTAGGCGGCGGTTAATTCCTCTTTTGGGGATTCAAATATCTGCTGAGCGGAACCATGTTCAACCAATTGTCCGACTCCTTCCAATGACCAGAAAACGGCCACATGATCGGCTATTCGGCGGGCTTGGGCAAGGTTATGTGTGACGATGAGGATGGTGTATGAACCCTGCAAGCTGGCAATTAAATCTTCGATGATTCCGCTTGAGATTGGATCTAAGGCACTGCAGGGCTCATCAAGCAGAAGGACATCCGGTGTCAATACGAGTGCTCTTGCGAGGCAGAGCCTTTGTTGTTGACCTCCTGAGAGGGCTTGAGCGGGATGGTCGAGCCGGTCTTTGACTTCATGCCAGAGCCCAACTTGCTGAAGGACGTTTTCAATGGTCGATTGCAATAGGGTGCGGTCATGTGTTCCGTGTTCACGGAGAGGGAGTTCCAGATTTTTACGAATGGAAAAAGGAAAAACGGTGGGTTTTTGGAAAATCATTCCCACTGTACGGCGCAATTGAAGGAGATCGGTTGTAGGGGCAAGGATATCCAATTCATTCATCTGCAGGTGCCCCGAGACCTGGCATCCGGGAATCAAATCCGTCAAGCGATTCAGGCTCATAAGAAAACTTGTTTTTCCGCAACCTGACGGCCCCACTAATGCGGTAATACACCCCCGATTAATTTCCAGAGTGACATTCCGAAGTACCTGAAGATCGTGATAGGCGATCGAAAGGTTGTTCGCGCGAAGATGAGCATCAGGCTCACAGAAGGGTTCGGTGGATTGATAGGGGAGCCATGCTCTGAACCCGGCCCGTTTGTCGGGATCAGGAATTATGTGGGAAGTTGGTTGGATAAGGTCCATCGTGAGGCAATCCAGGAAGAAGAAAGGTTAATCATGAACAAGAGGCTCACCAGGACAAGAGCCGTGGCATAGGCATGGGGGTTCCCCCCGGCCACATTCATGGACAGATCATAAATGTGCACCGCGAGCGATCGTCCTGAATCCATTAAAGACTCCGGCATTCGGTCCACGTACCCACTGGTAAAAATTAAGGCTGCAGTTTCGGCTATCGCTCGTCCCAGTCCAAGGATGCCGCCGACCAGCAGTCCGGGGATGGCGGCCGGGAGGAGAATCGTTCGAATGGTGGTCGACTTTGAAAGGCCAAGGGCCGCTGCGGATAATCGCTGTTCACGCGAAATAACGCGGAAACTTTCCTCCACCGTGCGAATCAAGATAGGTAACACCATGCAGGCCAATGTGAGGCCTCCCGACAGAATGGAAAATCCGAATCCCAGGACTTGGCAAAACAGGGCATTGCCAAACAGGCCAAAGACAATGGAGGGCACGCCTGCGAGGACATCCAGTGAGCCACGAATGAGTCGGCCCAGCACATGATCGTGACGGGTGTATTCCGAAAGAAACAATGCTGTTCCCATACCCATAGGCACGGCCACTCCCATGCATACTCCGACGAGTAACAAGGTGGATATGAGGATGGGGCCGATTCCGCCTTCCCGCCCGGCATTCAGGGGAGCAGAGAACACGAAGTTAAATGACAGGTGGCTCCATCCGTTCCAGAGTAAATCACCCATTAACCAGATAAACGGAATGGAGACCATGGTGGCCGCCGTCCATATGATCACGGTGAGGCAGTATTCCTGAACGTGGTTACTTTGTCGCGACATAGGTGTTCCGATGGCGTAAGCCCTCTGCCATGCTGACAAATAGCACAACGAGTCCCATGAGGAAGAGTCCACTCATGAACAATGCCGCCCGATGATCGCCCAACGCATACCCCATTTCCAGGGCAATGTTGGCGGTCAGTGTTCTGATCGGATCAAACAGACGGGAAGGAGTTTGTACGACGTTTCCACAGACCATCAGAACGGCCATGGTTTCTCCGAGGGCACGTGCCAATCCCAATAGGATGCCGGTAAAAATGCCAACCTTGGTTGTGGGAAGAATCACATGCCACATCATCGACCATCGACTGAATCCTAAGGCGGAGGCGCTATGGATATAGGCGAGGGGAACATGAGCAATGCTGGTATGGGCCACTAACATGATGGTGGGCATGATCATAAACGCCAGGATGAGAATGCCGGCAAGCAGGCTTGGGCCGGGAGGATGCCAGTGGCCGATCATCGGAACCAGAACCACGAGACCCCAAAAGCCGAAGACGACCGAAGGAATCCCGGCCAGGAGTTCGACCATGCGGCGGAACCATCGGCTAAGAAGAGGGGGCGCATAAAAATGACAGAAAAGCGCTGAGAGAATTGCGAGCGGGGAGGCAAGAAGAACGGCACCGGTGGACGCGAAGATGGTTCCCCAGACCATAGAAGTCAGGCGATACGAGTTATCGGTAGGATACCAGTCAGGATCGCTGAAAAAACGTGTGAGCCCAATATGGTGAAGGGCGGGCCAGGATTCATAAAAGAGAAATGCGATGACCAGAAGCAAGAGCCCTCCTGCCGTCAAGGCAAGAAATCTCACACTCCCTGAGAGCAGATCATCCCTCTTGGAGTGGGGCGAAATATTGCTTGAGGATGAGATCATGGCTTTGAGATGACTGCGCGAAATCAATAAAGGTTTTAATGAGTCCTGCGGGAGGAGAATTTGTGACAAGGGTTAGTGGACGAGAGAGGGGAAACGTGCCTTTCCTGACTGTCTCGATCGTGGCCGGAATGTGTTGCAGCGGTAACAAGCGGATGGGTATGCCATGGGTCGCATCATACTGGGCCGTCCCAATGGAGACATATCCGATAGCGTGAGGGTTGCCGGCCACGGTCTTAATGCCTTGTTCGTTATCCCCTATCACGACGTGGGCGTGGATGTCTCGATTCTGGAGATTGAAAAAATGAAGAAACAGTTCGAGTGTCGATCGCCCTTCGGCTTTATTAACGACCAATGTAGGTGCATCATTTCCGCCGACTGTTTTCCAATTTGTGATTGTTCCGGTGTACATGTCTCTGATCTGAACATCCGTCAAAAACTTTACGGGATTATCACGGTGGAGGATGATGGTAATACCATCATAGGCAATGACGGATCCAAATAGATGAGCTTCTTGAGGTTTTAAAGCTCGGGAGGCCATGCCGATATCGGCCAGGCCGGTCACGGCGTCTGCAATGCCGCGAGAGGAGCCTCCGGTTTGAACGTCCACCCGATTACCCGGATGAAGGGTCTCAAAGCGTTTGCCGATTTCGGATACCAACGGAGCCATGGTGCTGGAGCCGGAGATGATTAGTCTTGTGCCTTCTGCCCGGGCGATCGGATATTCCCACGGCGGGAATGTCCATAAAAAATGGCTAATCAGGATAACTCTCAGTGCGAAAATAAAAAAAGACGAAAAACCCATAAGGTGCAACAGGATTTGGGAAAGGGTAAAGAACGACGCGTTAATCGAAGGAAATTTTGCAGCACCCAAGATTGATGGCCTTGCCCGCCGTAGAATCTGCGACGCTTTCCGGCAATTGGTAAATCATGGTTTTCCCGTCCCGAAAGGATTCCACTAAGCCTGCGTCGCGAAGGGTGGCCAAATGGTGGGACAATAAACTCTGTTCAACATCCAACTCACCCATGAGTTCTCCGACATTTTTCGGCCCTGACATGAGTGATTCAAGCACGCCGAGGCGGGTTGGGTCCGATAACACTTTCAATTTTTCCGCACAAGCGGGGGATGTAATTTTTGTTTTCATGGGGTGGAATGGAAATTTTGGAATGTCAAAACATATTTAATATGACGATATATTCATATGAATGGAATTTAATATGGACCATCCTTGTGAGTCAAGGTTTCATGGATGCACTCGTACAGTATTCCGAGTAGCTTGGATAGATTAGGGTTTCTAAGGAAGGTATAGACGATTGATAGGTTCAAAAAGATAAATTCCAGCAGGGAGCCCGCAAATAAAAGTTAACGTATTTGTAACATGCGAGACATAATGCCGACACAATACGGAGGTAGGCTCTATCCTCAATAATAGAAAATGTGGGAATAAGGGAACGCTTCTTTCATTATTTTTAAAATGGTGGCATGAGAGACAATAAGGCATATTAATCCTTACTACGAGGGGCGAACATGAAATTGACAAGAATCAAGGTCCTTAAGTCCAGTGTTTGGCTGGGCATCATGTTGGTTGGGACACCTGTTATGGGGGAACACGATCTGTTTCCCCGTATCGACCAACAGATTCCTCATTACGCTTCACAAGGTAGTGTATCAGGGAAGATCAACATAGTGGGCTCCAATACCATGGACCCAATTCTGAAGAAATGGAAAGATCAGCTGGGAAAAGTTCAACCTCATTTGGTCATTACTCTGGACACGGAGGGGTCCAAAGTCGGATTTGAGTCGTTAATGAGTGAGAGGACCCACATCGCGGCCATGTCTCGTCCGCTGAAAAATGAGGAAATCGAGGTATTCACCAAACGGCTAGGGTATGCACCCACTACGGTGCCCGTTGCCGTGGATGCATTTGCCGTTTTTGTGCATAAGGATAACCCGCTCGACCAAATCACCTTTCAACAATTAGATGCCATGTTCTCCTCCGGGAGGCGACGAGGGGCTCAGGAGTCTCTGGACCATTGGGGCCAACTGGGCCTTTCCGGCAGGTGGAAACAAGCGCCTATCCTTGCGCAGATTCGGGATTCCAATTCAGGAACCGGACAGTTTTTCCGGGAATTAGTCTTGATGGGTGGAAAAGACAAAGAGTCGGTTGTGGTTCAGCCCGGCGCCGCGTCGGTTGTCCATGCCGTTATGAATGATCCTTATGCCATAGGGTATAGTGGAATCGGCTATCGTACCGATTCCGTCAAACCCCTGCGTGTGGCTACCGAGGAAGGGGAGTCTTTTATCGAGCCGACATTTGAATCCGCGAGCAATGGATCCTATCCACTTCGTCGGGTGCTCTATCTGTATGTGAATCATTCTCCACAAGCACAGGATTCTCCTCTCCTGTCGGAGATTATCAAGTTTGCTGTAAGTCAGGAAGGCCAACAGGTTGTTGCCAAATCAGGCTTTTTCCCGTTACCCACCAAAGACCTGGTTGCCTTGTACGCCGACTGGTCCGAGCCGGTTACGTCCGCAGCCACCAATGGGAACCCACAGGAAATCCGATAATCTCTTCCAGAATCAGAGGGTCGGGACCAGCCTCGATTGTTCCTCAAATTTGCAAGGCAAATCAGAGGACGAACTGTTTTTCAGGGATTTTGTCCTACGAGGCGGAAAAGATAAGGTTTTGATGCTTGTTCTGACAGGCCCGGCGTCTGTTGTTCATGCAATAAAGCATGATCCTTTTGCTGGAGGATAAAGCGGAATGGGCTATCGCAAGAATTCTCTTAAGACACTGCGGCGGGAATTAACGAATCGACCACTGACATTCTCGGAATTGATAGTCAGGATTATACGAGTGAAGGATGTGGAGCGGGGCTGACGTCCACGGACACGGTGAGAGTATGGTGTCCGCCCCCAACCATGAAGCCATTAATCGGACTGACATCCCCATAATCCCTTCCCCAGGCCAGGGTGATGTGTTCATCGCCGGGAATGATATTGTTGGTGGGATCAAAGTCGACCCACCCGAGGCCGGGACTCCATGCGGCTAACCAGGCATGTGAAGCATCGGCACCTACCAGTTTCTCTTGTCCTTCAGGTGGATGCGTCAAAAGGTATCCACTAATATACCGTGCGGGCACACCAAGGCTGCGGAGTGCGGCGATTTCCAAATGCGCAAAGTCCTGGCACACGCCTTTCCGTGAGGTGAGGACATCTTGAACCGGTGTGGAAACTTCCGTCACACCTCCTTCGTAGGTGAATTCCTGAAAAATTCGGCTGGTTAAATCCATGACTCCGGCCAGAAGGGGGCGCCCGGCTGGAAAACACTCACGAACAAAATCATATGTGGCATCGTCCATGGTGATGTACGGGGAGTCATACATAAATTGTTGGGCTTCAAGATTCGGCGAGTCCAACGGTCTCTGAAGTTGTTGGACGACTTGATCCCAGGGCGGACTTTGATCCAATGAGATCGGATCAGGCTTCATGACATCCACGAAGGTTTTGGCTTCGACGATCAATTCGGGATGGGGCGTTTGAATGGTCAAATGGGTTATCGGATTCCCAAAATAGTCTGTGCCATCTGAACGGACAGATGGCGTCGGGTCAAATGTCATCGTCGATCGAAGGCAATGTTGTCGGGGATGGGACCGGGGAGTGAGACGCAACACATGATGAGAAATGGCAACAGGCTGGGTATAGGCAAAGGTTGTCCGGTGAGTGACCTGATATTTCACGGAATACCCTCAAGCCATTGAGGCCCGGAAATACGTTGGGCCAATGAATGACTAAAAAAGGTATGAGCCACGACATCGGAGAGTTGGTGCACGTGTTGATCCAGTTGTTTGAGGAGGCGTTCCAGATTGACTCGCACCCCGGTTTTTGTTGTGGATTGAGCGAGTTCCATCATGTCGGCCAGCCGAATATCCGTGCACCCACGTGTGGTAATCCTTAGTGCCGGGTTGATGGAAGCAGCGGCTTCCTCTCGAGGCAACGCGTTGATGTGTGCCTCGATCGTTGATAATTGGAAAATAATTGAACGGGGGTTGGTGTCATCGGCCAACAGTAAATCCAAGACCGCTGCAAGTTTGGCTTCAGCCTTATATCGGGTTCGGTAGGTAATGGAGGCGTCCGCTAATTCCAGAAGCAGATTGAGAGCGCCGGTGGTTTCCGGTGTTCCTCGTGATGCCAAATGACGAATGAGTTTGGATAAATGTCTC
Organism: Nitrospirales bacterium; assembly: GCA_021604365.1. GTDB lineage: Bacteria > Nitrospirota > Nitrospiria > Nitrospirales > UBA8639 > Nitrospira_E. The sequence continues at coordinate 8,318 of BQIZ01000065.1, forward strand.
ATGCGTTCCAGGCGCCGTCCCATTTCCAAAAAACGCCAGGCATAACTGCGAGTCATATTTTCCAAAACCATCCCGTTCAGCGCGGCGAGATGTTGTATCATCCGGCTCAGCAGGCGAATGGCATCGTCGATGCTTTGTCCTTTGGTCTGGGCCCATTCCTTCGGCACGCCGCTGAGTTCCATTAAAATATTCCAGGTGTCGAGAGACAACCGGTGGCGGACCAGTTCTGCGGTGCGTCGCACATTCTGGAGAATGGTTGCCAGGCCGTCCGGCGAATCCGGGTCAAATAAAATCGCTCGGAGTTCCGCCTCCACCGCACCGGCTCCGCCTTCTACCGCCCGTTTGGCCCGACGGGGGGATAAATGTTTTTGCATTACGAGTAGTGAAACCAAACGTTTCAGGGTTTCGGGATCATCTCCGATTCCCGCCTCCCCGCTCATGCGTAAAACCAGGCTTCGTAATAATCGGATCGCGCCCTCAGCGCGTTCGGTGTAACGTCCCAGCCAAAAAAGATTGTCAGCGGTTCGACTGGGTAGATCCCGTCCTCCTCGCCGAAGCTGAAGCGTATGATGGGGAAGTGTGACGGCTGCCGGGATATCAAGAGGACCATTCGACTTCACCCAGGTGTCTTTACTGAAATCACCGGGCTCATGCCAGTGACCACGGGGATCCGATCGAACCGACACGCGAGCAAGTCCCCCAGGCATAACGGTATAGCCGTCCTTTGTGGCTGTCAGATAAATGCGGACGGTCATGGGGGCAGGTTTGAGTTCACCCTGAGACGTCCAAAATGGAGTAGTGGATGGGGAAACGATTTCACGTCCCACGTACTCATGCCCACGCCGGACAATGGCTTGAGCCAGGGCTTTATGGTCTTGCTCATTCAGGTCAGGCCCGAAGGAAGATAGACGGTCGTGGGTGAGGCCCCGCTTGGGGGTCAAAACGCGACGAATTAACAAGTGGTCCATATTGTCGAGTACGTAGGCCCGCTCGTTGGCTTGTCCACACCACCAGGTGGCGACACTGGGAATTTTAAGCCCTTCGCCAAAAAAGAACTTGGATAACGTCGGCAGAAAGCTTAAGAGGACTTCGCTTTCGATCAACCCACTCCCGAGCGCGTTGGCCATCGTGACGTTTCCGGCTCGAATGGCTTGGAGGAGCCCTGGAACACCTGTTGTGGATTCGGTCATCAATTCGAGGGGATCGCACAAGTCCGAATAAATCCGCCGCAAGACCAGATCAACCGGTTTCAGACCATCGACTGTTTTCAGGAACAGCCGTTCATCGCGTACGGTCATGTCCGACCCTTCGACAATCGGGTATCCCAGATACCGAGCCAGGTATGCATGTTCAAAATACGCCATGTTTTCTGGACCTGGTGAGAGCACGACCGCCATGGGATCTTCCCGTTGGGAAAACTGGCGAAAGCTCTCGCTGAAGGTCTGGAAAAAGGAAGAGAGTCGTTGGACCTGTGTCCGGGCAAACAGATTGGGTAACGACCTGGAGACGATAATACGATTTTCGAGGGCGAATCCCGCACCGGTGGGCGCTTCCGTGCGATCCCGCAAGACCCACCAATTTCCGTCCGGCGCTCGCGCCACATCGAATGCCAGGAAATGTAAGTAGGTGCCTCCTGCCACCGGTACGCCGTGACAGGGCTGCAAAAACTGGGGATTTCCAAACACGACAGCAGGGGGTAAAGTTCCATTTTTCAGCAATTGTTGCGGACCATACAAATCACTCAAGATATGGTTGAGGAGGCGGGCTCGTTGAATCAGCCCTGATTCGAGGTGTTGCCATTCCTCCTGGCTGATCAACAGGGGAAATAAGTCAAGTTGCCAGGGTCTGTCAGATTGTCTTCCATTCTGACTGGCAAGATACGTCATGCCGTCATCTTTCAACATTCGTGTGGCAGTTTCGTGAGCCTGACGGCGTTGAGCGGGGTCCAGGCTTTCGAACCGTTTCAACAGATTCTGCCAAGGCGGACGGACGGACCCGTTCGACGCCACGAGTTCATCAAAGGTATCCGGTTGAGGCGGGTACATCGTTGAGGGTTGGGAAAGGGAATCCAGTGGTTCGGGAGAAAGGGAGGCCGCCATGGAATCCATCAGGGTGTTTTTCGTCGAGAGATGATCAAAGTTACCTTACCGTTTCCTGAATACACTGTCCACTGTAAGAGGTTAGGCTGGCCATCGGAGATCGAGCGTGTAAGGAAATTCCGGGCGAGAAGTATCTGGTGGTTCGGCATAGGGTCCTGCGGTATGACCAAAGGAATGAAATCTGGCCAAACGACGGCTTTCGGCTTCATAGGCGTTGACGGGGAAATGTTCAAAATTCCGTCCGCCCGGATGAGCCACATGGTAGGTGCACCCGGTAACCGCCCGCCCAGCCCATTGATCGTAAATGTCAAAAGTCAGCGGTGCGTCAACCCCGATTTTTGGATGCAAACAGTTTGGAGGCTGCCAGGCTCGGTACCGGACGCCGCCGACCGTCTCTCCTTGCCGTCCGGTTGGGGTCATCGGTACGCGTTTGCCATTGCAGGCAATGATATAACGATTTTCGGTTGACCCGGACAGCTTGATCTGTAGACGTTCGACTGAAGAATCCACATATCGCACAGTGCCTCCAGGGGCTCCTTGTTCTCCCATCACATGCCATGGTTCCAGCGCCTGTCGAACTTCCATGATCAGACTGCCATAGTTGATCGAACCAAAGAGCGGAAAACGAAACTCCAGGTGAGGTGCGAACCATTCTTTTTGCAGTTCGTACCCGGCCCGGTTCATCTCTTGGATGACCTCATGGAGATCCTGAGCGAGAAAGTGTGGGAGCATAAAGCGATCATGTAGTTGGGTGCTCCATCGAACAAGGTTCCCCTGGTCCGGAGACTTCCAAAAACGGGCGACGAGCGCAAGGAGGAGAACCTGTTGAGCCAGACTCATGCGTTCATGGGGTGGCATCTCGAAGGCCCGGAATTCCACCAATCCGAGTCGACCGGTCGGGCCATCAGGGGAATAGAGTTTGTCGATACAAATTTCCGTGCGATGAGTATTCCCTGTGACATCAATGAGCAAATTTCGAAAAATCCGATCGACCAACCATGGAGGTGGCGGCGCTCCGACGTTGGGTGGGGGGACCTGGGCAAATCCAAGTTCCAGTTCATACAAGGAATCATGTCGGGCTTCATCGATGCGGGGAGCCTGACTGGTTGGGCCGATGAAGAGGCCGGAAAAAACATAGGAGAGGGAAGGGTGACGTTGCCAGTAGGCGATCAGGCTCCGGAGGAGGTCGGGCCGACGCAGAAAGGGGCTGTCGGCAGGGGTGCTGCCTCCCATGACCACATGATTGCCGCCACCGGTTCCCGTGTGTCGTCCATCCAACATGAACTTTTCCGTGCCTAATCGGCAGAGCCTCGCTTCTTCATAGATGGCTGTGGTAATCGCGACCATGTCCGCCCAATTTTTCGCGGGGTGGATATTTACCTCGAGCACTCCAGGATCAGGAGTGATTTTCAAAACGTTGATACGAGGGTCATAGGGGGGCGTATAGCCTTCCAAGTGAATTGGCTGGTTTAACTCCGCAGCGGTGTCCTTAATGACGGCGACCAGTTCAAGATAATCTTCAGCTGATTCCAGAGGCGGCATGAACACGCAGAGGTGCCCGTTACGAGGTTCCACCGTGAGAGATGCGCGAACCACACCTCCTGCGCCGACCCCGCATTTTTGTCCCATGATCACTTGACCCGGTTCATGTTGCCCCTCTTCTCCCTGTAGTTTCTGAAGCCGGCGTTCCTGAAGGGAGAATTCCTGAATCGGATCGGGTAAGGGCCCTCGGATGTCGAATGGGTCCGTCGGAATGATATAGGGATAGTCTTTGGGATCAATAACCGGTAATGACGGGAGGGGCAATCGAAAACCGATTGGCGAGTCACCCGGGACCAAAAACAACTGCTGACTGCGTGTGGTCCATGCCGCGGTGACCCAGCGACCAGGTCCGTCCTTGGCATTCCAGCGTTGCAATGGTAGGACGTAGCCTGCCGGTTTGCCCAGACCGCGTTCATACACTTTGGCGAGCCGGGCACGAGCCATGGGGTCGTCGAGATTATTGGTGGCCGGTTCGAGGTTTTCCGGCAGCTTTCGTTCCTGACCGATGAAATGCCAGGGATCTTCATAAACGGGTTGAATGGTTTTTGTGCCCACCTCTACCCGATTGGCGATTCCCTGAATGAAGTGGTTGGCATCATCGGCTGAAATGTTTGAGGCCTGATTTTCCCCGGCAAAGAACTGGTCTTCCTGCCAGATCGGTTTTCCATCCTGTCGCCAATAGAGACTAAATGCCCAGCGTGGCAATGGTTCGCCGGGATACCATTTCCCTTGGCCAAAGTGCAGAAGTCCGCCCGGAGCGAAGCGCTCCCGCAAGCGTTTGATCAGTTTGGCCGCCAACGGGCGTTTCGTATCGCCGACGGCCTCGGTATTCCATTCAGGAGCATCGGGATGATCAATGGAGATAAAAGTGGGTTCCCCGCCAATGGTGAGCCGGACATCATTGGCCGCCAATTCCTGATCCAGCCGTTTTCCAAATGTGTCGATGGCTTGCCATTGTTCCTCGGTGTAGGGCTTGGTGACCCGTGGCGTTTCAACAATACGGGTGACCGACATCTCATGGGAAAAGGTCGTTTCGCAAATCTCCATAACCCCACTAATGGGCGCAGCGGTTAGAGGGTGAGGCGTGCAGGCCAGGGGGATGTGCCCTTCTCCGGCCAACAGGCCGGACGTGGCATCCAGGCCCACCCACCCGGCTCCAGGCAGATAGGCCTCTACCCAGGCGTGAAGGTCTGTGAAGTCATAATCGGCACCCGATGGACCATCCAATGATTTCACGTCGGCGACAAGCTGAATTAAATAGCCGGAAACAAATCGACTGGCAATGCCAAGGTGGCGAAGGATCTGCACGAGGAGCCACCCGGTGTCCCGGCACGATCCACGCCCAAGTTCCAGCGTCTCATCAGGGGTTTGCACGCCGGGTTCCATGCGGACGACATAGTCGATTTGAGACTTGAGTTGCTGATTGAGACTCATGAGAAAGGGAACGGTCGGATCTTCGTGTGGCGCCGTGAATGATCGCAGCCATTCTTTCAGTCGAGGACCAGGCGGTTCTTTGGCCAAATACGGCAGCAGGTCTTCTTGGACCAGAGGATCATAGTTGAAGGGAAGTGTCTCGGCTTCAGGCTCCAGAAAAAAATCAAAGGGGTTATAGACGACCATGTCGGCCACAAGGTCGACTTCCACATGAAATTCCCGAACCTTTTCGGGGTAAATTATCCGTGCCAAATAATTGCCGTGAGGATCCTGTTGCCAGTTCAGGAAATACCCGGTGGGCTCAATCTTGAGTGCGTAACTTAGTATGGGCGTCCGGCTATGGGGAGCCGGCCGCAGCCGGATGACGTGAGGCCCCATCTGAACGAGCCGATCATAGCGATAATGAGTTTGGTGATTGAGTGCGACGTGGAGTGCCATGAAAAATTAAGAGCCGATTGAATAACTTTGTTGGTGAAAAAGAAAGCGGAAGAATGCAATAACCATCTTCACGTGAACCGGTTGAAGAATCTTAGCACCATCCCTAATCGATTTGCATCATTCAATCCGATAGGTTGTGTTCTCACCAATCCAAGACAAGCGTGGCATGAGTCTTTTTCTCTTGTTGAAATTGCCCTTGTGCCGGCCGGCTATGTTACACTCTTTTTCGTAAATTCCGGCGAGATCGTCTTTTTGCAAGAGGCCACTGATCAAAGGATAGGGTTGTGAAATCGTTATTTGACCGCTATCAGATGAAGTCAGGTTTCGATGAAATGTTTGAGTCGTCCGGCGTTCCGCGTCGTCATTATCGGCGTCTCGTTGAACGGTTGCGGAATTTCTCTTCGAAAGATCTTGAATTGAAGCGGCGTCAGGCCGATCAGGCTTTTTTGCGGCAGGGCATTACCTTCACCGTCTATGGCGATCTCCAGCAAACGGAAAAGATTTTCCCTTTTGATTTGATGCCACGGATTATTCCGGATCTCGAATGGCGAGTCATTGAAGAGGGGATTCGCCAGCGAGTCATGGCCTTGAATATGTTTTTAGTGGACTTGTATAGCGATCAACGGATTCTTAACGATCACGTGGTGCCTCGCGATCTCATAGAAAGTTCCGTGCATTTCCAAAAAGATCTGGTGGGTTTTTGTCCGCCCAAAGAGGTGTTCATTCATGTATCGGGGATCGATTTAATTCGAAACCACGAAGGCCAATATTATGTATTAGAGGATAATCTTCGCACACCATCAGGCGTGTCGTATGTTCTGGAAAACAGACTGGTCATGAAGCAACTGTTTCCCAACCTGTTTGCCGATATGCAAGTTCGGCCGGTGGATCAATATCCTACGCAACTTCTGGAGAATCTCAAATGGCTGGCCCCCCTCGGTAAAGAAAATCCGACGGTCGTCCTCCTTACTCCCGGTGTGTTTAACTCGGCATACTTTGAGCACTGCTTTTTATCTTTACAAATGGGCATTCAAATGGTGGAAGGCCGTGACCTGGTAGTGGAATCCGATGATAAGGTGTATATGAAAACCACCCAAGGACTCCAGCAGGTTGATGTGATTTATCGTCGGGTGGATGATGCTTTCCTGGACCCTGAAGTGTTTCGCAAAGATTCGGTGTTAGGCGTTCCCGGTCTGGTCCGGGCCTATCGTGCAGGAAATGTGGGCCTGGCCAATGGCATCGGAAACGGGATCGCAGACGATAAGGCGGTGTATACTTTTGTGCCGAAGATGATCGACTACTATTTAAGTGAAAAACCCATTCTGCAAAATGTCCCGACCTATTTGTGCGGGAATCCGGAAGACCGGAAGTATGTGTTGGAACACCTCGGGTCGTTGGTCGTCAAAGCCGTGGCGGAATCAGGCGGATATGGGATGTTGATGGGACCCAGTTCGACCAAAGCCGAGCAGGAAGAGTTTCGGAAGAAAATCGAAACCGATCCACGCAGCTACATTGCCCAGCCGGTAGTCACTCTCTCGCACCATCCCTGCGTCGTGGATGGAGAAGAGAACATGCGATTGGTCGGGCGCCATGTCGATCTCCGGCCGTTTGTGCTTTGGGGGGAGGAGATTTCCTTGTCCTTGGGAGGGTTGACCCGTGTGGCCTTAAAGGAAGGCTCCCTGGTGGTGAATTCTTCCCAAGGCGGAGGAAGTAAGGACACGTGGGTACTCTATGGGGATGAATAGACCATGTTGAGTCGAACGGCAGAATCGTTTTTCTGGATCGGGCGCTCGGTGGAGCGGGCTGAATATACCGCCAGGTTCGTGAATGTGCATTTTCATTTGCTCACCGAGATCGCGACCCAGGAAGACCAGGCTAATATCTGGACTCGATATTTGGAAGACACCGGTGAACTGGAAGCCTATACCAATATTTTTGGGGAAATACAGACCAGACCGGTTATGGAATTTGTCACGCTCTGCCGTGACAATCCGAATTCGCTGACTAATCTCATTGCGGCCGCCAGAAACAGCGCCCGCGGGATCCAGGATCAGTTGTCCAGCGAAGTGTGGCATTTTATGAATGATTTTTATCTCACCCTCAAGGGAAAGACCGAACTTGATCTGTGGTCGGATACACACGATCTGCTCAGGTATATACGGAATACCTGCTACACGTTGGACGGGGTTGTCGGCAGCACGATGGTCCACGATGAGGGATGGAATTTTTACCGGTTGGGCCTGAACATTGAGCGGGGTGGTCGGACGGCTCGACTCATTGATATTCCTGTTCTCAGTGATCCCACGACTGAACCCAGGAGAATTTCCGAATATCATCAGTGTTTAGCCGCCTTAAAATCAGCCAGCGCCTTCGAGGCCTATCGGAAATTTTACTCGGCACAGTTGGTGCCGAAACGAATCGTGGAGTTCCTCCTCTTTCATGATAAATTTCCTCGATCCGTCCGGTACACGACGGGGCAAATCAGTAAAGTCGTGGAACGGTTAGCCGGAAGTAGTCGGAGGGCCGAAACCCGTCAGGCGATCAGATTAAGTGGGGCCTTGGCGGCGGATCTGGAATTCGGCAGCTTGCAAGAGGTCTATTCCACAGGCTTATCGCTTTTTCTGGGCCAGATGCTTGAGAATTTTGACCAGCTTTCGAACTTGATCGCGTTGGCATTTTTCCGCTCCAGTGGCTATTCGACTTCCTCCCAATCCCAAACCCAAACCCAAACCCAAGAAGTGTAAGACTTAACAGTGGGAGAGGACAACGTCCCTGTGGGATGTGTCTCATTACTAACTGTCTGGAGCATAATCATCCAGACTTTTTCATAGGAGGTCATCATGAAACAAAGGTTCTTGTTCGTTCTTACGCTTCTCGTCGCCTGTCTGGCTGTCTCAATCAGCCCGGCCATGGCCGACATCGATGATGGATCGAAGATTTCAATCACGTCGCCGAAGGATGGAGCTATGGTGGGGGACACCTTTGAACTTACGTACGAACTCGTCAAAGGTTCACAGGCCGCGCATGGCCATGTCTATCTTGACGGTGAACCCCAAAAGGAATTCCCAGGCACATTCAAAGGCCTGAGCAAGGGCAAGCACGAAATTAAGGTGCAGGCCGCGACCCACGATCATGACCACCTCGCGGCAAGCGACAGCATCTCGGTGACGGTCCAGTAACCGGCCAACTGTTGCGGGGAGGCCTGGGCCTCCTCGCACGCAACCGTCGGACCCTGACGTTGATGTGACTCGACGAGGAGGAGGGGTGGTGGTCAAAGGAGGAATGCCAGGCCGCACGGTATGCTCTTGTCACAAAATCTGACGCACTGATTTGGATGCCGGATCCGGTTGCTGGATTTCTGAGCAGAATGTCGTGGCCATGGGAAATGGACGGACACCTGATCCGTTCCTGAACGTTTTTAATATGCTACGGTATTTTTCTCATGATTCCCGGATCAGTGAACACCGCTAATCGGCCTGCCGAAGCTCCGGCGCAGGCACCGCAGCATTATTCAACACACCCCGATACTCTCCTATGGCCTGACTTGTCCTCTTTGCTTCACTGGGGTAAGCTTTCCCCGTTTCCTTGACAAGGCCTTGCTACCTCAATAACCAGGCGAATAACGAATCCTTGGCATTCGCGTTTTTCCCCCAGAATCTCACCATACCATGTCTGATCTTACTGTCCTGCTGGTTATTCCGCCTTTGACTCAACTCAATACACCCTATCCGTCTACGGCCTATTTGACTGGGTTTTTGCGGTCACAAGGGTATCGCACACACCAGGCTGATGTTGGCATTGAGATGGTGTTGGCCCTGTTCTCCCGTGGGGGCTTGAGCCGGGTCTTTGCCGAACTCAGGAAGACTCCACTTGATGAACTTCCTGGTGAAGCACGGCAAATGCTGAGCTTAGAACGCGCGTATGTCGAGACCATTAATCCGGTAATTAGTTTTTTGCAGGGACGAAACCCCACCCTGGCTCCGCGCATCTGTCAGGGCATCTTCCTTCCAGAAGGTCCACGCTTTGCCTCGAAGCATTCAGTTAACCAGGACGGGATACATCGTTCACACAACCAAGCCGACCATGCCAAGCATCTGGCGACCTTGTATCTCGAAGATCTCGCCGACCTGGTTCAGGCGACCATTACGCCCCATTTTGCGTTGAGTCGGTATGCCGAATCCATTGCCATGCAGGCGAATTCCTATGATCGTCTTGAAGAAGCCTTGGCCCAACCCATGAGCCTCACGGATGAGTGGATGGTCGAAGCGCTCTGGCAGCATGTGGACCGGCACCAACCCGCTGTCGTCGGATTGTCGGTGCCGTTTCCCGGCAATCTGTATGGCGCACTTCGAATGGGTCAACAATTGCGGGACAACAAGCCGGAAATCAAAGTGGTGCTGGGGGGAGGGTACCCCAATACCGAGTTGCGCCGGGTGCGGGAGCCCCGACTGTTTGAATGCGTCGATTTCGTGACGCTTGATGATGGAGAGCGGCCCTTCCTCTGTCTGTTGGAATACCTGGAGGGAAAACGACGAGAGTCCGATCTGTGCCGGACCTTTCTTCGTTCAGGGCGGCATGTCGTCTGGCAGAACGGAGCCAGCGAGCCGGACGTTTTGCAGGTTGAAGTGGGAACCCCAACCTACGACGGATTACCCCTCAATCAGTACATTTCCGTGCTGGATACCTTGAATCCTATGCATCGGCTCTGGTCCGATGGGCATTGGAATAAATTGACGGTGGCGCATGGGTGTTATTGGAAGCAATGTACGTTCTGTGATGTGGGATTGGACTACATCGGCCGGTACGAAGTCTCA
>BQIZ01000066.1 GCA_021604365.1 Nitrospirales bacterium
TCAACAAATTCCACAACCTTTTCAAAAGCATTTTGTGGACTTGCGATTTGACTGTCTTCCTTCATGCGCCTTTCACCATTCCATCCTAGGCTTTTATAGAAGCCGAATTTGGTTATTTACCCCGGCTTTATACTCCACATCAATTATTTTCACTTCTCCACCGGCATCAACTTGCAGAGGAAGAACGTCGAGAGGTCTCGGTGCCGGCCCATCGATAACCTTTCCAGCCTCATCATAAATACTCAGATGACAGGGGCACAAAAATACCCCATCTGGAAAGTTTTTCGTCTTTCTCCATTTATACCCACAACCAAGATGAGGGCATTTCCCAGAGTAGCCGATATAGGGAGAATTCGATTTGTTCACCCAAATAACATCACCTTTATTATCGAAAAACTTCATATCATTTCCCTGGTATACGGCTTTTTGAACTTCAGGAGTCGCCTTGACCACCCAAATATTTTTTTCAATCTGTTGCTCCGGCATAAATGCTTCTTTAAACCCACGAGTAAATTTGAATTGGAACCCAATATTCTCTTTATTCACCTTCTTAATGTTTCCAACGGAAAACCATGCATTATCGTAGGGTTTAAACATAGGTTTCATGAGATACTTCAACACCGGATATACCAATGGCAAGGCAATTAGGGTCCCAATGGCATGGGTCATGTTGGTGAAAAAAGTTCGTCGTGGTACCCCTTGCTCTAAACGTGGCAAGGGAACCAATATTTCTCCAGGCTCTACATGCAAATGGTCCTCTAAATGAGCAATTTCCACTTCATGAATTGTGACGTACTGATCTCGCTCCAGTACTGGAAACCCACTGAATTCTTCCGGTGAACACCGAAGGACAATTTCCTCTTCACTCACCACCTCTTGAAGCTGGCCGATAGGAATCTGGCGCTCGACCCCATGACCATTCAATTCCCGTACAACAACATGGCTGATTTCGTGGGAGAGAGGATCAACGATAACCTTGGAAATTTTTCCAATTTCTTTGTCCGCACACAATGCTTTTGCTGTCAATTTTGGTTGCATAGCCAGAGGAAAACCTCAGATGTGAATTAGTTCATTTTTATTGGCTTCGGAGTTTTTACCGACTCATCCTTTAACGAAACAAGAAAGGCAACAAGCGCATCAATTTCTTGTGGAAACATGAGATCCTTATACTTATCAGGCATTTTTCCTTTATCGTAATCCTTATCAAAACCTTCTGCTTTCCAGCTCTTTGGATATAAAATCTTCTCTTTCAACTGCTCAGCAGTCATGAGATTACCGATATTATCCATCTCCGGCCCACGCTTTTTCCCACCTTGACCATACAGCTTATGGCAGTTATAGCACTCTTGAAGCTCCCATTGATCTTTTCCAAGAGCCACAAGATCGCCTGAGGCCGCTCCACCACCTGCCGAACTTGTCGTAGCCACCACCTCTACTTTGGCATCAGCCCCAAGAGAACTCAGTTGTTTGGAAATAGCCTTAGCCCGCTCGTCCAATTCTTTGGCCCGGGCGATCAATTCATCGGCCTTTCCTAACTCCGTTTGAGCGCGACGAAGTTTCAAGACTTTTTCAATTTTCCCCTTTTCATCTTCTGGGTCAAACTGAGGTAGAATCGAAGCCCCGGCAATATAGAGTCCAGAAAGCAGGAGGTAAAAGACCACTAAAGCGCCAACTGCCTTCACGCCTTCCAATCGTTTCATTGCTGGAGCATCTAAGAGAATGAACACCAAAGCCCCTAACATTGCATAAAGAAAAAACATAACCTGAAAGACTGGTGGAAAATGGGTATATTTGGCCCCAACTACCAACAACACTCCAATAATGACCCCCAAGGTGGTCTTTTTCATGACACTCTTGGCAAAACTTTGGTTAGCCATTTGTTTCCTCTTTTTTCAAGCTTCTCATTTAGCTTCAACTGGTACTGACGATGCCAATGATGTGGCCGGTTTCGGACTTCCAGCTTTTAGCGTGACAAGAATGGCAAAACTCACAACCGCGTAAAACACAATAGTCACTCCTGTTATCCACCATGCCGAATAAGCCAGAGTCGGGGTAAATGCTTCAGGAGTAAAATCCGGAACTAGGTTGTAAACATGGTAATACTTTCGCGTCAACGAACGTACCGTGCCCATGAGGCCCATTGTCCAAATCACACTAAACGCTAGGAATATAAGGACGAACTGGGAAGCGAAATCAATTTTTCCCCAGATGATTGTCCCACGCTTAATAGCCCGGTTATATAACAGGTAATTGACCACAGTCAGGAACACAAGCGTAAAGGCTGCAGCATTTTTCGCCGGCATGAGCGCTAATTCACTCGCCCACGAAGGTAACTCGTTTTCTTCGGTTGCCAGCCCTTGCGTCGGGACAAAACCATGGGGGGTCATCCAAATCGCATCAGCCACCACAATCATTAGAAAACCGACCTTAATCATCGTGAATGCCGACACCGTAAAATTCTTGAGTCCGGGAACTTTACCGAGAACCACTGGCAGAAGTACCAGAATTGCTAGAACAATCAACGACTGCCACTCAGGTGGAGGGAACATTTTCCACGTAAACCCCATGATAGCTGGCATAAACACCACCACCACCGCGACAAATCCAGATATTCGTACCTGGTCCACACCCTGAATTCGCTTGAGGCTTAACCAGATATAATAATTACTGGCTAAAAATATCAGTCCAATCATAGCCCCCTGCATTTCAAAAAACATCGACAATTGGTCAGCCATCATGTAGGGGCAAATGGAAGCATCGTAATCACACAATTCGTAGGCTAGCAGGTAGCCCATGAACGGAAGAAGCAAGAGCGCCCCAACTCCGATCATGTTTCCCACAAATCCCATCCAGTCGTAATAGGCCCGCTCCTCATCTGTTTTTGACCCCATAAACATATAAGCCGCAATTAGCCCGGCAATAAATCCTCCAAACGTCACATTTCCAACCAGGCGATGCAGATTGAGGGGCATCCAACTAAAATTAGCCATTTTGTCCCAGAGGCTGGCCGTTTGAATAAACTCTACCAGAGACAAATCTCCTGCGGCTTTCGCCGGGGTATTCATGAAAGACGTTGGTCCGTCAATGACAAAGAGGGTCACGGTTCCAACAATATTCAACAGGATGCCAAGAGCGATATGTCGTCCTTTTTTCGCTCCCTTCATGGAATCCCATGAATAAAAATAGGTATACAAAATAATGGTTTCAAGGATAAACAACAGAGGATAGATAACCGCAAACACAATGAAAAAATGCTTGATCAACCATGTCGAAAAGTCAGGATACGTCCCGAGCAGGACAAAAATAAATAACCCTCCGGTTAAGGCAGTCATGCTGTATAAGATGACCGTAACCTTAATGACTTCCTTGGCCAGACGGTCATACTTGGGATCGTTATTCTTATATCCAAGCCATTCAGCCACCACTGCAAATATCGGAGCACCTAAAATAAACGCCGCAAATAAGATGTGAAGTTGCGCGACGACCCACACGGCCGTTCGGTTTCCCGAATAGGGAAAATCCACAAGGGGAGCGTCAGGTACCTGCCCATAGGCAGTAGCCCCACCACACAGGCCCAACGCTAGAATTATCCATAGACTTCGATTCAGTGTTTTCAAGGGTCCCCGCCCTCCTTATTTTTCATTCAATTCCTGTATTACTCTGCCCCTTTTTCCGCCTCTCCACCAGCTGGAGCTTCGGCGGAGGGAGCATCACCTTCAGGCGCTGACCCGGCCGTTCCCGCAGGAACCCATTGCTTTTTCGCAACATCATATTCCATCCCATTGAGCCCGAATGTCGCTTCATACGCAATGACTTTCCAAATGGCATCCTCTGAAAGTTTGCTCTTCCAAGCTTTCATCTTTGTACCAGTTACCCCCTCAGAAATTCGCCAAAACCATACCGAATCTGAATATAGCTGCATTTGCTCCGTTCGCCGGAAGTCGCGAGCACCAGCCTTAACGGGCTTTCCATCTTTACCATGGCAACTCGCGCAATTCACATCAATATTCTGTTGACCGGTAAAAATCGCTTTCCCTTCTTCAAGGATCTCCGGATTATTCCAATAACCATCCGGCATATGCTTATCCGCATATTCCGGTGGAGCCGGGGGAGGAGGTTGCGGGGGACCTTCGCCACCACCACATGCTGACATCAAAAGGCCCATAACGGCCAAACCACTAACTAAAAACCTTTTTACAATTTGAAACTCGTTCATTGTTCCCCCTCGTTTACCTGAATCTTGGTTTGCCAAATTCCACATTATCCCACCAAATCTTTGCCCCTCTAGACTTAATGACCAGAACCACTCCTACTAACATTTACTTCTTCCAAGGCTTATCTTTTTAGTGAAGGACAACTTTCTATAAACAATCGCCGCCGACTTTCCCAATCCCCGAAATATCTGCCGGAGTATTTCTTACAGAAACGACAACCGGATCAATGCCCTCCCCCTTATTCCCACAAATCCCACCTCAATCCAAGAGCGATGGTCTACCCCTGAAGCGCATAAACAGACTGACCGGAACAATTTTTTTCCGATTCAAAAACCCTTGGGCTACATAGGTCTCTTGGGCCCAAAAAAGTTCAGGACTTCTATCACAGTCAGAAGCCAACCGTCAATTATTTCCTACGTTCTTGCGCGCTCTTTACCCCTTTCCATGCCTGTGTTTTTGGAGAATAAACATACCAGTTAATGAGTCGAGAAAGAAAAAATTTCCCACCCCAACCAGAATCGGATTAAAAGCAAACCCTGTTTTGAATTATCTAGATGATTCAGAACGTTGAAGGGAAAACAATGCTTGCGGGAATAATATCGTCAAGAGCTTGACTCAGACTTCTTCCACTTTTGCGCCCAGTCCTCCCACGATCGACCAAACGCCGTATCTTGCCCTGAAAATTCGATTCCAGCCACATCATGGTATAAAACCATACGCGGATGCTGATCACCTGGCAGGAATAGCTGTATATACGGCTGAGGAGCCTCCTCCTGACGATCAAATACAAATCCCACAATCTGCTCCCCCTTTTTAAGTTGAATCGTCACATCGCCCCTATAATCAAACACGAGATTCATGGCTTCGTGCAATTCTTTCTCATTCGAAGGCTGCAGACGCCGACCTTCCCATGATTGAGGAGAACCGATTGAGGACATATCTGAATCCATAATAGCCCTTTACTTCCCGCAAAGAGTTGAGAAGATTACCAGATGATTGGAATTGAGGAAGGAGAAGAAAAAACAAAAAATAGGAGATCACACAGCATTGGGAAACAGGGTTGCCCTAACGGTGCCAAAAAACCCACCCCATGAACTGAAGGTATCTCTCACAGCCGAAGCTTCATATCCACAATGTACCATGCAATCGCGGCATTGTTCGTGTCGTCCCGTTCCATAACGCTCCCACTCCGTTTCTTCCATTAATTCTCGAAAAGTAGATACGTACCCATCCTGCAACAAATAACAGGGGCGCTGCCATCCAAAAATATTGTACGTGGGATTCCCCCAAGGGGTGCATTCATACTCCCGCTTCCCCATCAGAAATTCAAGGAATAATGGAGATTGATTGAATTGCCAACTACGTTTTCGTTGAGTCAGCAATTGGGCAAATAACGAATGTGTTCGATCACGGCTTAAAAAGCTATGCTGATCCGGAGCTTTTTCATAACTATATCCGGGAGAAATCATCATGCCTTCCACACCCAACTCCATCATCTCATCAAAAAATCTCCTGACACGAGCAGGCGCCGCATCATTAAATAATGTCGTATTGGTCGTTACGCGAAAACCTTTGGCCAACGCGGCTTTTATGGCTTTCACGGCAACGTCATAGACGCCATCTCGACAAACGGCATGGTCATGCTCTTCCTTGAGACCATCCATATGGATGCTGAATGTGAGGTATTTCGAGGGAGTATAGTCCTGCAATTTTCTTTCAAGCAGAATGGCATTTGTACAGAGATAGACATATTTTTTTCGCTTCACAAGCCCTTCGGCAATAGCTGGCATTTCAGGATGAATGAGGGGTTCTCCTCCGGGAATACTCACAATGGGTGCGCCACATTCATCTGCTGCAGCCAAACATTGCTCAGGCGTCAGGCGCCGATTCAAAATATGGTCCGGGTATTGGATTTTTCCACACCCTGCACATTCCAGATTACACCGAAAGAGCGGTTCTAACATCATCACAAGAGGGTATCGCTTCACACCTCGCAAGTGCTGCGAGAGAGCATAATGAGCTACGGTGTACATTTGGGACACAGGTACCGACATTGTTATTTTACTCCTGGAGATAAATGCCAAATTTCAAGAGCGTCCACTTCTTATTCCCCGAAAAAATCCTAACACCTACCCCTTATGAAAGCAGAATGAATGGAGGCGCCGAGCGGGTTCGAACCGCTGAATCGCAGTTTTGCAGACTGCTCCCTTAGCCACTTGGGTACGGCGCCATGACGGGATCATTATAAAAAGTCTATTTTCTCTTGTACAAGAGAAGATCTGGCTTTCTCTTTCTTTAGTCTTCGAAGGGCTGGAACCATTACTGACGAGGCAACACCGGTAGTTCTCTTGAAACAGACCGTATTGAATTTAAGGAAAGATCTTCCATAGAGGAGTGATTACGGGAAAGGACATCAGGTGTCTCAGGAATATTGATGCTCGGCTCTTGACCACCTTGCTCCTTGGCCATTAATTCCACCTCTTCAATCAAAGTATGAAGAAGCTCTTCTGATGGCACACGTTTATACAATTTCCCTTTTTTAAAGAGAATCCCTACGCCTTGCCCTCCGGCTATTCCAATATCAGCTTCTTTCCCTTCGCCGATTCCATTCACCACACAACCTAAGACAGATACGGTGATTGGGGTGGTAATATGCCCCAGTCGATTCTCTAATTCGTTAGCCATTTTCACCACATCAACTTCAACTCGCCCACATGTCGGACAAGCAATCACATTGACTCCTCTGTGACGAAGCTCAAG
Organism: Nitrospirales bacterium; assembly: GCA_021604365.1. GTDB lineage: Bacteria > Nitrospirota > Nitrospiria > Nitrospirales > UBA8639 > Nitrospira_E. The sequence goes on from BQIZ01000066.1 coordinate 6,975, forward strand.
CGATTTCAAGATTTCAAAACCCACCTTGACTTCTTCCACAGGATCGGCCGCTAAGGAGACCCGGAGGGTATCGCCGATACCCTGAGAAAGCAACCAACCTAACCCAATAGCAGATTTCACAGCTCCAGTCATCGCAGTGCCTGCTTCGGTAATGCCGATATGCAAGGGGTAATTGGCCTGTTGGGAAAACAACCAATAGGCGTCCATCGCCATGTGCACGTCAGAGGCCTTCAGGGACACCTTCATATTGGTAAACCCAACATCCTCCAAGGCATGAACCGCATTCAACGCCGACTCAGCAAGAGCTTCAGCTGTCGGATAGCCATATTTTTCAAGAAGTTCCTTCTCTAAAGAACCCCCATTCACTCCAATTCTGAGTGGGATGCCATAGTCATTGACGGCCCGAATCACCTCTTCTGTTTTCCACCAAGGCCCAATATTCCCTGGATTAATACGAACACAATCCACGAATCTAGCGGCTTTTAGAGCAAGACGATGGTCAAAGTGTATATCCGCGATCAAGGGTGTAGTCATTTGTGATTTAATTTTTGGAAGCGCATCAGCCGCTTCCATATCAGGCACGGCCACCCTAATCAATTCACATCCAGCTTTCTCTAACTGGCGAATTTGCTCCATGGTCCCAGCGACATCCCTCGGATGAGGAATCGTCATAGACTGGACCGATATTGGGGCATCGGCACCAATTTTGACAGATCCAACCTGGATTTGTTTTGTTTTTCGTCGAGAAATATACACGAAAATAATCTAACGTATTACGGCTTGCAGGGAAACCCGGTCATGCAATGCCTTGACCTGATCATAAATACCATCCGCGGTGAGGCCATACTTTTCCCGGAGCAAATCCTGAGGACCCTGTTCAATATACCAATCTGGCAAACCAAGCACCTTGGTCGGCATACCCCAACATTCTTCCTCTGATAAAAACTCTAATACAGCCGATCCAAAACCGCCCATCCGGCAACCTTCTTCAATCGTAATCAAACATTTCACTTTTTTGGCAATATCCCGAATAAGATTTTTATCTAGAGGCTTCACAAACCGTGCATTTATGACAGCCACCGACACGCCCTCTTCTTCTAAACGCTCCGCTGCTTTCATAGCCTCCGAAACCATCACCCCAATCGCGATAATCCCCACATCATGCCCATCAGACAACAGTTCACCCTGTCCAATTGAAAGAGGAACGGGCTCAGAATCTAATGGCACTCCCAGGCTACTGCCGCGAGGATATCTGACCGCCACTGGCCCATCATGCACCAGTCCTGTTTGGACCATATGCTGAAGTTCATTTTCATCTTTTGGCGCCATTATCACCATATTGGGAACATGCCGCAGAAACGCAAAATCAAAAGCCCCATGATGCGTTGTTCCGTCTTCCGCCACCAATCCTCCCCGATCAATACAAAAGGTCACCGGGAGATTTTGGGTTGCCACATCATGCACAACCTGATCGTATGCCCGTTGCAGAAATGTGGAGTACATACAAATTACCGGCCGCATATTGTCAGCGGCGAGACCAGCCGCATACGTCACGGCATGTTGTTCAGCAATCCCTACATCCATTAACCTGGAAGGAAACTCCTTTTCAAACTCAGCCATTCCTGTTCCCTCGCACATCGCAGCCGTAATGACCACCACCCGGTTATCTTTTTTGGCTTGACGAATCAGTGTTTTGGCTGCAATGGAACTATACGAGGGGTGACCGGGCTTTTTCACCGGTTGTCCAGTCTTGGAATCAAAGGGTGAACAGGCATGAAACCAAACAGGATTCTTCATGGCCGGCTGAAAACCTAATCCTTTTTTGGTAATCACATGCAGGAGAGTTGGCCCTTTTAATTTTAGAACATTCTCCAGGGTCGGCAATAAATGCTCAAAATTATGTCCATCAATCGGACCCACATATCGAAATCCTAACTCTTCAAAAAGCAAGCCTGGCAGCAAAAAGCCTTTGGCCAGCTCTTCAGCCCGGATCGCCATTCGCTTCACGGGTTCCCCAATTTGCGGAATAGTTTCCAGGAGTTGAGAGGTTTCTTCCCGAAGCCTTGTATAGAACTCCCCTGTAAAGGTCCGATTAAGGTAGGCGGAAATAGCCCCGACATTTTTGGAAATCGACATTTGATTATCATTCAGGATCACGACACAGTCCCGGCCCATATCTCCGGCATGCTGGAGCCCTTCCAAGGTCATTCCAGCAGTGAGGGCGCCGTCGCCTACGACGCAAACCACCTTATTGGACTTTCCTAATTGCTCTCGAGCCTCCACAAAGCCCACCGCAGCGGACACCCCAGTCCCGGCATGTCCGGCATTAAACGTGTCATAAATACTTTCTTCTCTTTTACAAAATCCGCTTATTCCCCCGAACTGTCGGACCGTATGGAATTGTTCACGCCGACCCGTTAATAATTTATGTGTATAAGCCTGATTACCGGTATCCCAAACGATTTTATCGTCCGGGGTATTCAATAAATATTGCAAAGCCACAGTCAACTCCACCACGCCCAAATTGGAGGCTAAATGCCCGCCCACATGGGAAATCACTTCTATAATGAGTTCCCGAATTTCCTGACAGAGTTCAGGGAATTGCTCGCGGGAAAGTTTCTTTAAATCTGCTGGACTTTCAATCCTCTTTAGCAAGGACATTGCTCATCCTTTCTTGATAAACATAGCCTATTGTATGGAAAAAACCAAAAATGGCCCCATCCCGACAAGAATAAACAAAATCTTCCCATAGCTGCTATACCCTGTCAAGCATTTAGATCCCTGACTTTAGGAATGATCATTGGAACGACCAACATTTCCCTGACTAAGAATTTGCTGGAGTAAGTCCCGGGCTTCCGGTCGATGAATCCGTTCCCATATCCAACGCTTTTTTAGAGGGGGCGTGTTAACAACCCGCGTTAGCTCCCTCACCGCCTCTAAATTTTGCTCGTGCTTCAGGTACCACTTCGCGAGGTCCAGCCCCGCGGGTGCATAATGGCTATCGAGAGAAACCGCCATTTTCAAGTGATCCCCGGCTACCTCCTGATCGCCTCCTAAGACCCAAGGCAATTCTTCATACATTCGCCCTAACATATGGTGAGCCTGAACATTTTCCGGATCAAGTTCCAACACCCGATGCACATGTTTCTTCAACTTTTGAATTGTCAATGCCGCCGCGACCAAACCCTCTAACTCCGCAGCACTCCCAAGATTGGCAGCATACAAAAAATGGGCCTCCGCAGAAGACTCACGAAGATCAAGGGCTTTTTGGGCAACCCTGGCTCCCTCCTGGAACGCTGCTAGCTTCTGCTCCCGATCAATGTACACACCATAACCCAGATCCAGATACAAGCCGGCCAACCGAAGCAAACGAGTCAGGTCGGTTGAATTTGCGGCTCCTTCTCTCATCAAGGTCCCCAGCTCCTTTTCAAGACTCTCAGGATATTGCTGATCGGTTACATCCTCCCCCCACAATGACCCAGAAGGGAGAAAGAGGAGTCCTGCCATTAGCGAGAATAAACCTAGACGCACATATTGATTCATATTTTCAGATATTGTCAGCACATATTTTCCATGTATAGCAAATCAACCACTATCTAATCAGAATGGATAATTGAGCCCTGCAAACACGGCTCCACCCTCCTTACTATACCCCCAATCAACGCGAGCCATGACATTGGGACGAACAATGGCTCGAAATCCCACTCCAGGCGTGACCTCCCAGTCATGAAACTGGCGAAATTCGAAATTTGGGTAGGTCCGCCCCATATCAACAAATGGCGCCAATTCACATTCGATACCGACATTAAACATTTTCATCCCAAATAGATGAATACGCTCCTCAACATTAAATGCCACCATATGCTTGTCTATAAATCTATCCCTCCCAAAGCCCCTGAGGTTATCTTCTCCACCCAAAGAACTTTGCTCGTAAAAGGGAATATCGCTCCCAAAACTTAATTGCACCATCGCCCTTGCCACAAAAATATATCGCTTAGAGGGACTCGGAATCAGGTGTCTGATATCAAACCCTGACCGAAAGTACAACATATCGTCTTTTTTTTCAGCATCAAAGTTCTGAGCCAATTCTCCAAACGCTTCGAATCGAGTCCCTGCTGTGGGGGTATTAAGGTTATCCCTGGAATCGTATTGAAATACAAGACGGTGAGCCAAAATCGTCGCGCCTTTCATTCCCGGATCCCCTGGAAACCGATCCTTAGCATATGGCTCGCTATCAACGCCTCCCGGTTGAATTTCTACATCTCGAAACCTTTGGTTAACCGACAACCGCGTCACATCATTCAAATGAATCCCAAAGTTCCAATGGACTTGAGTTTCACGACCGGTATAGTTTGTTTCATTATCTTGAGGAGTGATTTGCCCTAAACCATAAAACCGCTTGGTCGCATTTTTAAAAAATTGTGCACCAATATCCACAAAGAACAACCCTTCGATAAACCCAGGGTCCTGAAAGCGAAATTTCAGCTTTCGTTCAATTTCTTCGGTATACGAACCGACCGCCTCCATTTGCCTCCCGCCAGACCAATAATGAAAATAATTCAAGGTTCCCCGAACCCCTAAAAAAGAATTGTGGATCAGCATCGGGGCAACGAGAGAACTGAGGTTCCCTTCCGCGTCTGAATTCAATATCGGCGTAATCAGCCCAAAGTCCTGCCCATCATTTTTTGAAGAAGAAAACGCAGGGACCACAAAAAACGAATTCTCGGCAAGTGCGATTGATGAGGGAAGGATAGCGCCGCCCACAGCCAGGCGAAATAACGCCGGGCCCCAGAAACGAAACGATATCACAAAGCCGACTCCTTAGGACGAAGTCCCCAGGTCGGCTTTTGAACGAAGTTTCTCGAGGAGGGCTTCAAACGATGAGGAGTTTATAATGCGAGAAAATTGTCCGCGGTAATTTTTCATCAAGCTCACTCCGTCAATTACCACGTCATATACCCGCCACTCCCCATTTTTTTGCAATAGACGATAATCCAAGGGTATTTGCACTTTTGGAGACACGACTTTGGTCTGGACTTCAGCAAATTTTCCCTTTTCGCGTTCTTTCAGGTATTCCACCTCTTCCCCCGAATACCCGTCTACATTACCAACGTAGGAATTTGCCAAAAACTGCTGAAATAAGGTTACAAATTCTTGTTGCTGCCCTGGACTTAATCCCTTCCATTGAGCAGCCAAAGTGCGCTTGGCCATTTCGGCATAGTCAAATCGCCGCCCAATGATTTCTTCCAGCATCGCCCGCCGCTCCATCTCTTTACCAGGATCCTTCAACGCTTGATCCCGCAGCACTACAAATACCTGATCAACGGTCTCCTTGACCGCTCCGGTTGGAGTACCTCCTCCCCATGCACCAGTTAAGTATGCAAGAGAAACTACCACCCAACCAAGAAAAATAACCGCCACATTTCTTAAAGAATTTCTATACTGAAATCTTCGAGATGCATTTGTTCCCATCTTCATGGTTGATTCAGGCCTCCGAACCAATTCCCTTTGCATATTCCTCCACCTCTATTTCACTGAACCAATAATCATTCCACATTGCCGTGGATAAATTGACTAATCACCTGCTCCAAATCAATTCCAGATTCAGTATCTATAATGGTTCCACCAGTTTCCAGACGTTCTCCAGCACCGCCGGGAGATAATTCCATGAATTTTTCTCCGATAATCCCACGAGTTTTTATTGAAGCAATCGCATCGTCAAACACGGTGATCCCGTCCTGGATCGCAAGGACCACTTGAGCCCGATCTTCTTTCAGGCCGATATTCTTCACCCGGCCCACTTCCACTCCAGCAATTTCTACCGAAGCTCCGTTTTTTAACCCGGAGGTAGAAGAGAATTCGGCCTGGAGTTCGTAATAATCCCCACCAACCAATTCAAGCTTTCCAAGTTTAATGGCTAAATACCCAAGACAGATGACCCCCACCAACACAAATATGCCGACAATTAATTCAAGTTTTCCACGTTCCATCATAATAATTCAGTTAGGTTATTGATGTTTCATTATGGCAAGGACCAGGAAGGAGAATTCTCATATTTCGGCGTGCCATAAATTTTGATATGACTCCTTAAACTACTATCCAGATTCACGATTCAGGCAGGAGCAAGAAGAACACCATTATTGACTGAAATAAACTCAAGAACGACGGGATCGGCAGTCTGTTGAAACTCATCCGATGGGCTCATGGCAATGATCTTCCCGTTCTTTAACATAGCAACCCAATCAGAAATAGGAAAGATCTCTGGAATTTGGTGACTCACCATGACTCCAGTAAACCCAAAGGTTTTTTGCATAGCTAAAATGAGCTTGTGGATGGCATGAGCCATCAATGGATCCAGGCCCGTCGTCGGTTCATCAAATAAAATAATCTCCGGCCTCATCACCAAAGCTCTCGCCAGACCTGCACGCTTCTTCATCCCTCCGCTCAGTTCAGCTGGAAATTTATGACCCATGTTTCCCAACTCCACCCTGTCCAGCATTTCTTGAACCAATCGACATATTTCCTGTTCAGCACCCCTTCGCTTTTCCCGCAGGGGAAAGGCGACGTTATCAAATACATTCATGGAATCAAATAAGGCGGCCGATTGGAACAACATAGCAAATTTTTTGCGTATGTCATTTAATTCCCGATCATCAATTCGTGTAAGATCTGTTCCATCAACGATGATCTTGCCTCGATCAGGACGAATCAATCCGATGATGTGTTTGAGCATCACACTTTTCCCCTCACCGCTGGGACCGATAATCGTGGTAATTTTACCCTTAGGAATGCCCAGGGTGACCCCTTTAAGCACAGACTGATCTCCAAATGCTTTTTCTACTTCTTCCAGCTTAACGATAATCGGTAGACTCATAGAATGGTAACGCTACATAAGTACAGACGTTAAAAAATAGTCCCACACCAAAATGAGAACCGCGGCTAACACCACAGATTCAGTGGTGGCTTTTCCCAGACCCTCGGAACTCATTCTCGTGTAATATCCTTTATAACAGCAGATCCAGCTAATAATCAGGCCAAAGCTGATCGACTTTAATATTCCCCCATAGACATCTTTCCATTCCACTGCTGATTCGATTGAACTCCAGTATGAGCTCCCGCTGACTCCGAGCAACTTGACTCCAACCAGATACCCTCCCCAAATTCCCACAACGTCAAATATAGCAACCAACAAGGGTACGGAAATAAGAGCCGCGACAATTTTTGGAGTAATCAAATATTGCAAGGAATTGATCGCCATGGTCTCCAATGCATCAATCTGCTCGGTAATACGCATAATACCAATTTCTGCGGTCATGGCAGATCCCGCACGAGCCGTCACCATCAAAGCAGCCAATACAGGGCCCAGTTCACGGATCATGCTTATTGCCACAGCAGACCCTAACAAACCTTCAGACCCAAACTTCCTCAGGGAATAATAGCCTTGTAGAGCTAATACCATTCCGGTAAATAACGCCGTCAGGATCACAACAAAGGACGACTTGAACCCCACAACATACATTTGCTTGACAATTTGAACGATCCTCACGGGCGGCCGGAATAACCATCCAAACGTCCGGATTAAGAACACAAACATGGCCCCCATTTCTTCTATCAAGAAAAGAGTCCGCTTCCCAATGTGTTGCAACAATATCATGAAATTTCCGAGCGAGATTTATTGATGGCCATAGAGAACGTTGGCGTGGAAATAATGGCAAAAAATTTTTCGAAAAAACTAGAAAGCTGGATACCCGCCTGCTTGGAATTCCTATACAAACGAAATAATCCCTTCCAACACCGAGGAGTGGATAGGACCAGTGCTACTCCTTTAATCCATCCAAATGGCTTGAGAAACATATTGAAGTCTACCGGCAAATCCTCGTTAATACCATCAGAGATCGAACGAACAATCAGAAAAGGAAAACCATGATGCTTCGCCACTTGCCCAATCGCTCCACTCTCCATATCGACAGCCACGGCTCCAGTCCGTTTCCCAAGAATACCTTTTTGTGAAGCCTGTGTAAGTACTCGATCCGTTGTCACAAAGCGGCCACTCTGAAGAGGATACCCATCTATCATTTGGATGCCTAAGGACGCGTTGACCCAATCAGGATGGCACTTGATAGCTGGTAGAACAAAATCAGACATTAAATCTCCAGATTGCCCCAATAGAAGAACCTCCTGACCAATCACCAGCGATCCGATTGGTGAGGAATTAAGAGCCCCGGCAAAACCTGTAGAAATAACGACATCGCAAACTTTGCTCTCCAAAATCCTCTGGGCAATAGATCGGGCCTTGTCGGGACCCATTCCTGTTTGAATCACCAAAACATGGGTTGACTCAGCCTGACTCTCTAATCCAGCATGGCCCATGCAATTAACAGAGTTCCCTTGGGGAAGAACTCGACCAATTGCGTTAAACTCTACTCGGGTTGCTGTCAATATGACGATTCTGGTCAGAAGAGGCTCCTGCCATATCATTTCTCAAATGGAGATATGCCCAAAACGAGCAGTCAGGACAGAAATTAGACAAGCTTGCTGATGTGTCTAGCCACTTGTGCGGCCTTTCGTAAATGGTCGGCCCTTGCTTCCCCGGTTATTTTTACATTCCGGTACATGCCCAGGGCCCATAAGGGGAAATACTTAAAATAACCATGATACCGTAAATAAAAGACCCTGGGGAACCCAGTACCTGTATGAAACGGTTCCTCCCAAACACCATTCTCACGTTGATGGCGAATGAGCCAATTAACTCCCCTCACAACACTAATGGAGTCAGATTCTCCAGCCTGAAGAAGTGCCATAAGAGCCCAGGCTGTTTGAGATGCCCCACTTTCCCCTCGACCCGCCTTCTGCGTGTCAGCATAGGAATCACAGGCTTCCCCCCAACCCCCGTCAGGGTTCTGAACGGACTCCAGCCAAATCACGGCCTGCTGGATCCAGGGCACCGTCATATCAATGCCTATTGCACGAAGACCTGAAAGGACACACCAGGTCCCATAAATATAATTGACCCCCCATCGGCCATACCAACTTCCGTTTGGCTCTTGCTCCTTGCGTAAAAACTCAATGGCAGGGTTCACAGCCGGGTGAGACTGGTCATAACCTAACGTTCCTAACATTTCCAAACATCGACCGGTCAAATCGGCTGTACTAGGATCCAAGAGAGCCTGATGATCCGCAAAAGGAATCTTATTGAAAATTAATTTATTGTTATCCTTATCATATGCCCCCCACCCACCATCAGAACTCTGTAACGCCAAAGCCCAACGAAATCCTCGTTGAATGGCCTCGTCAGAACCGGACAACTCGACAGGGTGGATCTTGGCCAGCCCCGTTATCACAGCTGCGGTATCATCAACATCGGGATACCATTCGTTTTCAAATTGGAACGCCCATCCACCAGATCGAGCTTCCGGTGCTGACACAGCCCAATCTCCCACTTTTTGACATTGACGGGATCGCAACCAGGCATCTGCCCGTCGCAATGACGAATGGTCCAGCGCAAGGCCCCGTTCGATCAGCGCATTAATAATTAATGCTGTATCCCACACTGGAGAATGACAAGGCTGTAAATGCAACATAGTGGGAGTTGGAGTATTACCCGGGTTCGAGTAGACTTCAAGGTCTTCAATTTCCCTTAATGCCTTCTGAACTAACGGATGATCCGTAGAATATCCCAAAGCTCGAAGTGCATAAATCGAATAGGCCATAGCGGGATAAATGGCCCCTAACCCGCCCTCTCCGTCCATATGTTCAATTACCCACGCCTGTGCGCTTTTCAACGCCTTTTTCCTAAGGGCCTTTATCGGGTAGGCCTCATATAAACGAAGCAGCCCATCGACCCATACAAAAAAATTCCGCCAACTTAGGATGGTGGAATCTCGGTGCAGCGGTGGCACATGAGCATAATCCACCTCCTGACGAGGCTGAAGAAAAAGTTCATCAATCCCTTGCTCCTTGGAGATAGCGCAAATGGGCCGATGGGCAAAAACAATTAAAAGTGGGATAATGACTACACGAGACCAATACGAAACCGCATATAAATTAAAATAAAACCATCTCGGGGCTAAGAATATTTCAGGAGGCATACACGGTATCCCCCGCCAATCATATTGCCCGAATAATGCTAAGGTAATTTTGGTGAAGACATTGGCCTGAACGACACCGCCTTTTCCAAGAATTAAATCCCTCGCACGTTGCATCACAGGCTCATCAGAAGAAACCCCAGAAAGCTTGAGTGCAAAATACGCCTTTACCGATGCACTGATTTCTGAAGGCCCTCCGGAATAAATCGGCCATCCGCCATCCTCAAGCTGGGTATGAAGTAAATACCGAGTAGCTTTCCGCTCTCTTTCAGGATCAACCATATCCAGAAACCGTCGAAGCATCACATATTCAGATGTCAGGGTCGTATCCGCTTCCAATTCCTCAGCCCAAAATCCCCGTTCAGGATCTTGCATGCCCAATAACCAGTCCTCCCCTTTTTGAAGAGCTGACTCCAGAGCACTCATATGCCCAAGATTGGCCGTTCGTTGGAGGGTAGGATCGTGAGAAACCTCAGGATGAAGATTATGAGAAACCAGCTTAAGGGGCGGGGGTTTTTGCTTTCCCCGATAGGGTATTAACTTTGGCGTAAGGGTTTCAAAAATATTACCCGATAACCGTACCAAGAATTGCTTGAGCAACTTCATGCAGAGGTTCCTTCAGAGATTCAGTATTCAATAATGCGATTTTGGGGGAATGTTAACAACCAATGCGATATTCACAGGACGAAAAAAGCCCTGCTTAAACAGGGCTTTATAACGAAACGAGACTAGGCTGTCAACCCGATGTCTATTTAACCGTCAATTAACTCTGACTTAAGACCCTCCCTAGGTTGAGAGCAGAACAATACGATCACGGTGATGCTTCACCTTACGAGTTCCGTTCCGTGTGTCAAATACCACCGGAGCGTGATCAACAATTAACTGATAATCAAAGGCAGAATGCGCCGTCAAAACCAGCGCGCAGGAACTGCCCTTCAACAATTCAGCATTTATCTGTTGAGATTTATATTCTTGTCCTTGAATAATGAGGGAAGGAGTATAGGGGTCCGAATATTGCAAATCCGCACCTTCCTGTTGCAGCAGCTCCATGACTTTTGTGGCAGGCGATTCACGTGGGTCTTCAATGTCGGCTTTATAGGTTACTCCCAAAACTAGGATGGTTGAACCTTTTAAGCATTTCCCTCGTTGATTTAAAACCCGCTGCAGTTTATTCATTACAAAATACGGCATATTTTCGTTGATTTCCCCAGCCAGCTCAATGAACCTGGTATGAACATCATACTCTTTGGACTTCCACGCTAAATAATATGGATCAAGCGGAATGCAGTGACCTCCCACTCCAGGGCCAGGATAAAAAGGCATGAAACCGAAGTTCTTCGTGGCCGCAGCATCAATCACTTCATATACATTAATGTTCATTCGGTCACACAGCAGAGTGAGCTCATTCACTAAAGCAATATTCACTGAGCGA
>BQIZ01000067.1 GCA_021604365.1 Nitrospirales bacterium
CCCAAATGTGAACTATCGGTTTCGCTCCCTCCTTCGCTATGGCCCGGCAACGAGTCACCGCTCAAGACCTCTATAACTACACCAAGTGTCTGCATCGCGTATATCTGGATAGCAACGGCGATCCTTCGGAAAAATCCGAAGTCAGCTCATTTGTGAAGCTGTTGTGGGAAGTGGGGTTACAGACTGAACGGGACTATATTACTTCGCTCGGCGATCAGGAGATCGTAGACCTGCAGGATTTTTCGGTAGAGCCGGCATTCCAGGAAACCCTGTTGGCCATGAAGCATGGGGCCGCTGTGATTTACCAAGGCTGTCTGATCCATGAACAATTTGTGGGGCGACCGGATTTGTTGGTGAAACGGGAGGACGGAGTTTCTCGTTTTGGAACCTTTCTTTATGAGCCAATTGATATAAAGGCTGGAAAGGGCTGGGAAGAGGCGGAGGGCAAAAAACGAAAGTTTAAAGAACATTACGCCTTTCAGATTTTGTTTTATCGGCTGTTACTTGAAAAGATTCAGGGAACAGTCCCGCCGGGTGGTCGGATTATCAATGTGGACAAACAGCTTGAAGAATTTGATCCCGCTCCATTTGAAGAACGGTTTAACCAGGCCATGGAGGACGTTCAGCAACTGGTGTCCGGGGAAGAGACTTCGGAACCGGTGCTGGGAAGTCACTGTACGATGTGCGGATGGTTCAGCCGATGTTACCGATGGGTGAAAGCTGAATCCGATCCTACCGGCCTATTTTTTGTGGGCAAACAAAAATTTGCGCTCAGAGAGCAGGGGCTTCGGACGATTCAAGATATTGCGCAAATGGATGTGCAAAACTATCTCAAGCCCCCTTATAAGATTCCACGAATGGGAAAAGTCTCCCTGACCCGGATGAAAGAGCGGGCTCAGGTTCTGATAGCGGGAAAGCCGAGGATCCGCTCCGGCTATACGTTTCCGGAGGTTGATCAGGAAATCTATTTTGATATTGAAGATGACCCGACCCGTGGCGTCACCTATCTGTTCGGGATGGTCATTCAGGATGGGAAGCGGCCCTCTCACTTTACGTATTTTTTGGCAAAAACCCCTGAAGACGAAGGGCAGGCGGTCAGGGAATTCTGGCAATTTATTCAATCGACGGACCGGGCTGTCTATTATGTGTATTCTCATAAGGAACGATCGACGCTGAAAAGGCTGATGGAAAAGTACGATCTGGATGCCGAAACCTTTGAAAAGTATAAGGCCTTTGAATTTGATTTGTATCAGGACCTCATTGTGGAATATTCTGACTGGCCGACATTTTCATATGGGATTAAACATATTGCCAAGTTTATCGGGTTCCAGTGGAGAGACGTAGACCCGTCCGGAGCCAATTCGATTGCCTGGTATAACGATTATTTAGCGAATCGGGCTAATGAAGCTCTGCTGAATAGAATTTTGGAATATAACGAGGATGATTGCTATGCCATGGCAGCCATCACCCGATATTTTGAGCATCATGCCCACAAAACTCAGGGTATGTTTGAAGGACCGGCACACTGAGGAGAACTGCTGAGGAGAACGTCTTATGGCTGCAACGGTATTAGTCGTTGATGATGAAAAGGATCTAGTGGAGTTGGTTAAGTATCACTTAGAGAAGGAAGGGCTCAAATGTTTGGAGGCGCGTGATGGGGAAACAGCCTTGCAGTTGGCGAAGGAACGCACCCCCGATCTTATGGTCCTGGATCTGATGTTGCCGGGTGTGGATGGTTTGGAGGTTTGCCGGAAGGTGAGGAAAGACCCGAAAACGTCTTCGATCGCCATAATAATGCTCACAGCGAAGGCCGAAGAAGTGGACCGGATTGTGGGTTTGGAAATGGGGGCGGATGACTATCTGGTAAAACCCTTTAGTCCGAGGGAACTCGTCGCCAGAGTGAAAGCCGTGTTGCGGCGAGGACAAGGGCAGGAGATGTCCGCCATCAAAAAAGTTGGAACATTGGAGGTGGATGAAGGAAAACATCAGGTGACGGTGAAAGGAACCGTGGTGGAATTGACCGTTAAGGAGTTCGATCTGCTCTGTGCGTTGATGCGGGCAAATGGCCGGGTGTTGAACCGGGATCAAATATTAGAAACCGTTTGGGGCTATTCCAATGCGGTGGATATTGAGTCCCGGACGGTGGATGTGCATATCCGGCGACTCAGGGAAAAGTTAGGGGACGAATGGACGCGCATTGTGACCGTTAAAGGTGTGGGGTATCGATTTGAGTCGGGGGCTGTCTGAAGCGAGTATGATGAAAGTGACTCCGATCAATGCGTAATCCTTCTTTCATCCTCATGGGTTGGATGGTGACCGCGATGGTCGGGGTTGGCATGGCGATCGCCCGGGCTTGGCCATTCTGGGTGGTGGTTTTATTGGGGGCTGGTCTGGCAGGTGTGGCTGCGGTGATGACTCGGAAAACCTGGAATCAGACGAGAGAAAACCATGAAGACCTCATGACAGGCCTTCGTCAACTTGAACAGCTTAGTGGGATTGCTGAGGAGAGGGCTTCTCGTGTGTTGAAACCCGATGCATTGGGAGGCCATCTTCAGCGCCTGGTGGAAGACGTGAAGCAACGAATGACCCGTCTCGAGGAAGAGCGCACGAAAATTATCGCCATCATGGAAAATTTGGTTGAAGGAGTGGTGGCCTTTGATTCCAAGGGGAAAGTGTTATTCACCAATTCCAGCGCCCATCGGATATTGGGATTGGACGCCAAGGCAATTCAAGGACGGTCGGTGTGGGAAATCATCAGAAATCAAGAACTGGCAGGTCTGGTTGAAGGCTGTCAGGAATTGGCGTGGCATGAGCGACGACAAGCTGAGGTCGAATTGTATCCTCCCGTCTCCATGGTGCTAGAGGTGTATGCGCTCCCTTTTCCCATTTCCAATGAGAAAAAGGGGAGTGTGTTGGTATTGCACGACGTCACCGAATTACGCCGATTGGAACAGGTACGGACCGAGTTTATTGAGAACGTGTCCCATGAATTGCGCACTCCGCTCACCGCCATTGTCGGATATTTGGAAACGCTTGTGGATGAGCCGTCTTTGGAAACTCCGAACAATCGGAAATTTGTGCAGGTCGCCTACCAGCATGCGGAGCGGCTCAGCCGGTTGGTGGAAGATTTACGAAGCCTCTCAGAAATTGAATCAGGAAAAATCTTCTTGCGGTGTGAATTAGTGCGGTTGCGCGAAGTTGCCCAGGAGGTCTGTGAGATGTTCCAGAATCAACTGTCGAAAAAAAATCTGCAGATTTCCAATGAAATTGAGGTTGAAAACAGTGCCTGGGCAGATCGGGATCGGTTGATTCAGATTCTGGTGAATCTCGTGGATAATGCCATTAAATATACGCCTGCCGGAGGACTGATCTCATTTCATGCCATGCCTTTTCGTGACCAGCAAGTCTCCTTGCAGGTCAGCGACACGGGCCAGGGAATTCCGTCGATTGACCTTCCACGCATTACCGAACGATTTTACCGGGTAGATCGAGCGCGTTCCCGTGAAGAAGGCGGGACGGGACTTGGACTTTCTATTGTGAAACATTTACTCCAACTGCTCGGTGGCAAACTTCGCGTACAAAGTGAGCTGGGCAAAGGCACCACGATGGAAGTGATCCTGCCTAAATCCAGGCCAACTTCCACAACTACACCGTTATGAGATCTCCCACCCTCATTCCCGTAGCCCGCTTCTTTTAATTTTTCCCTTTTCATTCCCCAGAAAACTTTACACAGTTGTAACCCGAACCTCATGGGGCTGCAATAGTCGATCGCTAGGATGCCATTGAATGGTTGATTAGCCTGAATAACTCGCATGGACCTGCCTCAACATTGGACGACCACAGGAGGGAGCATGGCAACAAGTCACAAGGAATGGACGACCAAGAATCTTGTTGAAAGAGGAGATCGTGAAGCGGACTTAGGCGTCATTTCTGCCAAACAGTCCGTTACGATTGAGGGACTCTCGAATGGTTTGCCCTGGATGCGGTGGGGATATCTGTTTTCCATACTTGGGGAATGCCTGCATGAAGAGGCAGTGATTTTGTGCCAAAAGGAGTTTCAATTTGAAGTCCGAGCCATTTATGCCTTCTCAAGAAGAAACGGGGAGGATGTCCTGAGGGATCTTTTACATCAAAACCCGGAGATCGACAGATGGCTAATTAACAGGTTTGTAACATGGCCGTTACATGGAAGAAACCTGTTGGACCTACACTATTTATTCACATGAGGAGGCCAGTATGATGGAACACAGTCAGAATCGAAAGCAAATGTGGGTGTTGGGCATAAGCATGGGGCTGCTCCTGGGTTGGAGCGGGGTCATGATGCTTGGGGCCTCTCATGTTTGGGCCAATGATGATATGGAAGATCCCGCCTGGGTGAATTATGCCAAGGTGAGTGGAGTGTCCGGGAATATCAATAGTATCGGCTCGGATACCCTGAATAACCTCATGACGCTGTGGGCTGAAGGATTCCGGAAACAATATCCGAATGTCAAAATCCAGATTGAAGGAAAAGGATCCAGCACCGCTCCTCCGGCTCTTATTGAAGGGACGGCCCAGTTGGGCCCGATGTCTCGCAAGATGAAGGGAAAGGAAATTGATGCGTTTGAATCCAAGTTCGGCTACAAGCCCACCGCCATTCCCGTTGCGGTGGATGCGTTGGCGGTCTATGTCAATAAAGACAATTCCCTTCAGGGTTTAACGATTGGGCAGCTTGACGCGGTGTTTTCCAAAACCCGGCAACATGGATATAAGGAAAATCTTACCAGGTGGGGACAATTGGGTTTGACCGGTAGGTTTGCCGATATGGCGATCAGTATCTATGGCCGGAATTCCGCCTCGGGGACTTATGGATTTTTCAAAAATGTGGTGCTGGAGAATGGTGATTATAAAGATGAAGTGAAGGAACAGCCCGGTTCGGCTTCTGTCGTGCAAGGCGTGACCGAAGATCAAGCCGGCATCGGGTATAGCGGTATCGGGTATCGCACATCGGGGGTTCATGCCCTTCCTCTTGCGATGAAGGCTGGTCAACCCTTTGTGGAGGCCACCTATGAAAATTCCACCAGCGGGAAGTATCCCTTGTCACGGTATTTGTTCGTGTATGTGAACAAAGCACCGAATCAATCGTTGTCTCCCATTGTTCGGGAATTCTTGAAATATGTCTATAGCCGGGAAGGGCAGAAGGTCGTCATTAAAGATGGCTATTTCCCCATCTCGGAGAAAATCATTGGGAAACAGTCAGAGCATCTTAAGTAGGAATTCCCTGATGAACATCCCGACCGTTTTCCATCGAAACCCTTTGGGGAGCGGTTGGGTGTTCTGATGTTATCTTCTGCTTCTTTCTTTACTTTTGCCGAGCTCAAGCCCTGATGCCACCCTTATCTTCCCCCTCTTCCCCTTCCCCTGGTGGTACTTTAGTTTCTCGTAAAAAATCCTTATCCGGTGGTTCCCGCATTGCCGCCCAAAGGCGGATTCGTCATTTGCTGGATTATGTGGCGAAGTATGTCGTCGGGGCGGGAGGCCTGGCGACCATTTTCAGTATTCTAGGGATTTTTGTGTATTTGGTTTGGGAAGTAATTCCTCTGTTTCAACCCGCGACTATCACTCCGGAGCTGACGGTGCCTATGCCAATCACAGCGATTCAATCCTCCAACGTGGCGCAGGCGATAGTGGGGATTGATGAATATCGGGAAGTCCCGTTTGTTCTCAAAGGGAAATATCTTCAATTTCTTTCCTTACCCGGTGGTGCCGACCTTCCTGAAGTGGGAGGGGAGTTGTCGATTGACGGTGATCCGACGTCTGTCGTGCGAATGGGGTTGAAAGGGCATAGTCTTAGTATCGGGACAGACCAGGGACTCGTCTATCCGGTCAACATCCTTTTTCGATCTGATTTCCAAGGGGACAGACGGACCATTATCCCCAGCGTGAAGGTCAAGGAACCTGTTCGGGTGGTTCCGGACGGAATGGGTATTGTCCTTCATGCGCATGTCACGAGGAGTGATGAATTTCAAACCGTGGTGGCTCTCACCGGAGGCAGGGAACTCTGGGTGACCCGGATTGAGGAACCGGGGGATTTTTCATTTTCGGATGAAGTCGTTGTGGAAACCAACCGGCTCGTCCTACCACGGGAGTTTCATCTGACGACTTTGGCGTTGGATAGTGCGGGAAAACGATTGGTGGCCGGGACCAGGGATGGCCATCTCCTTACATGGGAATGGCGGGGGCAGGGATTTGATGCCATGCCTCAATCTGTGCCTGTTGGGGCGGCCGGGGATGCCGTGACTGTTCTCTCATATCTGTTAGGGGAACGAACGCTGGTGGTTGGCACCACTTCCGGAAGCGTGAGTACGTGGGCGTTTTCAGCTGACCAATCGGGTCCATCCGGCAGATTCCTGAGAAAAGTCCATACTTTCACTCCCCATGCCAGATCGGTGACGGGTCTCTCGGTGTCCCAACGTGATAAGGGATTTTTAACAGCCGACAATCAGGGAACTATGTTCCTGCATTATTCCACGACGGGAGAAACGATTCTAGAGATTCCAGGGAAGGGAAATGCCCTCGCATCGTTACGTTATGCTCCAAAGGCCGATGGTCTGGTGTGGTTGGGGGAGGATGGCATGCTTCAGATTTATGCCATTGATAATCCACATCCGGAGGTCACGTTCAAATCCTTATTTTTTCCCGTGACCTATGAAGGCTATGACCGTCCGGAAATGATTTGGCAATCCTCCAGCGGATCGGATGAGTTTGAACCAAAACTGGGCCTCATTCCGCTCATGTTTGGCACGTTGAAGGGGACGTTATATGCCATGGTGTTGGCCATACCTCTTGCCGTCATGGGTGCCATTTATACGGCCATGTTCATGCATCCTCACCTTCGCTCCGTTGTCAAGCCGTCCCTTGAATTGATGGCGGCCCTGCCGTCGGTGGTATTGGGATTTCTCGCGGGTCTCTGGTTTGCTCCTCTCTTAGAGGAAATATTTCCTGCGGTGGTCGCCATCGTGGGATTCCTTCCTGTGGTGATTGCGGCCTGTTGTCTCACCTGGCAATTCCTCCCTATTCGGGTGAGACGATTGGAGATGTATGGACTTGATCTCATGATCATGATGATTGCCATTGTTCTTACCGTGGGTGCCTGTTTGATGGCCAATCAGGCGATTGAAGGTTGGATTTTTGGAGGAAACTTTAAACAGTGGTTGGCGCAGAATTTGGGATTAACCTATGATCAGCGAAATGCCATTGTCATTAGTTTTGCGATGGGTTTTGCGGTGATTCCGATTATTTTCAGTATTGCCGAAGATGCCATTGCCAATGTTCCCCGACAACTTGTTGCAGGATCGCTGGCTCTGGGAGCGACGCGGTGGCAGACCTTAACCCGGTTAGTCCTTATTTCCGCCAGTCCGGGCATCTTCTCAGCCTTGATGATTGGATTCGGGCGTGCAATAGGGGAAACGATGATTGTGCTGATGGCCACGGGAAATACTCCGATCATGGATTGGAGTATGTTTAATGGATTTCGTACGCTCTCGGCCAACATTGCGGTAGAAATGCCTGAAGCCCCTCATGGCGGGACGTTGTATCGTGTGTTGTTTCTGTCCGGTCTGATTTTGTTTGGCTTCACATTTACCATAAATACGATTGCTGAAATCGTGCGGCAACGGCTTCGCCAAAAATATTCTCAATTTTAGACGGGCAGCCATGAAATTTCTTCAACGATTTTTTGCATCAGGTACATTGTTTATCTGGTTATCAGGAGGAGCCTTAGCCTGTTCACTGCTGCTGATCGGCGGTCTTTTGTTGCTCATTTTCATTAATGGTATGGGCTATTTTTGGCAGAAGGATCTCGTCCAGTTGACGCTCAAGAATGACACCCGGGTCCTCGGGGAAATCGTAGATACCCAGCGCATTCCGGAAACGGTTACTGCGGATTTCCCCGATGGGCAGTTTCGCATACAGCTGAAGGTGGGCAACCGGGATGTGTACGGACTGGATTTCCGGTGGGTTGATGAAGCTGATATTGCTCAACGGGACTGGCCTAAGGATGTCATCGCGTTTGAACGACGCGAATGGGGGAATTTTTATGGATGGGTAACTGCGGTGTGGGACGGTGACTCACCTCTGGCTGAGGGACGGAATATTGCGTGGGATGTCTGGTATCCCTTCCTTGAGCAGGCCGAGTCACTTCACCAGGAGATTCATCATATTGAACGCGATGTGATTGGGGCCATTAATGCTGACATGGAGCGGGCGCGCCTCAGTTTGAAGACCCTGGAGTTGAAGGGGAATGTTTCGCAGGGTTCCACCGATTCTCTTCAACAGGATATCCAGAAAGGGGAAGCGGCCTATCAGGAGCAGATCCAACGATTGGTGGGGCTGTATGAGCGATTGAACCGGTATCGGGTCACCCTCATGGATGTCACTGGAAAGGAAAAAACATTTCCTGTTGGCGGCCTTGTGAAGGCGTGGCGTCCGAATTCCATGAGTGTGTGGGACAAAACCAAGATGTATGTGAAAAATTTTTGGAATGTCCTGACCGATGAACCGCGGGAAGCGAATACCGAAGGTGGGATCTTTCCGGCAATATTTGGAACAGTCATGATGGTATTGGTGATGAGTGTGGTGGTGGTCCCGTTTGGAGTCTTGGCCGCCGTGTATTTAAAAGAATATGCCAAACAAGGCCTGTTGACTCGAATGATCCGGATTGCGGTGAATAATCTTGCGGGGGTTCCGTCAATTGTCTTTGGTGTGTTTGGTCTGGGGTTTTTTGTCTATGCAGTGGGAGGATCAATTGATCAGTTATTCTTCTCCGCCTCGCTGCCAAATCCGACATTTGGGACAGGGGGAATGTTATGGGCTTCGCTCACCTTGGCCCTCATGACCGTGCCGGTGGTCATTGTGGCGACCGAAGAAGGCTTGTCGGCTGTTCCTAGAGAATATCGGGAGGGATCGTTGGGGTTGGGCGCGACAAAATTTGAATCGCTTATGCGGGTTGTTCTGCCTTGCGCCATGCCGGGAATTTTAACCGGTCTGATTCTCGCAGTGTCCCGTGCTACCGGGGAAGTGGCACCATTGATGTTGACCGGCGTGGTGAAACTTGCTCCCGCCTTGCCGCTTGATGGGCAATTTCCCTTTATACATCTTGATCGGAAATTTATGCATTTGGGATTTCATATCTATGATGTGGGGTTTCAATCTCCTAATGTGGAGGCGGCCAAGCCCATGGTCTATGTCACAACCCTGGTTCTGGTTCTTGTCGTTCTCCTCTTGAATATGACGGCGATTGCACTCCGGACCCGGATGCGGAAACGTTACGCTGGTGCTTCGGTTTAAATGAGGTACAATGATGGAAATCGAGCAGAACTTTATGGAACAATCTATGTCTATGGCCAAGACCACCAGTGCGAAGTCCACGAGGCTGGCGCTTGAAACTAGGCAGACGGATCCGATAAAGAAGATTTTTGAAGAATCTGAAATGGCCCAACATTCATTCACCGATACACCTGCAAAAATTGTCATTCAGGATATGAATTTTTACTACGGGACGGTTCAGGCACTCAAATCCGTGAATATGACCATCCCTGCTAATAAAGTCACCGCATTTATCGGACCCTCAGGTTGTGGAAAATCAACCCTCTTGCGGTGCCTCAATCGCCTGAATGATCTGGTCGATGGCACCAGAGTCGAAGGAACCATTCTCCTGGATGATGAAAATATTTATCGACCTGAAGTCGATGCCACCGACCTTCGAACCCGGGTTGGTATGGTGTTTCAGAAAATAAATCCGTTTCCGAAAACCGTCTGGCAGAATGTGGCGTATGGTCCGCAACTGCAGAAAATTCGCAAACGTGCCACACTTGACACGATCGTTGAGACCAGTCTTCAAGGAGCGGGATTGTGGGATGAGGTTAAAGATCGGTTGCATGGCAGTGCCTTGGGCTTGTCGGGAGGCCAACAACAACGACTCTGTATTGCGAGAGCGCTTGCGGTCAATCCGGAAGTGCTGTTAATGGATGAACCATGTTCGGCCCTTGATCCGATCTCCACCGGCAGAATAGAAGAACTTCTCCATACGTTGAAAGAGCGGCTCACGGTCGTGATTGTGACGCATAACATGCAGCAGGCGGCCCGGGTTTCCGACTTGACAGGGTTTTTCTTATTAGGGGAATTAATCGAATTCGAGGACACCAAGAAGATTTTTACCAATCCCGGTGATTCCCGAACGGAAGATTACGTGACGGGGCGGTTCGGCTGATTTCCGGTAGACCGGAATAAAGGATCACGATGAAGCGATATTTTGATGATTCGTTGGCGGACCTCAGGCAGAGAATTTTGCGGATGGGAGCCCTCGTTGAAGGGCAGATTCGTCAAGCGCTTATTGCACTTGTGGATCGCGATGACCTGGTGGCTAATCAGGTCATTCAGAATGATCGTCAGGTGAATACCATGGACGTGGCCATTGACGAACTCTGTCTTGAATTGTTGGCTCTCCACCAGCCGGCCGCTAAAGATCTCCGGTTTGTCACGACGGCCATGAAGATTTCCACCGAATTAGAGCGCATGAGTGATTTGGCAGAAAATATTTGTGAACGCGCACTGGAACTGCATACCGAACCTCAACTGAAGCCGTATATCGATATTCCGCTGATGGCCGAACGTGCCATCAAAATGGTTGGTGAAGCCTTGGATGCGTTTGTCCGGGGGGATTCGGTTCTTGCCAGACAGGTCCTCAAGGAGGATGATTATGTCGATGAACTGAATGAACAAATTTTCCGTGAACTATTGTCCTTCATGATGGAAAATCCCCAAACCATCTCTCGCGGGATCCGGCTGTCGTTTATCTCGAAATATATTGAACGCATTGCCGATCATGCGACGAATGTGGCGGAACTGGTCGTGTATATGGTGGAAGGAAAGATCATCCGCCATATGATTCCAACCTAACACAGTCGTCCTGCCCTCGTATTTCTCCTCATTCTCTTCTTCTTTTGTCGTGTTTTAACTTCCTCATTTTCTGTCACAAAAAATTTACCTGTCTGTGACAGGGGTGTCATTTCTCCCACGTATGGTGTGGGTATGAATAATAATCACCAAACACCAGGGCATACGGAAGGAGATTGCTATGCAAAAATGGGTTGACACACGCGAAGGTTCTTCACGGTATTCCCACGGGCAGGCCACGAACCTACATTCGCAGGGCCTTGGTTCACTGTGGTCTCTGGTCTTGGCAGGTGGACATGGGGAGCGCCTTCGGCATTATACCGAGAAGTGTTTCGGTGCGTATCGACCGAAGCAATATTGTGCCTTTCTGGGAAAGCGATCAATGATCCAGCACACGTGGACGCGGGCAAAAGCCCTCAGTCCTCCTCAAAAGGTTGTGACGGTGATGGATCGATCACATTGGGGCTATGTGCGAACCCAATTGATTCAGGAATCCCTGGGCCGCTTGGTCTGGCAACTCGCCAATCGAGGAACAGGACCCGGTGTGTTCCTACCGCTCTCCTATATCCGAGCGCATGATCCGCATGCGACGGTAGTGTTGTGGCCCTCTGACCATTTCATTTTCCCCGTCGAGCCGATGGTTCAGGTGATCCGCGATGCGGCGGCCCTGGTCCAGGAAGACCCTCATCGTATGGTGTTGTTGACTGTCCCTCCTCAATCGCGGGAGCAAGACTATGGGTGGGTGATTCCGGGTGATCGTATTCCGTATTCCGGAGGGAGCCGGGTCAGGGAAGTTCGGAGGTTTGTGGAGAAACCCATGGGTTCCCAGCTTGAGGATATCGCCCTGAGTGGGGGGCAATGGAATACGTTAGTGCTTATAGCCAATGTCCAAACCTTATGGGAGGCCGGCCATCAGTGCATTCCGGAAGTTGTGATGCTTCTTGAAGGGCAAGCGGGTGGGATTGGAACCTCAAACGAACATCAACGGTTACTGCATCTTTATCGGACGATGCCCGCCAGAAATTTCTCCAGGGATCTGTTGTCGCTGATTCCTCAGCAATTACAGATGATGGACCTGACCGGGGTCTGTTGGAGTGATTGGGGAAGGCCGGAGCGCATTCAGGAGACCCTCGCATATATGAGAGGGCAAGAACTTTTGGAAGCGAAGGGCCAGTCGGCTCGACAGACGTGGATGAAGGCTGGTCAGCATAAGACGGTGCAGGGAGAATTAACCGGTGTCTCGGGATAAAAACCTGATGACCTAATGAGAAATATGTGATGGCAGACTGGTTGATCATTTGGCTCATGGTTGGCAGATATTCTGATGGTCCGGGATATGATGAATGGCCAGACCTGATTATCGGGGCTAGGTGTATGGAGATGTTCCAAGAAAAGAAAGGGAATGTATGAGCAGAGTTAGATTGGAAAGCGAGAGAGACCGTGCCCCGAATGCTTTTTCGCAGGATAAATCCGGTACGACCCAATTGCGGTGCCGAAGTTGTGTCTGGAATAGGAGCCCGCTTATTATCAAAAGGGATGTCCACTAAGGGAGTTGGAAACGGTGTTTCTTTCTGAAAATGGGTTTTGGTGCTTAACGAAGCCAGCAGTTAATTACGACAGAGGCGCGGAGATGTGGTGGCGTACCTGATAGGAAGATACACCTGTCATTCACAGCCTTTAGAGGGAAGGCGGCTTGGTCTGCTTCCCTTTCCAGTTTGCAATAAACCAATCCTGGGCCTGAAATGGTGCTTCATTTTCCAAAGGCTTAACGCGAGTATAGGTTCCATCGGATTGGAGTTGTCGCGTGTGCATGTTGTCTTTCAGATAGGGACGTAAGACGGTTTCAACAATGAAGGTTCGCAGTGTGGGATTTTCAATTGGAAACAAAATTTCAACACGCCGGTCCATATTGCGGGGCATGAGATCAGCACTTCCCAAAAATAATTCATCCTGCCCTCCATTACGAAAATAATAACAACGAGAATGCTCTAGGAATCGTCCCACGAGAGACGTGACCGTGATGGTCCGGCTGAGTCCTGGGATGCCGGGGCGAAGCCCGCACATCCCACGGACCATGAGCTCAATCTTGACCCCTGCTTGAGAGGCTCGATACAAGGCCTGAATAGAGGCTTTGTCGACGAGTGAATTCACCTTGAATGCCAAATAGCCGTCTCCATGTTGTTGTTGGCGGGATATTTCCCGATTGATTCGTTCGATGATATTTGTTCGAATTCCAACGGGCGCAATCAAGAGTTTCGCGTAGGAGTCTTTTTTGGAATACCCGGTTAACGCATTGAAGAGATCGGTGACATCTTCGCCGAACACCGGATGACAGGTAAATAAACTAAAGTCCGTATAGAATTTGCTGGTGATGGGGTTGTAATTGCCGGTTCCGAGATGCAGGTATCGACGAATGCCATCTGATTCGCGCCGAACGACCATGCAGACCTTGGCGTGGGTTTTCAGACCCAGGACACCATACACCACATGAACCCCTTCATCTTCTAATTTTCTTGCCCATTCAATATTGTTTTCCTCGTCGAAGCGGGCTTTGAGTTCGAGGAGAACGGCAACTTGCTTGTCATTTTGTCGGGCTTCCATGAGGGCGTCGACCACCGGGGAGTTAATGCCCACTCGATAGAGTGTCTGTTTGATCGCTAACACCTTCGGGTCCAGAGCGGCTTGTCGAATGAAATCGACGACAGGGGAGAAGCTGTCGTAGGGGTGATGAAGGAAGATGTCCTCGCGTTTAATGTGTGCAAACAGTGATTCCTTTGAGGTCGGGTCGTGGAGAATATTGGGGAAATGCGGTGAGAATTTCAGATCCGGTCGATCAATGGATGTGAGTTCGAGAAGATTCGAAAGGCCAAGACGGAAATCATAGGTGTAGACCTGATAGGGCGCTAAATTAAGATTTCTGACCAGGATATCTTTGATGGAATCCGGCATATCCCGGTCCAGTTCCAATCGCACCACCGAACCGAATTGGCGCAAATCAATTTGTTCTTCAATGGCGGACAGGAGGTCGCCGGCTTCATCTTCTTCGATTTCAAAATCTGCATCCCTGGTAATTCGAAAATAATAGGAGGCCTGAATTGTCAGGCCCGGAAACAATAAATCCAGATTGGCTGCGATGATGTCCTCCAGCCACACGAAGTTAGTACTTTCCGTACCGGTGGCTAACCCCATTTGTTCATCGTCTGATACCTGCGATTCGTCCGGAATTCTGATCAATCTTGGGAACAACGACGGAACCTTAATGCGTGCAAAACATTCTCCACGCTCAGGGTCGTGCGCCACGACGGCCAGGTTGACCGTGAGATTGGAGATATGGGGGAAAGGGTGGCTGGGGTCAAAGGCCAAAGGGGTCAACGCGGGAAAAATTTCCTTTCGAAAATATCGGCGGAGTAGGGATCGTTGTTTCGTTTTGATGTCTTGATAGGCAAGAATGCGGATATGTGCTTCGGTCAGACGCGTCAGCAGGTCATTCTGCCAACATTGGGTGATCCGGGAAAAACTCCGGAGAAGGGCGTCCCGGATTCGCCCCAATTGATCGGAAGGACTCATCCCATCCAGTGCAGCCTCGAGGACCCCGCTTGACAATTGTTCCCGTAATCCGGATATCCGGATCATGAAAAACTCATCAAGATTATTGAAGAAAATTGAAAGAAATTTTACTCGTTCCAGTAGGGGGTGGCTCGGGTCTTCTGCCTCTTCCAGTACTCGTTTATTGAACTCCAGCCAACTCAATTCCCGGTTGAGATACAACTTGGGGTCATCAAGACTGTCGATAACTTCTGGTGTATTGGGTGCCTTCGTTTTTGTCTGATGAGTCATGATCAGATCTCCTATTATGCCTGTTTTGAGTTAAGAGGCATTGTACCTGATTGAGGTGATTCCGGCCCACCATCCTCATTCCAATTAAACCCCTATATGCAGTCGTAAACGGTTTCAGGGAGATTGGACGTAAGGCTTTAAAGTTTTCTTCCTCGTTTTTCAAGCTTTTGCCATTGCTTGGGGATTTGCTGGTACACCTGAGATTGCTGATTCCGTAAGCGTTCGACCATCAGTCCGGTGACATAGGCGATTCCGGTTCCTCGTGAGTGATTTTTGAAGGCGAGGAGCCGTTGCTCAGCAACCACCGCATCTTGGTGTAATCCCAGTAAATCCTGGACGACCTTTGCCTGTTGAAGGAACCGTTTGGCACGTTTCCCGAACAAGGGTTCAGCGAGTTCAATCGCATATCGGGCTCGCTTCAGGAGTCTTCGAGTGTGATGCAGTTCAGATTTCCCGAATAGGCTATTTGACGTATTCGCAATATCCTGAATTTTCTGAAAGGCTTTTTTCGCCAACTCTGTTAACGTGAATGGAGTTGGTTGAAATGGTAATTGAATAAGTGAATTTTCAAAATGATTCAGGAGATTGAGATAACGGTCGCTGCCTAATCCTTCAAGTAGTTTGGCGCGGGCCACAGACCTCTGATCTTCAAAATTCTTGAGAATCGTTTGAAAGGAACGCTGTTCTGATGAGGAGAAGTCATGGAAATTTTGACGAAAAGATTCTAAAAGGACATCCCAATCTCTGACCTCCCCCAACAAAGAGCCAACCCAGCCCAGCTCCTGGCGGACCTGTTCTGTCCATTCCGGCGCGAGGAAAGAACTCACGGCTCGAATGATGGCTCTCATGCGGCGCGTGGCCACCCGCATGTGATGAAGCGCTTCACTATCCCGCCCCAATCGGGTGCCTGGATCATTCTGCAACATTTGTAGATATTGGGAATGAAGCCTTTCCCGAATATGGGCGGTCGGTGGTGCTGAAGAGTCACTAAACTCGACGGTAAGCGGATAGGGAAGTTGGAGTGCTTGAAAAATCTTGGGTTGTAATGGTTTCTCTTCTGCCCCGGCATGAAGGAGAATCTTGCGGACAGGATTTAATTGAGTGTCTGTCCCTCCCTGTAATTCAACCTCCACTTCTTGGAATGAATGCACAATCCTTTTGTCTCTGATGAGAGCGACGGAGTCCTGGACAACTTCAGCGATGACCTGACCGTCTTTCCGAATGCGTACCCCTTTTCTCCGTGTTCTGAGTTTTCCGATTTGAACAGCTTCCTGTTTTCTGAAAAAACTCCTTAATAAGTTCTGGAATTCCCATGGAATACTGCGACTGCCGGATGCAATTTCCAGCTCCAGCCGATTATCGCCGCTCGGTATCTTTAATTGCCAGACCCCATGGGCCTGTTTCACTCGTTTTCGGAGTGTCAGGCCCAGTTGGCCAAGTCGGTGGTGCTCGCTGTCAAAATAGGTGGATGTGAATACGCGTGGGGGGATCGGTTCCCCCATGTCGGGAGGAAATTGAAAGCCGGGTGGAATACGAAACTTCTTTTCCTCTTCAAGGGTTTGGTGAATGTGCCATGGCATAAAAAATCATCCGGCAATCTTTATTGTGCCTTGGGACATTTGAATAAAATCTTCATGGGATGGTGTGGAGATCAACAACTCAGGAAAATCCTCATTTCTCAGGAAATGTTTGAAAGGCAAGGCAAAGGATCTCATTTTTGCTGAATGGATCACAAGAAAGTATGGGGTTTATTTTATAACCAATTGTTTTTAAATGATAAATGATATGGCAGCTTCAATGTTGTCATAAGATTGCCAGCGTGTTCGGGTGATGGACTCTGTGGCACGGGCTGCTTTTCTGAGGGCACCTGCTCTAAGGGATATGGAAATCCATTTCCGGTAAGCCATTTTGAACAGGTTTGTACACGATGTGTGGTCATGTCCGAATGTGGCTGGTACCCCTCATATTGAGAGCCAGAATTCGGGAAATTCTGTGTCACCAAAACAAGAAGTTCAGTATACTACCGGGAGGAAAAACATGGTTCAAAAACCGCAGGAGAGCATAACTGATGGATAAAGGCTTGTCCGACAATCAATTGACTCAATTGTTGCAAACGGCTGTCGATGCCTCCCACGTTGCGGCAGTTCCTATTCGAGCCTATTTTGAAAGGCAGCATCTCCGTATCACAGAGAAAGACGATGGTTCGCCTGTCACTCAAGCCGATCAAGAGGGTGAAGCCCTCATCCGGTCTCACTTGCTGGCCAAGGCCCAAATTGAACCTCTTGATATTCTCGGTGAAGAGGAAGGATTACAGGGGACGGGAACAAGATGGCAATGGATCGTGGACCCTATCGATGGGACACGATCCTTTATTCATGGAATCCCGTTATTCGGCACAATTATCGCTTTGGTCGACAGTTGGGAAAACTTTCCTGTCCTTGGTGTGATTCATCTTCCAATGCTCGGGCTCACCTATGCGGCGGCCAGGGGGCAAGGGACTACCTGCCAGGGAAAATCCCTGCATCTTTCTAAAAACCTGCCCATTGAACAAGCCATTATCGGGGTGGGCGATTTTGCGCAGTTTTCCAGTATACAACGGGAGGCCGATTATCATCGGCTGTTAAGCATGTCCGGGTATGTACGAGGGTATACCGATTGTTTTGGCCATGGGCTCGTGATCAGTGGAGCTCTTGGCGCAATGGTGGATCCAGCTTTGAACCCGTGGGATATCCTGGCTACCCAGGTGCTCATTGAGGAGGCTGGAGGGGCGGCAATGCTTCGTCCCTCGAAGATATCCGGAAAGGTCGATGCCATATTTGGAAACCGTTCACTCGTTCAACATCTTGCA
Source organism: Nitrospirales bacterium (assembly GCA_021604365.1). Taxonomy (GTDB): domain Bacteria; phylum Nitrospirota; class Nitrospiria; order Nitrospirales; family UBA8639; genus Nitrospira_E. Next base: position 17,621 of record BQIZ01000067.1, read on the forward strand.
CAGGAACTCTCCTTTTAAAGTTCTTGGGTTTTGCCGGCAGGAGATTTATTCCCGGGGAACATTTCGACCTTCTATATCGGGCATCCATCTTACGAATGCCTTCGGTTTGTGGGGACCCTTCTCCACAAAGTTGGGATTTACCCGTATGGAACACCCCCATAACGTGTAAGAAAAGTTGGTTAGATACGCTTTCCAGAAGGCTGGACACCAGACGTGTGCATTTCCATGCCTGACCCGGGCCTGTCCATGGGAGAAAGAGCAGATTAACCGACAGTCTCATGAGATCGTCTGAGGGATTTTGTTTTTGAGCCACAAATCATTGAGTCGTTTTTCGTACGCGATCAGTCTTTCTCACATGCATTGAATGCCGGTGATTGAACAATTATTCGCTGGTGATGGGGGGCTGAATCCCCGGCTATATCTCGGGACCACAGGTATCTGTCGAAGTTTGGACCGCGGATCCTCCAATATTCCGCCCCCGGAGTAACCTGCAGCGATTGGGCGATCAGGATCCGACTATTGAAACTGCCTGGGGTGTGGGGTATCGTATCAATCATCATTGATGATATTCCTGTCCCCTCCTGAAGATTTTTTTCTTGCAACATCCGATGTCTTTATTGACCACGGAACTATGGTGGTCAGGAAACGGGAGAACCGAACCCATTCTAGAAGGGAGTGAACCCTATGCAACGCCTTGCGGTTATTGATATCGGAACTAATTCCATTCACATGGTACTGGCTGAAATAGGGAAGGGTTTTTCGTATAAGATTGTCGATCGTATTAAGGAAATGGCCCGATTGGGCGACGGGACCTT
>BQIZ01000068.1 GCA_021604365.1 Nitrospirales bacterium
TATTCCACGGGGACGAATTCTGTCCCGACGTCAGGTACTGGAGCTGTTGCCGAATGTTCCTGAACATGATTTGACGGGTGGTGGAGTGTTTCATGACGGGATGGTGTACAACTCAGAGCGATTGCTTCTGTCATTTCTCCACTCGGCCGAATCGATGGGAGCGGAAGTGGCAAATTATGTCAAGGTGGTGGGATATCTCAAAACGAATAATCAGATTCGTGGGGTAGAAGCTGAGGATCGGCTCTCAGGGGAGCGATTTCAAGTCGAGGCCGAAGTGGTGGTGAATGCATGTGGACCGTGGTTGGATCAAACAGAAGACCTGTTGTCTGATCGACGCGGATACCGCAAGATTCCGTGGGTCAAAGCTTTTAATATTATTACCCGTCCATTGTTCTCTTCCTATGCGGTCGGGCTGGCTGCCAGGGGAGCCTATTCCGATGACCGGGCTCTGCTGAATAAGGGGAAACGATTGCTCTTTATGGTGCCCTGGCGGGATTGTTCTCTCATCGGGACCTCCTATCGTTCCTATGAAGGCAAGCCGGATGAGTTCAAGATTACCGAGGAAGATATTCATGAGTTTTTGCAGGAAATCAATCAGTCCTATCCTCATGCGGCTCTCACGATAAACGATGTGGCCATGGTCAATGGCGGATTGCTCCCGGGAGCGAAGGTAGAGTCTCGCCATGGAGATATTCAACTGGAAAGTGAAGTCTTCATCCGTACCCGGGAAGACGTGGGTGCGCGAAATGTCATCTCGCTGGTGGGGGTAAAATTCACAACGGCACGAAGAGTGGCAGAGCAAGTGGTTGATCGGGTGTTTCGGGTCTTGGGCAGAACTCCATCACCTTCTCAAACCGCTTTCACTCCTCTTTATGGGGGAAATATTGGCAGATTCCAGGAATTTTTGAGTCAGGAAATGAAAAGTCCACCCGGGAAATTGAGCCAAAAGGCTGTACATCGCTTGATTCACAATTATGGGTCTTCTTATCGCGCGGTGCTTCAGTATTTGCCTGATTCGGGTGAGAGAAATACCCCGGACGGGTCCGAATCGATGGAGATCCTCCAAGCAGAAGTCCGGTTTGCCTTGCGGGAAGAAATGGCCCAACGATTAAGTGATGTGGTTTTTCGCCGAACAGAGTTAGGGACGGCTGGGTATCCAGGCGATAAGCCTCTGGATTTGTGTGCGGATATTCTTTCCCAGGAGTTGGGATGGGGTGAACGCCGCACCCTACAGGAGTTGGCCATGGTGCGAGGTCTGTATCCAGGATGAACATGACGGAACAATCAGCGCCCATATGGCCCTTGCGACTCTTTAATAAATCCGTGTTGAAACAGCGGAAGTATAAAGAACTGACCGAAGCGCTCGGGGAAACGACGACATTACAGTGCCTGGATATTGGGGCGGATAATGGCGTGATCAGCTATCTGCTTCGTCAACGCGGTGGACAATGGAAAAGCGCAGACTTGGATCTAACCACCGTGGAGGCTATTCAAGATCTGATTCATGAGCAGGTGTTTCAGATTGATGATCGCCCCACACCATTTGCCGACAATGAATTCGACCGTGTGGCCGTGATCGATTTTCTTGAACATATTCCCAATGATGAGGCCTTTATCCGTGAGCTGCATCGGATTGTGAAACCCGATGGACAGGTCGTTCTGAATGTGCCGCATATTAAACCGACCCTCCTCAGAAAAATTCGATTGGCCATCGGCCAAACTGATGAGAAACATGGGCATCTCCGCCCAGGATATACCCTGGAAGACATCAATCGAATATTGGGCGATCATTTCAAGGTGGTATCGGAGAAGACCTATTCCAAATTCTTTTCAGAATGTATCGATACCTTGATCACGTTTGCGTTTGATCTGCTGAAGAGAGGGAAGCGGACTTCCGCGAAGGGGCTGGTGGTCACCGGAAAAGATCTGAAGCAATATCAAAAAGTGTTCACGATGTATTCCTTACTCTATCCGATTATTTGGACGATCTCGAAACTGGATGCCGCCTTATTTTTTACGAGTGGGTACATGCTCTTAGTGGTTGCTCAAAACAAAAAGGATGCAAACGCGTAATGGGACGAGTCCTAGTCACGGGCGGAAAAGGATTTTTGGGAACCCATCTTGTGCGGCGGTTACTTGCGGACGGACAAGAGGTTCGGGTCTTTGCGCATCGGGGGAGCAAGCAGGGTGAGGCCTCAACTGATGGGAAGTGTGAGGTGCAATGGGGTGATATTCGCCATTTTTCTGATGTGGAGCAGGCCGTCAAGGGAGTGGAGAAAGTGTTTCATCTGATCTCCAACTTTCGAAAGGGGGGGTCCGATAAGGCCGATGCGTATGCCGTGAACGTCGAAGGGACACAAAATGTCCTGAACGCCGCCAAGAAATATGGTGTGGGTCGAGTGGTGCATTGCAGCACGATCGGCGTCCATGGGGATGTGCAGGCGATTCCGGCTCATGAAGAAACGCCGTTCAACCCCACGGATTTATACCAGGAAACGAAGCTCATGGCGGAACAATACGTGTGGAAGTTTCATCAGGAAACAGGATTGCCCATTAGCGTCGTTCGGCCGATCTCCCTATACGGTCCTGAAGACCTTCGTATGCTGAAGCTGTTTCGTACCATTAAAAAACGACAGTTTATCTATATCGGTCCAGGCAAGGTGTTGTTTCACCCCGCATACATTGATGATGTGATTGAAGGGTTTCTGCTTTGCGCTTCACATGAGAAGGCGGTGGGTGAGGCCTTCATCATCGGAGGCGATGGCTATCTTCCGTTGCATGATCTCGTGGATCGCATTGCCGCGCAACTTCAGGTTCCAGCTCCGAGTCTGCATATTCCGCTTAGGCCGGTGGAATGGCTCGCCGGTCTGTGTGAGTCCGTCTGTACGCCCCTGGGAGTCGAACCGCCACTGCACAAACGACGGGTGAGTTTTTTTAAAAACAATCGGGCTTTTTCCATTGAAAAAGTCAAACGCGTGCTTGGCTATGCCCCTCGAGTGTCCTTAGAGGAAGGGCTGAAACGAACTATCCGTTGGTACGAAGACCATGAACTCCTTTAGTCGCCAGGCATGGACCAGATTAAAAATCTTCGGAGATCTCTAAACACTATATATCTGTTTGGCTTCGGCAAAGGAGCATCGGGATGAATGAGAGACCGTTAGTCGAATCCCTTGGGGACGCAAAGCTTTCCCCGTATCGTCAATACCTCAGCATGTTCGTTGGCGAGGAATCTCTTGGGGCGCTGGCCAAATATGAACTGTATACCTCGGTGCTGGGTCGATTGCCCGGTGCCATCGGGTATTTCGTGCGGGGCAAGTGTTATCCGGGGCTACTGGGGTCGGTGGGTCGAGGGACGGTTTTTGGGGCAGGGGGCGTCCTCCGTTGTCCGGGAAGAATTCACCTGGGGCAGGGAGTGATGATTGATGATTGCGTGGTTCTTGATGCCAAAGGACCCGGCTCTTCCATCGTGCTTGGCGATCAGATTCTCCTGGGCCGGAATAGTATCCTCAGTTGCAATGACTCTTCGATGTCCATCGGCAACTTCGTGTCCATCGGTCCCTTTTGTTTTCTGGTTTCACGCAGCCATTTGACGATTGGGTCGAATGTAGCCATCGGAGCCGGAACGCACATGCTGGGTGGTGGCCATGCGCATGACGATCCCGATGTGCCGGTCATTCAGCAAGCCCGGACATCGAAGGGGATTTCCGTTGAAGACGGCGCCTGGATTGGTATTGGCGCAAAGATTCTTGATGGCGTGACGATAGGGAAAAATAGCATCGTGGGTGCTGGGGCCGTTGTGTCCAAGGATGTTCCCCCAGGAACTGTAGTTCTGGGTAATCCCGCTCGTGTGGTCGAGAAACGAAAGCAGGTCAACGGAGCATGACGAGTCTTCCTATGGTCTGGCGCGAGGCGGAGGGCCTGTGGCCGGAGAAGATCGCTCTGATCACAGATCGGCAGGAACTGACCTATCGTGAATTGGCTGCGCATATCAGACGGTTATCGAATGCACTTGTTTGCCAATGGAACGTCCGGCCGGGCGACGTGGTGGCCTTGCTGGCGCCGAACAGTGCGGAGTTCGTGTTGAGTTATTTTGCGGTGACCGCGATTGCGGGGATTGTTCATCCGGTGGATGAGCGTCTCAAACCTGAGGAGATCCGCTTTCTTCTTGAAGATTCCGGTGCCAGGTTCGCGATCGTTCACCAGGCGCTCTGGTCCAAATTTTCGACGGTGTGGAAGACACTTCCCGCCGTAGAACAGGTATTGGCCATTGGCGATGTCGAGGCCACTTCGAATGTTGACTGTTTCGATACGTGGGTGAATCGGCCTGCCGATCCGGGGGATTTAGCTAATATGGACATGACTCCAGCGACTGACGCCATCGCCGAGTTCATGTATACCTCCGGTACGATAGGCAAACCAAAAGGGGCCATGCGGTCCCATGCCAATGCCAGAGCCGCATCCGGGAATGCACGCCGAGCATTCGGCTACCGGCATGAAGATGTCATTGCCATCGTCATGCCACTCAGTCATTCCAGTGCTTTGGTCAGTCAGATGTTGCCGATGGTTGAGGTGGGGGGCACGGCTGTGTTGGTAGAACGTTTTGATGCGGTTGATCTCCTGGCCCGCATTCGTGACCAGACCGTGACCTGCTTCCGTGCCGTGCCTGCGACATTTAAGATGCTGATGGTCTATCCGGAGTTCGATGCTGACCACCTTCCGTCTTTACGATTGTTGATGAATTCCAGTGCGGCCATCGAGTCTCAGACCCATTTGGACATTAAGGCGCGTTTCCCCGAGGTGGAGTTGGTCAATTCGTACGGTCTGACCGAAGCCTCTACCTGTACGATTCTCTCTGACGCCATCGCCCGGGAACATCCGGATTCCATCGGTGTTCCGATACCCGGGGTTGAGATGGCCATCATGGATGACGAGGAATGTCCGGTGGAGGAGGGACTGACGGGGGAGATTTGGGTCCGTGGACCGCACGTGTGTCATGGCTATCACCATCTCCCCGCGGAAACCGATGCCTTGTTTGCACCGGGAGGCTGGCTGAGGACCGGTGACATGGGCCACAAAGATGCTCAGGGGCTATTTTACTTTCATGGACGCAAAGTTGATGTCATTAACTGTGGCGGAAGGAAGTATGCACCCGTCGAAGTGGAACGATGCATACTGGAATTCAAGGACGTCGCCGAAGTGGCGGTGCTTGGTGTGCCGCATCGGGTTCTTGGCCAGGTCGCCAAGGCCTATGTGGTTTTTCGGGACCGCGCGACTGGAGATCTTAAAGCGGTGACCCGCCATTGTGCCAGGTCTCTTCCGAGTCACAAGGTCCCATTTTTTATCGAGTCGGTCGAGGCCTTGCCGAGAAACAGCCTCGGCAAGATGTTGCATCGAGAGCTGAAGAGGGAATCACAGGCAGTATTGCGCAGCCATTAACGAATGAATGAGGACGAACAATATGTCAAACACACATGCGAAGGTGATCGAGTTTCTTTCAGGAGTGCTTCAAGTCGAGATTCCGTCAGATATTGACGAGTTGCACCGCCGGGAATTCTCCGACTGGGATTCCATCAATCATTTACGTTTGATCATGGAACTTGAAGACGCGTTAGGCGTGAGCCTTGATGACGAACAAGCGGCCGATCTGTCATCATCGCGCCAAATTGAGGCCTTGTTTGTCAAACATGGGGTGACGGTACCCAGCGAGGCCTCTTCATGAAAATCGGCATCTGCGCCAGAACATGGGGAGAGAACGGCGGCATCGGTGTCTATACGCGAAGGGTGATCGAGGCCATCTTACAACTGGATACTCGCAACGAGTACCACATTCTTTACGCCGATGATGCGCATCCGGGATCGCTGCCGAGTACGGATCGCGTCCGCGAGGTGTATCTGCCTGCCAAAGGCAAGTGGATGTGGGATCAGTGGGCCGTCCCGAGATATGCACACCGCGAGGGTCTCGATCTGATCTTCCATACCAAATTTGCCATCCCGTTTCTGGCACGATGTAAAACGGCTATGGTGCTCCACGGAACTGAGCGGTTTGTCCACCCGGAATTTCATCAGACTATGGATCTCTGGTTTTTTAAAACTGTCTATCCGCAGTACTTAAAACGGGCCTCCCTGATCATTGCGGTATCCAATCGGGCAAAGGACGATATCATTACCTACCTGGGTATTGATCCGGATAAAGTGAGAGTGGCCTACCTTGCCACTGATCCCATTTTTCGATCGATTAGTAATCCCCAACCGTTAGAGGCTGTGCGAGCCAAATACACACTTCCCTCGCGATTTATCCTGTTTGCCGGCCATATCTATCCCGGGAAGAATTTCACGCGCCTTTTGGAAGCCCTTTCGATGGTGAGAAAGGATATCGATGTTCATCTTGTTGTGGCAGGCGGTATGCGTTGGAAATATCAGGATGACTTGAAAGCCATGGAAAGCCTGGGTTTACAAGACTCTGTTCATTTCGCCGGTTATGTTCCGCAAAAGGAACTTGTCGCTTTTTACAGCCTTGCCGAGGCAACCGTCTTTCCTTCGCATTACGAAAGTTTCGGGCTGCCAAACATTGAAGCGAACGCCTGTGGATGCCCGTTAGTCACGAGTCGTACCGGAGGAAGTCCTGAAGCCGCAGGCAATGCTGCCATTTATGTCGATCCACTGGACGTGGAGGATATTGCGAATGCCATTGTTCGAGTATTAACCGATGATGACCTTCGACACACACTGATTGCCAACGGGTATGAAAATGCCGCGCGTTTTTCGTGGGAGAAGACCGCGCAATCCACGCTTGAGGCGTTTGAGTGGGTCATGGCTCCTGCGTAAGGTGCCACCTTGATCATACGACATTTCAAAAGAAGCCTAGAGAAAAATCGAAACGAGTTGCTTGGTTTGGGGCTCGGACGTTATCCCGCCTTTGTGCGTGCGGATGTTCCCCCGGAACAGATCCCTGTATTTCAATTCCACGAGGTTTCAAGGGCTACGCTCGAACCGGTCTTGGAGTTCATGGCCATCAATGATTATTACACCCTGTCCGGAGATGAGTATTATGAACGAGTCCTGAGAGCCTCACCACGACGGGATCGTGAAGTGATGTTGACGTTCGATGATGGCTATATAAGCCTGTATACCGTCGCGTTTCCCATTCTTAAAAAATTTAAGCAAAAGGCCGTGGCCTATATTGTTCCCGGGCGCGTCCCCGATGGAGAGCAGCATCCCAATAAGAACGACATGGACGGTGTCCTTTGCAGCTGGCTGCAGATAGGCGAAATGCATGATAGCGGTGTGATCGATTTTCAATCGCACGCTTTGTATCACCATAGTATTGCCATCTCTTCGAAGGTTGTCGATTTCAGGAGACCGGGTCTTCCAACCTCCTTCCTGCAATCTGATCTCGCGCCGATTCGTCAACGAAATATGGATGGTCGTGAGCCGGACCTTCATTGCCCCTGGGGATTGCCAATCTACGAATGGAACGCCCGTATGTGCGGCTTTCCCGCGTATATCCCAAACACGCAGGTTGAAGACCTGTGCATCAGGTTCGTGGCTGAAAATGGGGGTGAGGTCTTCTTTGACGCCAGGGACTGGCGGCGTCAACTCCTGCAGATTATGACGAGTGCACAGGACAAATACGCGCCGAGGCAATTCGAAACTCCCGAGAGGCAGCGAAATGCCATATTCACAGACCTCCGTCAGTCAAAGACGGCGATCGAAGCCAGGCTGCCGGGTAGTTGTGTGCGCCATTTCTGTTTTCCCTGGTATCGAGGTTCTGCTCTCGCGGTTGAGATTTCACATGAGGCCGGGTATGTCTCCAATGCCTGGGGTAGCCTCTTGCCGAGATTTGTGAACAAGGACGAACGCCAACCCGTGCCAATCCCTCGGCTTCCACCAAGATATATTTATCGGCTGCCAGGTGTTGGGCGCCGACCATTGTGGAAGCTTTTCGGTTGAGACGTGTATTGGGTGAGTGTGGCCTTGATGGAGGAATGAGAGAGGGCAGAGATGTTCCAGTGACCAATTTTCAGAGGGAAGGGCCTTTTGGCCTCATGAGGGTACCTCCGTCTTATGATTAAGGAAGTCAACAACAATGCCAAGGCCGGGTCAAAGATATTCAGGAATTTTGGATGTTTAACCGTTGGCAAGGTCCTGGCCGACATCTCCACATTTCTGTTCTTTCTCGTCCTCGCACGTAACTACGGTCAGGAAGGCATCGGGCAGTATTCGTTTGCCATGGCCTTGACGGGGGTGCTCGTCGTCTTCGCCGATTTCGGCCTTCAAAACCTGTCCATCAAGGATATGAGTCGAGACAGAGATCAGGTAGCAATTTATTACGGCCGCCTTATGGCGGTTCGTCTTTTGTTGTCCGTGGCGGTCTGCTCCGCTTTGGTGCTGATCACGCTGTTTTTGCCACTTTCCGACGAGATGAAGCTTCTCATTATTGTGATCGGCGCCTATCAGATCATTATCACATTGGTAAATGGTTTTGGTGCCGTATTCGTCGCCTTAGAGAGTATGCATGTGACCAGTTTCCTTGAGGTCTCCCTTCGAGTCACCACAGCTACTATAGGTATTGCAATCGTTGGGTGGGGGGGGAGCCTACTCCTTGCCATCTCATCCCTGCCGGTCATGACCATCCTTCATGTGGCACTCGGATATTACCTCACGCACCGACGTTGTGGTGCGCTTCAGGTTTCCGTCACTCTTGCCTATGTGCGTCAGGTTCTCAGCGATGCCTTTCCGTACGCATTGCACGCCTTGTTTGAGCTCTTCTCGTCCAGGGTGGCGTTGATATTTATCGGATTCATGCTGAGTGCCGGAGCTGCCGGGATCTTTAATGTCGCGTATCGATTCGTGTTCGTCCTGTTGTTTATCCCGGTATTCGCCAAGCTTGCGATTTTTCCCGTTGCCTCTCGTTTGTATGTGAGTTCTCCTGAACAGTTGAAGGAGCTCTATGGGAACACTCTCAACCTTGCCATTGTTTTCGGTTTACCGATGGCCGCGGGTATCTGGCTGATCGCACCAAAATTGATAGAGGTTCTTTATGGATTGGAGTTTGTCGAATCGATAGTGATACTCCGTTGGCTGGCTTGGCTCATCCCAGTGGTATTTTTACGATGTATCATGGAGATGTTTCTTATCGCATCTGATCGTCAGCCTGTAGTCACAATGAGTCACTTGTGGGTTGCCTGTATGGGTGGCATACTTCACTACTTTTTTATTGGCATGTTTGGCTTGGAAGGGGCAGCGGTGGCAACTCTCCTCGCTGAAATATCTCTTATTGTGCTTCTTGGCATCCGGCTTAAGACGCTGTTTGTGTGGCAGAGCATTGGCGTACGGATTGGGATAAGCTCGACTGCAGTCGCAGCCTTTCTGTTTCCCTTAGTTTTTTGGAACGGATTGTCACTGCCTGTCACAATACTTTTCGCCGTTTTCATTTATTTCGGAGTTTTGGCTCTTTTTAACGACATTCGAAAGAACGAGCTTCGACTGCTTCTCGGTTGTTTGTCCCCAAGTCGTCAGATTCAGAGTTTTAGTTCTCAAAAGCCAATTGCGAAATCCGGCCAGATTTAAAGAGGTTAGGTGGGACATAGGCACAATGCAAATTAGAACGATCCGCGATACCACAGAGTTGGACTCCCTTAAAGATGTGTGGAAGGCCTTTGAAAGAGTCTCCGGCGGCCCTACCGTATTCCAGTCCTGGACGTGGAATCGGACCTGGTGTGACCTGGTTTTAGCGGACGATCAACAAAAGCGATTAGCTGTGAAGCTCGTTGAGGATTCCACGGGCCGAACTGTGGCCATTCTCCCATTCTTTGAGCAGGAAATAATAGGATCGATCCTGCAAGTGACTCAGTTTCTTGGACACAGGATGTCGACCTACAACGACATTCTTCTTGCCGATCCAAATAACACGGAGTTATGCAAAGAGGTCGTAGAGTCTCTTTGCTCCGATAAACAAACGAAAGGCTTCATTCATCTGCGCCAAATGTCTGATGAGTCCGTTTTTACCACAGAGCTCATCGATCGCGGACTGGCTGAGCCACAATGTCGGCGCGCGTGGGTTGACGCAGATCCCAAGTTGCCGGATCCTTTGTCGCGTGTCAGTAAGTCCCGGAGAAAGCATATCCGCCAGGCGGACCGAAGCCTGCGGGAGATGGGTAAGGTTGAGTATCGAGCATGTCGAGGAAACGAATTCGTGTCTGCCTTTGACGAATTGATCAATTTGCATTACCAACGGTTTTCACAAAAGGGTGTGGAGACGAACCTCACGAGTCAGAATGTCGCTTTTCTCAGGGAGGCGACCGCTACGCTTAGTCTGAAAGGCCAGGCTGAAGTGCTCCAGCTCCGATTCAATCACGCGACGATCGCAGGGGTGCTCCAGGTTATCGATAGAAATCGTTACTATTCCTTACAATCCGGATTCGACCCTGAATTTGCTGATTACTCACCGATTTGGTTGCTTGATATAGAAAGTATGCGCAGAGGCTTCACGGAACTTGGCTCTGAGCGTTACGAACTGGGCGCTGTATACAATCAGTATAAATATAGTTGGAATCCCTCATTGGGCACGAGTTATGTGGCAACCTTTAATGCAAATAACTGGTTGTCTCGAGTCGCGCAAAATGTATACCGATATAAATTCAGAAGAGAAAGTCAACGTTTAGGGGTGTAAGAGGTCGTATGCCCAAATTTCTTACGAAAGGTGTTTCAACAGTACGCTCGCTCCACTTCAAATTAGACAGCAAGCCACTTTTCCCATTTTTCACCTCCAATGTGTCATTTTGGTACAGTGGTCAAGTGGCGCTCTGGCAGGGCATTCATCAACTTGGGCTCAAGAAGTTAGATAGGGTATTGGTTCCTGCCTACTCATGTGGTTTGGAAATCGATGTTCTCCTCAGTGCGGGATTGCAAACGGATTTTTATCGGATTAAGGAGGACCTAACTCCCGATTTTGAACATTTAGAAGCGTTGTGCAAACCAGGGGTACGGGTCTTATACGTGACACACTATTTTGGTGTCTCACAACCGTTGTTAATGTTGCGCGACTTTGCGACTGATCATGGACTTTTACTCATTGAAGACAATGCACACGGCTTATATTCGAAGGATAAAGATGGACAATGGATCGGCCGTGAGGCGGATTGCAGTATATTTAGCCTGCGCAAAAAACTTCCAATACCTGATGGTGGGGCTCTTATTTTGCGGAATAAGACCCAAGATGCAGGAGCAGAGCGTCCGGATTGTCAAAATCCACCTTTAAATCGGGTTTTTCGGTCGGGCGTTCTTATGGCTTGTCAGGAATTAGTGTATCTACTCCCTGGTGGCATTTATCAAGCGATCACCAGAAGGAAAGTTGAAAAAGAAGCGCGGCAAATGGAAAGTACCGATGAGGCTGGCTTCGATCAATCCCAAGCCAACTGGAGCACATCGAGACTGACAAAGTGGATTATCCGCCATGTGAATCATTCCCATATTAGAGAGAGCAGGAGACAAAATTTTCAGGTTCTTGATGCGTGTTTCAGGGGAGGTAAGACCACTCGTAAACTTTTGGGCTCTCTTTGGGATGGATGTTGCCCCTGGTTCTATCCGGTCATGGCCGACAACCCGGAGGGCCTGGTTAATTTTATGGTGAGCCATGGTATTTGGGCAGGCCGATTCTGGGCCCAAGAGCATCCCAATATTCCGTTACAGGAATTCCCGTTTGAACGTTTACTTAAAAGACAGTTGGTTGTTTTGCCTGTACATCAGGGTCTTTCAAAAGAAGAAATGCGTAGAATTGGATGTGTGCTAAACATGTGGTCAGCAAAAGAAACTATACCTGGCGTTCAAAATTGTTAGCGTACAATACCGTACTTTGGGAGAAATTTATGCAGAAGGACAAAGATGTAAACCTACAGCGAAATAAGGAATATTGGGACTCGGAGGAATCCGTCGGACTTTATGCAAATCAACCGCATCTCGGATTGGGCGAAGCGCAACTATTCGGGCACTGCTTTCCGAGTAGTGCACAGGGGATTCGTGTTCTGGATATAGGGTGCGGCGCGGGACGTACCACCTATTTCCTGCACCAAATGGGGCTGAATGTCGTGGGGATAGATATTTCCACAACATTACTTGAGCATGCAAAAAAACGATTTCCTGACATAGTTTTTCGCGAGGGAAATGCCGAAAATCTAGAATTTGGAAATGAGGAGTTTGATGCTGTGTTGTTTGTGGCAAATGGACCGGATTACCTTTTTCCAAGGTCGAGTCGGACAAGATGTCTTGAAGAAATATGCCGTGTTCTTAAACCCGGAGGATTTTTTCTCAGCTCCCATCACAATCTCTCGGCACTAGCCTTCGGATGGTATAAAATGATGCGTCCATGGAAGCTTCGCATGCGCATGGCCAATATCCTAAATGGCAACTTTCTCAAGCCGGACTGTTACATCAGTTATCCGAAGGATACAGGAGGGGTGCCTATTTTTTACACTTGGCCTCATGAGTTTATAAGGGGAATTCAAAATTTAGGATTTGATTTAGTAGATATTGCGCCTAACAGCGGATCACTCTGGAGTTGTCAGCGAGCGTTTCGAACGTCCATGTTCACTAGGCTTGCAGATCCATGGCCCAATTATGCTTTTAAAAAACATTCCTCATGACAATAGCTCGGGGGATACATTTGACGCTGGTTTTCAATGGATCGTGAAAGCATTTGAACCGTCAGCCAGATCCTACGGCTATAAATGCGTGGTTTCAACAGCCGATGCGTCAATCAACATTTTAAGGCAGATTCCATTACACATGAACAGGGACAAAATCTGAAATCTAAAAAGCTTGAGGCGAAGAGAACTAGAAACTTTCTACGGGAGCGATTCGATTTGTTTGGATCTCCGTTGAAAAAAACACAAAAGAATCCATCTGTTCCTTGAAGAAGCCTGCAACAGGTCGTGCTTTGCAATCTGAAATGAATTTCGGCTTATTTTGATTTCTCTCAGAAATTAAGAGGTTTCAAACACAAAAAATAAACCGACACCTCTTGGTGGAAGCGGCACTGGAATTGTTTTTCATCGAGTAAGAGCCTATGTCGTCGTTTGATCTGAACGAATTGGGGGGTGGGAGTGCAATACCAATGCGTTGACAGAAAAGCTGACGTGTCATTCGTATCGGAGATTTTGATGAATGTGTCTGTCCAGGGGGCGCATTCTGAAGAGGGTATTTGGTTTGATACTTGTCCGGATCATATCTGCTGGGCGAAGCGGCTTCTCCGGTAACCCCGTGTGGAATCTACCGTAGATACGAGAAGGTCCTACACTTGAATGTTCACGGTTGATTAGGCAAATCTGAACAGGGATCATTTAGCCCTAGAAAATTCCGACCATCATTATTCAGGGTAGCGGGAGCATTCCGTCTAAAAAGACAGGTAAATGAGCCGGATGTTTAGTGGTAAACACATTGAAGCTAAGAAAGCTGCAAAGGCCGATTCTGTTGAATCCCATAGTGTGGGTCATTCGTATGGCCGAGCTATCTTGTTGAAGGAGGGTCATTTGTTTGCTCAGGGGGGACACGCAAAAAGTGTGAAAATTACACTAGTGGCCTGTAACGGTTAAATTGATAGCATGAAAGTACGTCACGAATCGGAAAAACATTAAATATTAATTGCTCATATCACCTTAGTATTAAGCACTACCGATTCGTCCGTTACGGTCAACTAGAACGCCTCAAAGCTCATTCTGCTACGTAGTATTGATGAATGTAATCCCCTCCGTCCTTTCTTTTCCTTTTGATACGGATGTTTTTTTTGGTTATAAGGTGAGCTTATCTTCGTACCATGACGAACATTTTTATTTCGGAAACGCCTTTACCCATTTTCCTAATTTTATGCTGAAGGATTTAAGGTTTTGGGTTTTTCCCCGAAGAAGTTGGAAGAAATTTTGCGCCTAAAAGATGGACATTTTCATCTTGTTAACGGCGGGAGTCTCCTTCTGGCCTGTATTTTGCTGTTGTTTTATGTCCGAGTAAAATTTTTGGAACCAAACATATACCGCGATGGGATGAATGCAATTGTAGGGGGGGGACTGGCAATGGGAAAAAAGCAGATGTGGTACAGAGCCAAAGTTGATCATTCGAGAAGAGTCATCCATATGATTGCACGGAGACTTCTCCCCGTTGGGATTTTAACATTGACCATGGCGATGCAGACATTTGCCCTTGATACGATTCCGGAAAAACTTTCCGATTGGACCGAAAAGGGGATTGTTCTTCAGAACAATACCAACATTGCCTGGGAAGAAAAACCTGGTATCGCGATCAGTGGTCTCTCAAAAGTCGGCGGGATTTATTATTTACATTATCTCGCAGGATTTGACGGGTGTTGGAATGAAGATGGGGGAGTCAACCACCAATCTCTCGGTCTTGCCATCAGTACGGATGGAGTCAACTTTACAAAAAATTCCGCTAATCCGGTTTTAAAGCCCCATAACTTTGTTCCGGTCAGTTCAGAGGAAGAAGGGATTCGAACCGCATTTGTTCAGTATCTTCCCTCTAAAGAAAAATTTTACGGATACTTTGGTGTTGAGTCACCAGGGGGTGCTCAGACGTGTAACTTTGGTGGGGGAGGAACCTGTGGATGTAATGTGGACGTTGATGCTCGAGTATTTGGAGCGACGTCGGTTGACGGGAAAAGCTGGACGGTGGAAGGGCCGGTCAATGGGACATATGACAACAGTGGGAGTGAGGTCTATGCTTCAGGCTGGGTGTACAATGGGAGTCAATTTGGTTTGTACGTGACGACTGCTGAAGGCGGTCAGAAAAAATCCGCCTCAAAAGGTTCCAATTCATGGAGTCTCAGTGAGTTGGGCGGTGTCAGTGCGCTCGACTGGGGTTGGTCGGGACTCGATGCCTATTTGCACGATGATAACAACACCATTACATTAATCTACGATCCCGCCGGCGGGAGTCATCCCGGTAGCAACAATGATGATCTGTATTTTGCGACCACCCACCTTGATGACATGAAGAACATTCAACAGGAACGGGTTGTTCAATCAAACGGGGTAGAGAGAAATGTGATTATCCGGGACGGAAACGAATGGAAATGGTATTACAGCGAAGAGCCTGCCTGGAATAAGTCCACGATCAAGCTTCGCACGCATCCAATCACCAATGTCGATAATATACCTCCGAATCCTCCAAAAAATCTGAATGTCACTGAAGAATAAGATCATCCGTCTGTGTCCTTCATGAATTTTCCGGCACTGGTCACATGTTGAATTTGATCTGTGAACGGCACGTTAACCCTTTCCTTAATGGGCTTTTTTACCTTTTCACAAAAGTGAATCCTCCCGATGATTGTCCTCAGGGAAGTTGACAGCAAGCGTAACCCTCTCGGGATGACTTTTACAATGAGTTCTGTGCCTCTACCGGTGTTTCCCACCATGTGAAATCAGGGTGCCGAGCCATTCCACTTCATCATTGCCCGCCTTCCTCTCAGCCTTTCGTACCTCAGCTTTTTTCTCTTATTGGGCATTTCAACGACATGCGGCTTTGTGCAACCTGTCTGGCTCAATTCTTTTCCTATCTCCGTTTTTCGTCGGCTTGAGAGGTATTTCCCTTTAGTTTTATCTCCTCAAATCCGAAAGATACCAACACATGCCTTTGCTGGATTTTTGCAATTACTCTGATTGATGTGTTGTGTGTTTTCTGCCTATCACGGCTCAGGGTCGTTTTTGATGTATGTCATTGGCTGTCGGCAAGGAATAATCCTTAATTTCAAAGGGTTTTGATAATGCGACCTCTCCTTTCTATCGTTGTACCCATTTACAATGAAGAAGAATCGGTCCATCCCCTGTATAAGGCCATTCAAACGGCATGTGAGAAGAATGGACAATCCTATGAAATCGTCTTTGCAGATGATGGAAGCAAGGATCGGACCTATGAGTTACTTGAAGAGATTCATAGAAAGAACCCGGAAGTCACCGTGATTCGTTTACGAAAAAACTTTGGACAAACCGCCGCAATGGCTGCCGGGTTTAGAGCGGCTCGGGGGCAAGTCATTATCAGTATGGATGGCGACTTGCAGAATGATCCCAGTGATATCCCGCAACTATTGGCCAAAATATCGGAAGGGTATGATGTGGTCTGTGGATGGAGGAAGGAACGGAAAGATAAATTTCTCTCCCGCCGATTTCCTTCACTGATAGCAAACTGGCTTATTGGGAAAATTACGGGAGTCCCTATTCATGATAACGGGTGTTCGCTGAAAGCCTATCGTGCCTCTATTATTAAAAGCGTGGCCCTATACTCTGAACTGCATCGTTTTATTCCGGCAATGTCCACCTTGGCAGGAGCGAGAATCACGGAATTGATTGTGACCCATCATTCACGAAAGTTTGGAAAAAGCAAGTATGGCATTTCAAGAGCGTGGCGGGTGTTTTTGGACTTGTTCTTGGTGAAAATGGTGACAGGTTTTGCTGCACGACCGACATTATGGTTTGGAATATTAGCCATTCCTGGGACCTTGTTAGGGTTCCTGGCTTTGGTGGTTATTCTGTTTTCCGAGACTATTGGCATTGTCTTTCCGGCTACAGCCTTTTTGTTATTCGCATTGACCGGGCATTTGCTGACGATGGGAGTGCTTGGCGAAATGATCCTCTATTCTGGGGATTTTCGTCCCGATCAGATGATATGGAACTCCGAACGTAAAGATAATTTGTCCAACGGTCTCCATGGTGGTCGAGGAGATGACCTCGATAGGTTTGAAAATGTTGTTTAGGCCATTTCACAGACAGGCCATGGCGGGAGGGCAACTGGCTAGATTTGTGAGCCGTATTGTAGATCATTGCCATTTTCAATTCGATCGTTTTCTCAGAAAAGTCTCTTTTGCCATTCCTTCTGCTATGCCATGTCTAATTTCAAAAGGGCAATTCCCATGACTGTCCATCACGTAGGTTCAGAATGTGCTGCCTCGGAGACCATACCCCTTGCCGTATCTGTGGTCGTACCGGTCACAGAGAGGTGTGATGCCTTAGATGAGATTTATCGCCTGCATGCGGACATCCTACGTCGTATGGTTCCCTCGTATGAATTTATCTTTGTCTTAGACGAAGGGTTCGACCAATCCGCTCAACCTCTTCATGACCTGATCGCTAAGGGTGAGCCGATTCGAATCGTTCCGCTCCAGCGACATTTCGGTGAGGCCACTGTTCTGATGGTGGGATTCCAAAAATCCCAGGCTGAGGTCATTATTACGTTGCCGGCCTATTTCCAGACAGTTCCTGAAGGTCTACATGCGGTATTAAAGTCACTCAATGAAGGCTTTGATCTGGTTGTGACCCGACGGTATCCCCGACAAGATCCCTGGATTAATCGTTTTCAAAATCGCCTCTTCCATTTTGTCATGCGCTTGCTGACTGGGGTGGAATTCCATGATATGAGTTGCAGCCTTCGTGGCATTCGGAGGCCTGTGGTTCGTGAGGTCAATCTCTACGGAGATCTTCATCGGTTTCTTCCCTTGCTTGCTTATCAACGGGGGTTTCGGGTGGTGGAACGAGATGTCGCCCAGCATCCGGCCGATTGTCACTCCCGGATGCTTCGGCCCGGCGTATATCTTCGCCGTTTTCTTGATATTATTACGGTTGCCTTCCTGTTCAAATTTACTAAAAAACCATTGAGATTTTTTGGGTTGGTCGGAGCCGGATTGTTTTCCGGCGGTCTGAGCATTTCTTTGGTTTTGGCTGTACAAAAACTTTTTGGTCTTACAGGACTCACCGATCGGCCTTTGTTGATCCTGGGTGCTTTGTTGATGGTCCTCGGTGTTCAAACTGCATCGGTCGGACTGTTGGGGGAGATGATTGTGTTCACTCATGCCAGAAAAATGAAGGACTACACCATCAAGGACCTTTTAAAGGCCAGAATTTAAAAATGGGAGTGTTGAATAATACTAATTTCCAAGGGCATATTGACCCACAGGCACGTTGCCTATGAGAGGCCTCGGGGCGGTTCAAGAGAGTTCGTCCACCAGGCCGAAGTCATTTTTGCGCGCAGAGCGTACTCCCAGTATGTGAGCACGGAAAAGTGACGAGAACGCCGCTGGCCTGCCTGCCGTAGCTCCGGCGAAGGCACGGCGGATTTTTTCAACAGCCCCAAGAATGGTAAGAGACATTCAATTACGCATGTGAACGTCTGAAAGTCGCAGGCCCCCCATTTCCCACGACCAGCTGGTGTATGAGCATCCCACTCGCTCCA
>BQIZ01000069.1 GCA_021604365.1 Nitrospirales bacterium
GTGAACACCTCCCAGCCCGAGTATTACCGCTGGAATCAATGGATCTTTGTGAAAATGGTTGAGCGTGGATTGGCGTATCGGAAACGCTCGGCAGTGAATTGGTGTCTTTCTTGTGAAACGGTCTTGGCGAATGAGCAGGTCTTGGAGAAAGATGGAAAAGACGGTGGCGTGTGCTGGCGATGCGAGTCGGTGGTCATTCAAAAAGAATTGGAACAGTGGTTTTTCCGGATTACGTCATATGCCCAGGAATTATTGGATGGCTGTGAGCGGTTAGCGACCTGGCCGGCTCGTGTACTGGCCATGCAGCGGCATTGGATTGGGCGGAGCGAAGGGGTGGAACTGGATTTTCCGTTAGCAGAGGCCGTAGCCGGGTTGCAGTCGATCCGGGTGTTTACCACGAGACCGGATACCATTTATGGCGCTACCTTCATGAGTCTGGCCCCGGAATCGCCCCTGGTCGAACAATTGATAGCCGGGAGACCCGAGGCCGCCGGAGTGCGAGAGTTTGTAACTCGTGTGTCTCGCGTGGATAAAGCGACGCGTACCTCCGCTGATCGGGACAAAGAAGGGGTGTTTACCGGCGCCTACGCCATCAATCCATTTACCAAGGAACTCATTCCGATTTGGGTGGCGAATTTTGTGTTGTATGAATATGGCACGGGGGCGATTATGGCTGTTCCCGCGCATGACCAGCGAGATTTTGAATTCGCAAAAACCTATCACATCCCGGTTCGGCTGGTGATTCAAGACCCGGAAGGCAAGTTGGGCTCTGAAACCCTGGAGGCCGCCTATGAGGAACAGGAAGACGCAGGCCTTTTGGTGAACTCAGGAAATTTTTCCAGCTTGTCCATATCGCAAGCCAAACGGGCCATCGGCGAATATGTGGAAACACAGGGATGGGGGAAACGAACCATCAATTTCCGGTTAAGAGATTGGGGCATCTCCAGACAACGCTATTGGGGCACGCCCATTCCGATGTTGTATTGTGATCGATGTGGCATTGTTCCGGTCCCTGAAGGCGACTTGCCGGTTCTGCTGCCTGACGATGTGCCGTTCACGGGGAAGGGCGGGTCCCCGCTCAAGGAATCTCCTTCGTTTGCACAAGCCACGTGTCCCACATGTGGCGGTCCGGCACGCCGTGAAACCGATACCATGGATACCTTTGTGGATTCGTCATGGTATTTCCTTCGCTATTGCTCGCCTAAAGACACCACACAAGCGGTGAATCCCGAGGCCGCACAACATTGGATGGCGGTGGACCAATATGTCGGTGGAATCGAGCATGCCGTGTTGCATCTGTTGTATGCACGTTTCTTTACCAAGGTATTACGGGACCTGAGTCTCACGACCGCGGATGAACCCTTCACCCATTTGCTCACGCAAGGCATGGTGACCAAGGATACCTATTGGTGTGAAGAGCATCGATGGCTGCTTCCCACTGAAATCAAAAAAAATGGTGGACAGCGGGTCTGTATTCACTGTGGGCAAACCATTGTGACAGGCCGCACTGAGAAAATGTCCAAGTCTAAAAAGAATATTGCCTCGCCTGAGGACTTGTGTGATCGATATGGGGCGGACACGGCCAGAATGTTTTCGTTATTTGCCGCACCACCGGAAAAAGATTTGGAATGGAGCGATACGGGAGTGGAAGGATGCTACCGTTTTCTCAACCGGGTCTGGCGTCTGGTGCAGGATCTCCTTCCTGTCGTGAATGGGGCGGCTTCAAATCAGGGATCCGGCGAGTCCCTGCTTCTCCCTCAACTGCAGCGGGCCACGCATCAGACGATAAAGAAGGTGACGGAGGATCTTGAGCGGGGTTTTCAGTTTAATACGGCCATTGCGGCTCTGATGGAATTTGTGAATGATTTGTATAAGTTCTGGAAAGAATATCCGGGGGAGACATTAACCCCTGCCGAACGAGCCGAGTGGCGAACAACGATGGAAACGTTAGTGATATTGCTTGCACCCTTTGCTCCACATGTGACGGAGGAGTTGTGGGAAATCCTGGGGAAGCGACCAGGGATGAGCCAGCAGGCCTGGCCAAAATTTGACCCCGTTCTAGTGGCCAGCGCCGAATGGACGATTCCTTTACAAGTGAATGGAAAACTCCGGAGTAAGATCGTGGTTCCAGCCGGATCGACAAAGGAGCAAATCATTGCAGGGGCTCAGGTGGATCCCAAATTGGTGGAATGGTTGCAGGGCAAGGTCGCCCGCAAAATTATTTACGTGGAACAGAAGCTGGTGAATTTTGTTATCTAACGCTATCCCAAGAGGTAGGTTTCTTAAGCGGGTGAGATGCCTGCTGAGCGGATGGGGTGCCGTGCTCCTGTGTCTGAGTGCCGGATGTGGGTACCAATTCACGGTTGAGGGGCCGGGTCCGGTGGTCGGGGATAATGCCGACCATGTTGCGCAAGGACCGCCGGTCCGTTTGGTCTTTCCTGTACTAAAAAATAACAGCTTTGAACCAAACCTGGAATTCAAATACACCAGATACCTTCGTCAGGCGTTGCAATCGGTCGGAAGCGCTGAATTTGTCGATAATGCCTCCGCCGATTTTATTATGGAAGGCGCGATCCTATCGGTCTCGCTTCCTTCGTTGGCCTTTACCAGCACGCAGACACTAGAAAGCCGAGTAATGGTGAGGGTGGTGGTGAGGGTGAAGGATCGGAAAACTGGAAAAGTCCGATGGTCTCAAACCGGAACCAGTACTGCAGAGTTCTTTGTAGGGGCCCAATCAACCTCAGATTCCGAGACTGGATTGCAATTTAACCGGGTCTTGCAGAACCGGGCCGTTGAGCAAGCGGGGATACAGGTGGCTGCCGACTTAGCCGATCAGTTTTTGGGGGCCAGGGAACAGGGGGTTTTTGACAGGAATAGAAATGACGCTGTCCCGGATCCGGAATCCAGTGAGGACGAATCCCTGGAGATCTCAGCGCCTCAGGGAGACTTTTTGCCCCTGGGCTCCCAGATGCCTTGATTAACGGAATGGTTTGGCAGGCTTCTCTCCTACTTGGGGCGCATTCACCATGAAAGTTCATGAACTTCAAAATCTGATCAACCGACAAGGGTTATCCCCTCTGTATTTGGTGATTGGGGAAGAGCCCTATTTTCGCGATCAGGCCTTGAGCATTCTTCGTGCGGCAGGTCAGGAAACGGATGCTTCAAAGTTATCGGACCATTCAACGACCAATGATTCCTCTCAGATGTTTCATGTCGATGTCGTCTATGGTGATGAAACCGACGCGTCGGAAATATTAGCCATTTCTGAGGAAACCTCGTTTTTTTCTCTGAGGCGACTGCTCATCATAAAATGGGCAGATAAGCTATCTGCCCGAGATGGTGAAGCCCTCATGCCCTATTTTCAGGCTCCCAATGAAACGACCACGCTGGTCATCACTGCGGCGAAATTGGATGGGCGAACGAAGTGGGTGCAAGACCTGAAAAAACGGGCGACGGTGGTGGAATGCGCTCCGGTATTTGAGGGACAGCGAGCCGGGTGGGTCACGCAGCGAGCCCGAGAGTTAGGCTTGCAGTTGGAGGACAGTGCTTTGGAGATATTGAAGGATCAGATTGCCGAAGGGTTGTATGGGACGGCTGGTGAATTAGAGAAATTGGTGGCGTTTATGCCGGAAGGACATCGTGTCAGCGCCACGGATGTGGAAACGGTTAGGGGAAAACCGCCTGGTATTTCGGTCTTTGACTGGTCTGAAGCCGTCGCGCGAGGCGATCAGGGGCGAGCCTTGGATATCGTGGCCAAAAATTTAGAAACGGGCGAAGCGCCCTTACGTATGTTGGGTGCATTTTTGTGGCAGATGCGGAAGATTTGGAAAACGCACGCGTTGATGCAAGAAGGGCATGATGCGGGACAAGCCGCACGCCAAGCAGGCGTTCCGCCGTTTCGTGCGCGTGAATTTGTTCAACAGGTGCAGCGGTGGAGTGAGCCACTCCTCCGTAGGGCATGGGAACTATTCGCTCAAGCTGACTCGGCTCTCAAAGGAGGGCGGGCATCACGTCCGAAGCTTATCTTGGATGATCTGGTCATCCAACTGTGCCAGGCCACAAAAGCCGGTCAAGGCAACAAGGTCTTAGCTGGTCGCACGAAACCTCACAAGGTGTGAGATTCCGTGACCATTTTAACCGAATTATTTGGTCGAGAGAGTGTTGACGCGGGAGGCGAGGCGGGAAACCCAACGAGAGGCGGTGTTCCGATGAAGCGTGCCTTTGGTTACGGCCTTATGCAGTTCAGAGGTAGCTTCCCGCAATGAGGCCTTAGCCTCGTCGCCCTTGTTCTCTTTGACCGCTCCCTGAACCTTCTTGATATAAGTTCTTACCCGTCGCAGAATAGACCGGTTACGTTCCTGGCGCTTCAGAGTTTGACGAGCTGCTTTGATTGCTGAATGATGTCGATTAGCCATATTTTCCTCCAGAAAAAAAACCGAATCGATTTTTTATCACAATTGCATGAAAGGGGTCAAATGAACGCGCCGTAAACTGTTGTGATATTCAAAAAGCCTAATGACCTTTAAGATATGAGTTTTTCTTGAAAAATTAGGTCAAATATCGTTGGTGGACGCGAGTGGTATTTGGCTTGCGACCCTTACGGCCCTCTGATAAGATTGCCCTCTTCTTCTGCTTGAAAATTCCATGTGATGGTGGGTGTAGCTCAGTTGGTTAGAGCGCCGGATTGTGGATCCGGAGGTCGCGGGTTCAATTCCCGTCACTCACCCCATTTTCTCTTTTTAAAAACGCTACAAATTGAATGGCTTAAGAGGGCAGGGAGCGTTTTCTAGGCTGATGAGGATGCGGCTGGGTGACCCTATTGGGCTCTTCCTGCCCAATCTAATCACTTCAAAATGTTAAGATTCCTGAGGATCCCTCTAAAGCCCTTCACGCATCCCAACAATAGATAGTTTGGCATTTCTCTATTGGGCGTCCTTCCCCTTTCGTTTAAGATTTCTATGCTTCTTTCCCCAGTGCCTGGGAATCCAGACAAATACTTATTTCTCCATGCTTCGTTTTTTTATTTTCCCTCCTTTCCTGAATTCTGTTTTTTTATTGAAACTGGTCTATCGGTTGATCTGACAGTTGAAACGATTTCCTACCTCCGGTCCTCCGGTAATTCGGTCATGCAGAACGCTAGTGGTGTGAATACGTTCTGGGGGCACGATGGTCCTGTCTAAGGATTGGACAGAATGTGTTGGTTCCTCACCCATGAAGGGAAGTAGAGTAAGAGAGTAAGGAAACGTATTAGGGAGGGCGGTCCCCGTGGCTAATTTCGGACCATTTTGGGGTGTATAAAAAAGCTAATAAAGATGATGAAAATGAAAAACATATGTCCCCTCTGTGTGGGTTGGATTGTTCTTTTCATCTTCGGGTGTAATTTTGAGGATCCCTACTCCCTGAACATTTTAGGCAAAGACCCATCAGCTTCCGTTTCGGCGACAGGATCAATGACCATTGATCGACAGAAAATGGCACATAGCGTCTATGATTTCACCCTTTTTGATATATCGGCCGAGCCGGTGGCCCTTCAACAATTTCAGGGGAAGGTTCTTCTCATGGTGAATACCGCCAGTCGTTGCGGGTATACAGTACAGTTGAGTGACTTACAGACACTCTACCGTCAGTATCACTCTCAGGGCTTGGAAGTCTTGGCGTTCCCTTCCAACAATTTTGGCGGATAGGAACTCGAGACCAATGAGGAGATTGCTCTCTTCGCCACCACACAATTCGGGGTCGACTTTCCTCTGTTTGCCAAGACCCGTGTGCGAGGAAGTGATCAACACCCTCTCTTTGCCTATTTAACAACCCAAGGCCCTGTCGATAAACAAGTCCGGTACAATTTCGAAAAGTTCCTTGTAGATCGGACCGCCAAGGTCATGGCCCGGTATTCTTCCGATGTTGTTCCCCTTTCCGAAGAAATCCGTGCGGACATCGAACGGGCTTTGGCCTTCTCGGCTTAAAGTGGCTGGAGTGAGCCCAGTAGCCGTGGCACCTTTTTCCTCTTTGATATTTCCTTTTGTCAGTATGTGGAATCCCCTGGAGAGTCACCTTATGGCTGATTAGAGGTGACCCGTCAGGGTAAGATGGAAAGAGAGAGTGGCCATCGACCGGATCTTTTTTTCAGGGCACCTATGAAAGATTTGGGTTTTCTCCATCGGTCCTATTGGCGAGGGTTGTTCAGAATTCTGCTTTTGTGCCCCTTGCTGGTTTCCTGTAACACTCTTCACATCACGTATTCGACGGCTGATTGGATCCTCTTATGGAAACTGGATAGGTATTTTGCTCTGTCTGCCTCCCAAGAAAACTATTTGGATCTCCAGGTCGAGGCATTTCATGTCTGGCATCGACACTATCAACTTCCCCAGTACGCGCAATTTCTCGCTCAAATAGATGAATTTTCGAAAAATGAACTGAGTCAGGCAGAGCTGGAGAACATCTTTGCGTCGGTTGAATACTTTCGTGTCCATCTTGCCAGGCGAGCCTTTCCACCGGGTGCGGAATTTTTAGCCACTGTCACGCCTGCGCAAATACGTCATTTCGAAGAAATGTTGGATCAAGACTATCGACGGCTTGTGTCCGAAATCGGAGACGACCCGGAGGTGCGTTTGGATAAACGCGTGGCAACCACATCGGAAACCCTGACCACATGGGTGGGAAAGTTGTCGGTGGACCAAGAGACATATATTCTTGAGAGGATGAGGAAAATTCCCGAAACCACGGATGCGTGGCTGGCCCATCGCAAGAGCCGGCAGGAAAAATTGCTTGAACTTCTTCGTTCCGCTCATGATCCTTTTAGCTTGGAACAGGGTCTCTTTCAGTGGCTGGCCGACTCCAAGACCGGTGCCACGGAGGAATATCTCGTGGTCTCAAGGGAATGGCGTGAAGGAGTTCAAAGGGCGGTCTTGGACATTGACCGGATTCTGACCCGGGATCAGCGAACCCATTTCTCCAGGAAGTTGCAGGGGTTGATTCAAGATATACATGGATTGGTCGGGTAGGATAACAAGCAACACCTTGGAGTTTGATTGAACAATCCGCCTGCAAGCGATGGAGGAATGATTCTTTCAAAATTTGAGGCGGCAAGGGCGGTTGAGCCTATCCGATAAGAGAGGGTCTTTCGAACAGCTTACGGATCCCATGTGGTACAAAATCCTTCTCACAGTTCTGGGCTGTCTTCTCCTGGGTGAACTGTTGACTATCCTATGGGCCTCTTGGGCCATTCTGACCTTTGAATAACCTTCTGAGGAAGTTGATGCTCCTGGCATTTTGCCGCAAAATCCTGAGAATAGCATGACCCAACCAATACCTGAATGGATACATGTGGCCCGTTCCAAATGGCACTATAGGGGACAGGAAAGACCGCCATTCGCGGAGCAGCCGTCCTCTGGCCAGGAATCTGTTTGGGATTATCCGAGACCTCCCTGCCTGATGCCTGACCCTCGCCGAGTGGTGGTCCGTGTCGGGGGTAAGGTTCTGGCCGATTCCTGCTCCACATTTAGATTTTTGGAAACTGCGAGTCCACCAACATTTTATCTCCCTCCCGCAGATGTGGATGTTTCCGGTCTGGTTCTCACGTGTGTCTCTTCTTTCTGTGAATGGAAGGGAACAGCTCAGTATTGGATGCTGGCTGAAGGGCAGAAGGAGGTGGAACCGGTGGCCTGGATATATCCTCATCCTTATCCGGGATTTGAATCCATCGCCGGATATTTTGCCTTCTACCCCGGCCGCGTGGAATGCTACGTCAATGATGAGCGTGTGCTGCCCCAACCGGGAGGGTTTTACGGCGGTTGGGTGACCGGGGAAATTATCGGTCCGTTTAAAGGTCCAGGGG
This sequence comes from Nitrospirales bacterium, assembly GCA_021604365.1. Taxonomy (GTDB): domain Bacteria; phylum Nitrospirota; class Nitrospiria; order Nitrospirales; family UBA8639; genus Nitrospira_E. The sequence continues at coordinate 7,835 of BQIZ01000069.1, forward strand.
GTACGGGGGAGTGGTAGGTGCACCATCTTTTTCTTACGAATTTGTGCGTGATGGTTGCCCAAAAATTCCAGAGAGTTTGAATGTGTGGGTCAGCAGAGAAACCATTGACTTATCGGGAGGCCCTGTATTTATTTGGGGCGGGCCTGGATGCGGGCGTGTAAATTTTTTGAGGTTACTCGAACTTCAATAAAAATAGTCCTGATGGAGATCGTCCATGGCTACAGATGGGAAGTCCCGATGGAGGGGATCCCGAGACATTTCAGGACTGTTTCCAAAACCTGACGTTTCTGCCGGATTTTTTGCTGGGGAAGCTAACTGCATGGCTGACAGGCAGCCAGCCATTCTTATTTTTTGTAGAAAGTAGGTCTACCGCACGATATCGTTATAAGAAGGACCATGCCCCCTAGTCATAGGTAAAGGGCAGGTATTGGTAGAGCCAGGTTTCGGTCAGGGTTCGATCCCCAAGCTTAAGGAAGAGGCGGAGATTGACCGGCTCCTTGCCTTCGACATAGAGATCGAAAGCCGCCCGCCAATTCTTGGTGCCGACCACTTGCAGGGCGTATTCGTTGTCGATTCGACCCTTGGACGTGCTGATGACCGGTTTAACTTTGTCCAGCTTGGCGATCTCGTTGAGTGGCCCACCCTCGAAGTCGATCACGAATTTCCGGCCGCCTTTCGGGCGTGGCTGACCGGGAACGCCGGCATTGCCCAGACGGGTATGAATGACCCGGGCGACCGTATCGGACGGATAGGGCTCGGTCGCGACCCAATGAAGTCGATAAGCGTAATGCCATTCGGAGCCGGCCTTAACCGCTTCCTTCGGCAGCCAATAGGTAACGATATTGTCATGGATTTCGTCGTCGGTTGGAATTTCGATTAACTGGATTGCGCCTTCGCCCCACTCACCTGCCGGCTCGATCCAGACGCTTGGTCTCCGGTCATAGAATACTCCGTCATCCTCATAGTGGTAGAAGGCGCGATCCCTCTGAAGCAAGCCAAAACCCTTGGGGTTGGTGTCGGCGAAGCTATTGGTCATGACCGATGACGGGTTGTTGAGGGGCCGCCAGATACGCTCGCCTGCGCCGGTCCACATTGTCAGACCGTCGTTATCATGGATTTCTGGCCGCCAGTCCCTGATCTGATGGCGATTATTTTCGGCATACCAGAACATGCTGGTCAGCGGTGCGATCCCCAGGCGTTTGATGTCCTGACGCGGGTAGAGATTGGCGTCGATATCCATGAGGATCTGCTGGTTTTTGATACAGACCATGCGGAACGCACCGGTGACGCTCGGGCCGTCGAGCAGGGCATAGACCACAAATTCCTTGCTGTCCGGGTTGCCCGGCTCCAACCAGAATTCGGTGAATCGGGGGAATTCCTCCGGGGTGGGCAGGGCAGGGTCGATGGCCACGCCTCGTGCCGAGAGGCCGTATTGATTGAGTTCCCCGGAACTGCGGAAATAAGAAGCACCGAGAAATGCCATCCAATCGGTGGTTGCTCCTGGTCCATCCTGGAGGCGAAAGCCGGAGAAGCCAAGGTCATCAGGAAAGATCTTGCCGAGACTGGTTCCGCCGAAGGTGTAGTACTCGGAACGGTAAAGAATTTCTCGGGACCGGCCATCATCAAGAGCATGAAGTTTAACGGGCACTTTGAAATAGCGGCCGAGATGGAAGAACTGAGCCGGAAAATTCACGCTGCCGTCTTCGCCCAGCCCCCGCTCGCGTTTGAATACGATGTCCTGAAAGGCGTCGTAGTCGATCGATTCCAAGACTGCGTCATGACGGACCACGGGCTCCTCATAGGGCAACGTGGCCATTGCCTTGGCGCGTTGCTTCAGCTCATCAAATGAGAAAGGTTTGGCTGTACCGAACTGGATTCCGGAGGTCCCGGCTCCACTTCGCGCCTGGGGGATTGCAGTCAAGGCACCGAGAGCGCCCATTACAAAGAGAAATTGTCGGCGATTCAACATATTTTGGCCATCTGCGAGGGGAAAGAAACCTGTGACGACAGCATAGGATTTTGCCCTAACATTTGTGGAGCATTGTCAGCCAATCCCAAAACACGGGGACTCTTGAGGGAATTACCACCCACAGTCATATTTTGGTCTCCGTAGAGGGCTTCCGATTCTGGCCCTCGATTCGACGTTTGGTGATAAGAATATTAAATGGATTTGGGGAGGGTCAGATAAATACCAAAGAAGCCACCGGAGGGTCAATCAACGCGGCCCGGGATCGGAGGGGAATACGCGTAAAAACGCATGTGTGTGCGAATTTTTGATAATTTTGAGGGGGATTGAAAAACGCTACCCTGGATTGTCACACGAAGAACAATGAATAGCATTCGAATGGTCATTGGTGCCATTCTCCTTGCCATCCCGTTCCGTTATTCTCATGTTGAGTGGTTTATCCGCATGACTCGCCTGTGTCCGTGGTCTTCCCGTAAATAGAGAGGAACGAATTTTTCAGAAAATTATCGGAATGGTGTTTGGATATGATCATGAATAGTTTAACCAATGGAATGTTCTCTCAAAGCAAACTTTTTTGTTCCATTAATATGTAGAATGATGTAGACTACGATATCTTTCTTCATAATTAAGCTGAGTTATCGTGGACCAGGATAGTGTCATGCCCCCAACGTCCTTTCCTGACATGCCTACCTGCCTGCTCCAGGCAATTCCCAAACTATTTCTATATATTCCTCCGAATCATAGCTTCCCTGATCCGAATCACGACGCCTTGAAAATTAAATGAAAACCCATATACGGTGGACAAAAATGCCTTTTTGTTAACCCGACAGCCGGAAGATAGGTAGAAACCATAGGCACTCTAGAGAATATTGATGAAACGAAATGAGAAAGGACGCACAATGCGGAACGCTCACGGGAAGGTATTGCCTTTAGGGGCTCTCGTTTTTGTCCTGGTAATGCTAGGGGGAGTGTTTCCGTCCATGGCTCAGGCCACTGGCCTCACAATCAACTTTGCAGGATCAGGCACTGGAAGGGTAGAAGCCAATTCGCCAGGGACAGATACGTTGAACATTTTTTCGAGTGCCTCCCTGGACTATGATCAAGATTCTTCTGTCACCCTTACCGCCGCTCCGACCGGGATCGGGGCCTCACAGTCAATCTTCAGTAGTTGGGCTGGTTGTACTTCCACATCCGGAACTCAGTGCACCGTCCTAATGGATGCTGCCAAGGCGGTGACCGTGACCTTTAATCTCGTCCCGGTCAGTCCACCGGTCACCCCTCCCGTCAATCTTTCTGTCAATTTTGCAGGAACGGGAACGGGACAGGTTGCTGGAACTAGGGCGGGGACAGCGCCGTTCACTATATTTAATAGCCAAAACATACCCTATGACGTAGTTCAACCACCTTCTTCTGTTACCCTTACGGCTACTCCGACCGGTTTAGGGGCATCCCAGTCAACCTTTGCTGGTTGGAGCGGTGGGTGTACGGGCACGGGCACTTGTACGGTGAGTATGTCGGCCGCGCGGACGGTGACGGCCACGTTTACTCTTGTGCAACGGACCCTGACGGTCACCAAAGCGGGGACGGGCAGTGGGACGGTCACCAGTAATCCCGGGGGTATCTCCTGCGGGAACGACTGCACCGAGGCATATGCCAATGGAACGTCGGTGACCCTGACAGCAGTGGCGAGTGCAGGCTCAACCTTTGCGAGCTGGAGTGGGGGCGTTTGTACGGGCACGGGCACTTGCACGGTGAATATGACGGCCGCGCGAGCGGTAACCGCTACGTTTACGACCCTGCAACGGACCTTGACCGTGACGAAAGCCGGGACGGGCAGTGGGACGGTCACTAGTAATCCCGGGGGCATCTCTTGCGGGAACGACTGTACGGAGGGCTATGCCAATGGGACGTCGGTGACGCTGACAGCGGCGGCGAGTGCAGGCTCAACCTTTGCGAGCTGGAGTGGGGGCGTTTGTACGGGCACGGGCACCTGTGTGGTAAGTATGACCGCGGCCCGGGCCGTGACGGCCACATTTACGACCCTGCAACGGACCTTGACGGTCACCAAGGCCGGAACGGGCAGTGGGACGGTCACTAGCAGTAATCCCGTGGGCATCTCTTGCGGGAACGACTGTACCGAGGGCTATGCCAATGGGACGTCGGTGACACTGATGGCGGCGGCGAACGCAGGCTCGACGTTTGCGGGCTGGAGCGGGAGCGGATGTACGGGCACGGGCACTTGTATCGTGACCATGACGGCGGTGCGGGCGGTGACGGCGACATTTACGGCCGTGCAACAGACCCTGACCGTGACGAAAGCCGGGACGGGCAGTGGGACAGTCAGCAGTACCCCCGGGGGCATCTCTTGCGGGAACGACTGTACGGAGGGCTATGCCAATGGGACGTCGGTGACGCTGACAGTGGTGGCGACTGCAGGCTCGACGTTTGGGGGTTGGAGTGGCAGCGGGTGTACGGGCACGGGCACCTGTACGGTGAGTATGACGGCCGCGCGAGCGGTGACGGCGACATTTACGACCGTGCAACGGACGCTGACGGTTACGAAGGGCGGGACGGGCAGTGGGACGGTCACCAGTAATCCCGGGGGCATCTCTTGCGGGAACGATTGTACCCAGGGCTATGCCAATGGGACGTCGGTGACGCTGACGGCGGTGGCGAACGAAGGCTCGACGTTTGCGGGCTGGAGCGGGAGCGGGTGTGATGGCACAGGCACGGGCACCTGTGTGGTGAGTATGACGGCGGCGCGAACAGTGGCGGCCACGTTTACTCAGAATCCGGGGAATCAACCGCCGTCGGTAAATGCGGGGCCCTCAATTACGATTGCGTTACCGAATACTGCTGCACTGAATGGCACAGTGACTGATGATGGTCTGCCGGCCACGCCGGGGACGGTGACTAGCACGTGGAGTAAAGTGAGCGGGCCAGGGACGGTAACCTTTGCTAATGCGTCGGATCTGAGTACGACAGCCAGTTTCAGCGAAGCGGGCACATACGTCTTGCGGTTGACCGCGACGGACGGTGAGTTCGGACCAAGTTCAGATCTGACCATTACTGCGAATAATGCCGGTGCAAGAAGATTATCCAACGATTTGAATGCTGATGGAACGGCAGATCTGCTTTGGCGAAATAGTCTCAATGGCCTTGTGGTGGGTTGGCTCATGAACAATGCCGCGGTGACCACTACCGGTGTGTTGGGTGGAGTCCCATCGAATTGGCAGATTATGGGGATGGGCGATGTGAATGCGGATGGCCAGGCCGACGTGATTTGGCGAAATACGACCACTGGTGTTGTGGCGGTGTGGTTCATGGATGGCTTGACCCACACCTCGACTAGTTTCCCTGGGAGTGCGTCACTTATTTATGCGATCAAAGGAATCGGTGATGTGGATGGCAATGGAACCGCGGATCTTATCTGGCACAATAAGGTCAACGGTTCATTGGCTATCTGGCTGATGAATGGGTCGACTATTGCCCGTTCGGGTTTCCCTGGTAGTGCGCCTGTGCAATGGGAAATCGTCGGTGTCGGTGATGTGGATGCCGATGAAAGAGCCGATGTGATTTGGCGAAATACGACGACCGGGGCGGTGGCGTTGTGGTTTATGGACGGCTTGACCCACACGTCGACTGGATTTCCAGGGAGTGCCCCTCTCAATTATGTCATTAAGGAAATCGGTGATGTGGATGGCAATGGTACTGCCGATATCGTCTGGCACCATAAACTCAATGGTTCGGTGGCCATCTGGATTATGAACGGGCCCACAGTGGCCTTTGTCGGATTTCCCGGTGGTGTGCCCCTGAACTGGCAGATCACGGGAATGGGTGACGTGAATGCGGACGGGCAGGATGACGTCATTTGGCAGAATCGGGCGAGTGGTGCGGTGGCGCTGTGGTTAATGAACGGGAAAGACGTCATGGATACAAAATTCCCGCGCGGCACCTCCACTGACTGGGAAGTCCAATAGTGATAATCTCATGATGTGGCATCGATTGATATTTAAGTCCGAACCGTAAGGGTTAGGCAAAAGATGGTTTCATTGTAAGTCCGCTGGGGACAGTCGTTTTACTAAACTCAGAGTAAGGCGGGCTGGCAGTCCGGCAGTTTTGACAGAAAGCGATCCCTCAGGTATACGCGGTAATATCTTGTCTCTTGATAAAAGCCTCACATCTTCGGGTGTGGGGCTTTTGTCATGAAAAAATCTTTCCTCACATTTCATGTGGAAACATCGTGTGCAGTAGGGGGCAATGAATCATGTGAAATGTGGGGTCATGCCGTAAATTAATGAGTGCTGGATGGAGGCTCAATTGCCCCATCTTGTTCTCTTGAGAATACGGGAAGAGGTCTGCCCTTGGTAATGAAAAGGTTCTCGCACTGCTCTTCTCTGTTAAGTCTGTGCCTATTGCCGATTTCGTCTTTCGAGATGCATCTCTTTTTCCCATTGGTTTTGTTGCGTTTTCTTTTCTGCGTGAATGGTTTGTCCTTCCTCCTCCTGATAATTTATGAAAATGTTTTCGTCTTGGTCATGTACCCTCCTTCGAGATAAAACTATTCCGAGTAGGATGACGCCATACCCCTTTTAGCCCAAGCCTAATTTCTCTTCTCCCGCTCGAAGAAACAAACAGCGGTGCTGATTCCCTCTTTTTTTAACCAGGAATTTCCAGAATTTTCGGTTGAGGTTTTGTAGAAGAGAGGCCTGAGCTTCGAGAACGATTGGCTCCTGTTGGTGATTCTTGAATGGGGCTGTTGAAAAAAGCCGCCAGCGGCGTTCTCGCCATTTTTCCGTGCTCACGTACTGGAAGTACGCTCTGCGCGCAAAAATAACTGCGGCCTTGCTGGACGAACTTTTTTGAACCGCCCCGAGCCTCTGATATGCAACGTGCCTGTGGGTCAATGTGCCCATGGATATTATTATTCAACACTCCCTGAATTTGATCACCGCATAGGGCATTGGCCTTTGGGAAATTATGGAGGAGGGACGCTATTGATGTGCTATGCGGTGGAAAATATCCAACGTTATTAAAGAGTCTGGTAGCAGAAAAATGAAATGGTGAGGGAGAGAACCTCCGAAATGTGGCACACGAATTTTAAGAATGGAGTTGTCTATCCGATAAGGGTAGTCAGCCTTGCTCATTTAATTACTTATGTCAAATCAGATGTCCAAGCACGAAATAACCCACTTAACCGGTCTGACCAGGACTATCAGGGCCCTCATCCTGGTAGGAATGGTTTGCATATTTCTTCCGTCACAAGGTCTCGCCTATAAAATTGAGATCGGTGTATCAGGGCCGATTGGGGGGGATTCAGTTGCCGAGGTTAATGGACGTACTGAAATCCAATTAGACACCGGTCAAGTGATCGGACCAGATGGTGAGGCCGGTTCTGCTTTTGCCACAGCCAATTTAGCTACTGGAACACTCGCCCTTAAAGTGACCTCGACGACTCCCGATGCTAGCTCGCAATCGGGAATGGGGCTGGCCTCCATTCATATCGATGATCATTTAACGTTTAAGCTGGATCCCACCCTCTCGGTTGCGAATATTAAGTTTTCCATGAGAGTCGATGGGTTTCCCTCTTGTCAGGATTTGTCGTCCAATTGCTTTACCAATGCGATCATTCGTCTGGGAGATGTGACTGATCAGGCCCTCGGCCTTCCTTTACCGGAGCCAAAGGTGTTGGAAGCGAGGGTTACAGTTGTTGATGGGCAGGAGCTACCCATTGAGGCATTTTTGTCGGCCAGGGTGGAGATGAATAATCTCATCGATGTCAGCGATCCAAGTGCGACGATCAGATTGATTCTTCCAAAGGGGGTCAGCTTTACCTCAGAATCTGGGGTGTTTCTCGGTCTTCAGACTCCTTCGGAGGAACCCTCTCCCCGTGCCCCTGTTAATTCCGATCTCAATGGAGATGGCAAGGCGGATATTGTCTGGCGCAATGTGAGAACAGGTGAGGTGGCGGTATGGTTAATGAATGGCGGTCTGATTGGTTCGTCCGGATTTCTGGGTGGGGTTTCATCCGATTGGCAGATTGTTGGAGTGGGCGATGTGGATAATGACGGCATGTCTGATATTGTCTGGCGCAATTCTCTCAATGGTGCGGTTGCTGTCTGGTTTTTGAACGGGTTGACGATCACGTCCGCCAGTTTCCCTGGGAGCGCTTCTTTGGATTGGGTGATTAAGGGAGTGGGTGATATGGACGGCAATGGCAGTGCCGATCTCATCTGGCACAATACGCAAAACGGAGCGGTTGCGGTCTGGCTCATGGATGGGACCTCAATTAGCCGATTCCGTTCCCTGCCCGGCGTGCCCTTAGCGTGGCAGATCGTTGGGATAGGTGATATGAATGCGGATGGTCTGGCGGACATCATTTGGCGCCATACCGGCGGGGTATCAGCCGTGTGGGTGATGAATGAGTCGACGATTGCCTCAGTGGGCTTCCTCGGAGGGACCGCACCGGAATGGGAGAAAGCGGGTTTTGGTGATTTGAACGGCGATGGGACGACCGATATGGTCTGGCGTAATACCCGTACCGGGAAGGTGGGGATCTGGTTGATGAACGGCGGGGCGATTGAAGTGTCGGGCTTCTTGTCAGGTATGCATTCGGGGTGGCGTATTGCGCAGGTGGGTGACGCAGACGGCGATGGGAAGGCCGATGTGATCTGGCATAATCGCAGTACAGGACAAGTGGCTGTCTGGCTCATGGATGGACTGACCTTGTCCTCGACAGAGTTCCCCGGCAGCATTTAGATCGAATGGGGCGTTTACGTAAGGGGTAGTCCTCCTTCACAACAGATCTTAATCAACCCAATCCTCTTGAGCTTGAATAACCAGGATCTGCCTATACAGTTCTTTGTCTCGCTCTTCTGCAAGTTCCCACTCACCTCTTTGTTCTTTTCAACAAAAAAATCATGAAAGAGAAAAATCTCGCAAGATTTTCCTAATCGGCTGTCCCTTAATCAAATCATTTTTTTTTGAATTGGGCTATTGGTCAGGGTTCTCGGTAATTGTGGTGGGACATGTTCCGAGTTTTAATCGCTTCCTACTGGGCATGGGAGTAATCAGATTTTTGTATGGACTGTGAGAAATGAGGCAGGTGATAGATCCCAACAAATCAGGTTGGATCCGTGAGATTCCTGTCATGGGAAATACGGGTTTTGCCCATACGATTTGTCATTTGTCCATATCCGAATCAGAATCATAGTTTTGTGGACTGATCCTGGTTCCTCAGCCCATCAACGACAACCTCTAGAATGAAGTTATTCAACTTCTCCCTATACTGGTCGACAGCGAATTGTTGGCTTAATGCCTCTGATGGGACTTGAGTGGCAAGTCGTTCAGCTTCGGACGAATTCAAGAAGGTCACCCATTCCTCAGCACTATCGATGGTCACCAGCCCTGATCCGGATGAGCATGTGAGGCCACGTACAGCCTGGTTGGTCGCAAGAACGGGCATTCGATTGTACAGACTCTCCGCAAGCTTGATATTTACACCGGCTCCTTCGCGAATGGGGCAGATCATGATATCCACCTGTTCCCATACCTCTCGAAGATCTTTGACAAAGCCATGGGAGACTACGTAGCCACAAGTGGGTATCTGATCACTCTGTCGCCCAAAGATGTGAACTATGATAGGGCGGCGTACCTTGGGAAGGATATTTTCCATCACCCACCTCCAACTTTGGCGATTGGGCCACCATGCGAAATCAGCAAGGAATCCAAGCCGGAGAGGGCCGTTGAGTTGCGGCTTACGAATGACGGGAGGATTAGTAAACAAGGGCGGAATATGAAGCGATCTCAACCCTGGGACCTGGTCGCAACCCCAAGCCATTTCGGTTGACGAAAGAAATATCACCCCTCGGGAATGACGGAACCCCTCGATTTCATACTGACGTTGTTTGCTAATTTCCCGTTTGAGGATATGTGAAAGGAAAGGGTAATTGGCCAGTTTCTGAGTCAGCACCTGGTGCTCCAGATTATGTGCGATGAGCACGGTCGGCATTTCTGGCGGGAGCTCGTGGATCGCCCACAACATGTCCCCGCCGTTGATCACGGCGGCCTCGAAGGGCTGAGAGCGGGCGATGGCGCGGATTCGCCGGGTCAACTCGGGCTGGCGGGTAAACAAGGGCAGAGCGGGCAGGGGTGAGAGGCACGACCGGGCCAACGCCACGAGCTGGCGCGATCGATACCAGGGGCCTGGAGGCGGGTGCAGGGGGGCCACCACCTGGACGACGTGCCTCGTTTCCAGGGCCGCCAGCAGCCCCCGCGTGTACGTCCCGGCTCCCCCCGGGTGTGACGTAGGGTCCACCAGGGACGCCATGAAGAGCTTGGCCATAGGGAGAGTCAGCGATATTTCGTGTGGTCGACGCGCTG
>BQIZ01000070.1 GCA_021604365.1 Nitrospirales bacterium
GCCGATTAAAAAAATGGCACCTTCTCAGGATCCAATGTTTGCGGGGCTGGGACAGGCAATGCGAGTGGGGACGGACCTTCTTGCCGCCCTTATCGTCGGTGGATTCCTTGGTTGGTTAATTGATTCGTATGTGTTGGATACCACACCGTGGGGTGTGGCGTTAGGACTGGTACTGGGATTAATCGCTGGAGTTCGCAACGCCTACCGTGCAGCTCAGCGTTGGAAACAATGAGTCATTAGACACAAGGTTTAGTTTTGGAAGATCCGTTACACCCCTTCGAGCTTCATAATTTTCTCCCGCTTTCCTTTTTCGGCCTTGACATTTCTGTCAATAAGGCCGTCTTGATGATGTGGGTTGTGGTGGGGCTTGTTGCGCTTTTCTTGATGAAAGCTGGTAGCGCTAGGGCATTGGTGCCTTCTAAGCTCCAAAGTCTTGGAGAGTTGCTGGTCGACTTCATTCGCGGAATTATTCAGGACACGATGGGGGCCTCTGGGATGCGATATTTCCCCCTCATCAGTGCCCTCTTTTTGTTTATCTTATTTTCAAACCTGGTCGGTCTCATACCTGGATCCTATACGATTACCAGCCAAATTATTGTGACCGGGGTGTTTGCTGTAGGGGTCTATCTACTCAGTCTTATCATAGGTTTCCAACTCCATGGCGCTAAATTCTTTGGGATACTTGTTCCTCCTGGCACACCAGGATGGCTACTTCCCCTAATGATTCCCATTGAATTAATCAGCCAATTGGCTAGACCGATCTCTCTGGCCGTCAGATTATTTGCCAATATGACTGCCGGACATGTCATTCTTGGGGTTTTGTTCGGCCTTACCATAGCAGGCGGGCTTATGATTGGGTGGCTGCCTTTTTCATTTACCATCGCACTCTATGGCTTAGAAGTCGGGATTGCCTTTATTCAAGCCTACATTTTTACAGTTTTAACCTGCGTCTACATTGGCGACGCGATGCATATGCACTAACTCACGCTCGAACGAAACGATAAGGGAACACTTACCATTAATCCCTTTTAAACTGGGAGGACAACACTACAATGGATTCTGCAGCAGCAGCACTTTTGGGAATGGGCCTAGCGGCCGCGGGCTTTGCGGGCGCCGGGATCGGCATCGGGTATATTTTTGGAAAAATGATTGAGGCAGTTGCCCGTCAACCAGAGGCAGAAGCCAGGGTCGGCAAGTATATGTGGATCGGGTTCGCCTTGGTCGAAGCCATCGCGCTCTACGGGCTGGTCATCGCCTTTATCATCATGGGCAAAGGATAAAGGGCTCTTGACCTATGCCACAATTTGACTCACATTTCTTTTCGTCACTGATATTCTGGGAACTCCTGTCATTTGGGATCCTTCTATGGGTGCTCTATAAGTACGCTCTGCCCCCGATCCTGGAAACGCTGGAAACCCGGGAACGAAAGATCAGAGAAAGCCTCGACCAGGCCGAGCAGAACCGAGTTGCAGCAGAGGAAAAGCTCAAGGAATACGAAACCAAGCTTCAGTTGGCTGCCAAAGAAGTCGAAACGATCCTGACAGAGGCCAAGCAACAGGCTCAACGGCTGCTTGAGGAAAATGAGCAACGGCTTCGTGTGGAATCACAGAGGATTAAAGAGGAAACAACGCAAGACATTGATCGTGAGCGGCGGAAGGCCATTCAAGACATTAAGACCCAATCGGCTGAGTTGGCCATTTTGGTTGCCGAGAAGGTGATTGGTCGAAGCTTATCGGACGACGACCATCGGCGATTTGCACAGGAAGCTCTGGAGGCAGTCGCTGCCCAATCAAAAAACTAAGTATTTCAAAATTTTCTCGGAAAAACCTCCATCGCAGGATGCATTCTTTCCGGGATCGCTCCTATCAAACCGTCGTGCACAATAAAAAAGAGGGAAGTATCACTTCCCTCTTTTTTTATATTGCCTCCCTGAACACATTAGAAAATAGTACATAGGTAAAACTCTTCCGGTTGACCCATTCGCAAAAATTTTGGCATAGGCTTCAAACCGGACCTGAGGGAAGGTTCCCTCCTCCGGCCCGATACCCTTCCAAGTCAAGTGTGATCGTTTGAAATCCAAGCTTTTTAAATTTCTCCACTAACCGGGATCTTCCTGGTTCTTCCATCAGAATTCCCATTTGCGTCGGCTCCATCTCGATTCTCGCCAAATCGCCGTGAAGGCGAACCCGCACTTGCGTTACCCCTTGAGCAACCAAAAAGGCCTCGGCCTGTTCTACCCGGGAAAGATAGGCCTTCGTAATGGGGAGCCCACGGGTAATTCGTGAAGACAAACAGGCGGCGGCCGGCTTATTCCAATTGGCTAGCCCCAACCCTTTGGCCAACTCCCGGATATCCCCCTTACTGAGTCCCGCCTCAACCAAAGGACTCCGCACACCTAGCTGCCTGGCCGCATTAATACCTGGACGATCTTCCCCCAAGTCATCCACATTGGTCCCATCCACAATGGTATGAAACCCCGCAGCATCCCGAAGACTGGAAAGCAACCGGTATAAATCCGTTTTGCAATGGAAACATCGGGTTGCATCATTTTTGACAAATGACTCAATTTGCAACTGATCCGTTTCGACCAATTGCAAAGGCGCGCCGATCGCTGCACTTAATTGTTTGACCTCTTCCACTTCCAGTGCCGGAAACGTAGGCGAAACCGCCGTCACGGCCTTGGCATGAGACCCAAGTATGTCAAAGCCAACCTTTAATACGAGTGTGCTATCGACCCCACCAGAAAATGCGACCACCACCGATTCCATATCGGAAAAGAGTTCCTGCAAGGCCTCATACTTCCCCTGCAGAGTTGGTTCAAGGCTGAGCATAGAAAGGTAGACTCCTTTTCTTGTTGGTGGTCGACTGATTTAAGACTTCAGCAGCTGATCGACCTAATTGGCCGCAAGCTCCCAACACATCGTCTCCCCGGCTTTTTCGGAGAAACACATCCAGGCCTTTATTTCTGACAATATCTTGAAAGACATCAACCACACCCGGTGGCGGACGTCGAAACGGGTTACCCGGAAACTCATTAAAGGGAATCAAATTCACCTTACACCGGATCCCCTGTAAAAGTCGTACCAAACGTCTGGCATCTTCGGGTGAATCATTAACGCCCGCTAATAACACATATTCAAACGTCAGAGGGCGTTCGCTGAATTGAGTATATTGACGACAGGCATCAAGCAATTCAGATAAGTCGTAGCGCCCATTTACTGCAGGCATCAGTCGTCCCCGTTGTTCATTGGTTGTAGCATTTAAGGATATGGCCAGATTCACGCCTAACCGTCTCACATCTGGAAATCGCGGGATCCAGCCAGCTGTGGACACCGTGATCCGTCGTGGGGAAAAACCCAAGCCCCACTCAATATTGGTGAGACGCTGGATCGCTTCAGCGACCGGCTCAAAATTCACCAACGGCTCTCCCATTCCCATGAACACCAGTGAAGACAGATGCTCATCTTCCGGCAGATAGGCTTGGACATTCAACACCTGCCCGATAATTTCATGCGCCCGCAAGCTTCGCTTCAGGCCCATCTCGGCCGTCAAACAAAAACCACAATCCAGAGTACACCCGACTTGGGAAGACAGACACAAGGTCCGCCGACGGCCATCCGGAATCAATATCGTCTCTACAGCCAGGCCATCCTCTAAATTCCATACAAACTTCACCGTGCCATCGCTGGCCATCGTGGGAGGTAAAGATTCCATGCGGTGAATAGTCGCTACCTCCTGCAACCTGGCCCGGTCGGTCTTTGACAAGTTGGTCATGGACTCAATATTCACCACACGATGCTGGTAGAGCCATCGCAGAATTTGACCTGCCCGATATCGTGGCCAACCAAGTTCCTGGATGAAGGCACTCAGTTCATTTGCATTGAGGGCAAGGAGATTAAGAGGGAGGGTATTTGCGGTCATCACGTCTAAGTCCAACAATTAAATAATTCATCAATCATAGCATCCTTACCTTCTCAAGCCATCCCAAAAAATTCCAGACTTTCTCAATATGCGCGATTTACACCAGGAGCCCGTCTGTCATGGGTGATGAGAGCGAAAAGGCGAATGAGCAAGGCCAAGGTTTGACGTTTGCACTGGCCCATCGTGGGTGGTTCAAGAAACGGAGAAACTTTGACCGCTTAGACACCTTTACAGCTGATTCATCCCAAGGCAGACATTTTCCTAGGTAGTACTACACCACAAGATATTGTTACATCATTCATGGAATGCTTTAAACAACGATTTATTCCATACCATAATTTACTGACTTAAATTCCGTCAGAAAATGAGCCGCTTACATGAACGCCAATTATTGTAGAAATTTAAGGCAATTATCATCACTCTCAAACCAATCATTCAAACGCCAATACCACGATACAATACCTAGTTAATAAGGCACAATCACATACTGCATGAACGAATATACTACCAAATGTTGAATTCATAGAATCATAAACCACTAAATTTAGGCTTTTTATTTTAATAGAAAAATTTCACAATTATCACTTCACAAACAGACCATTGACCTATAATCAACCAATAGCAATTTACATATTTGTTTAAAGGCAACATTTACTCATGAAAATTTAAAGCTTGCTTGTTGACTTTGCTTTAAAACACGAATAGAATTAGACTCAACATATGGTGGAGTTCGAGAAATGGAGGATCAAAATGACCAGCTTAAAGATATCAGTGATGGGCTGGAACAGCGCATTAGTGTCTATGAGCGAAAACTCAAGGATCTCCAAAAAAAACGGGAGCAGGTAGGTGAGGAAATTGCGACGGTTGAGAAATACCTGGAGTTGGCAAAAACCCTTTATCGTGTCGAAGCTGACAAAGCGAAGCTGGCGAGTCTCTCCAGCCAGATCTTCTCGAATAAAGAGGGGCATCTGTCCTCAGCCGATTCGGATGTCGCGTCTAAGTCGAGGGAAATTCTCCTAGGCCGAAGCAAATACGTGGGTATGAGCGTGCCTGATGCGGTGTACATGGTTCTCCAAGAGATCGGTCGTCCATTACATGCCAAAGAACTTTTTCAACGCCTCAAAGAAGGCGGGATGCCGATCCGAGGAAAAACTCCAGTCACATCGGTTGCCACATCCTTAAAACGCGACCCTCGGTTTCGCAAAGTGGGGCCCAATACATTTGAAATTAATCACGAGAAAACATTAACCAAAGCCGTCTGACCCGCAATGACGGGCATGATCGATGATCTGAAAGGGGGTGAGTGAATTGGCAGCAACAAAAAAGAAAGCCGCTCCAAAGAAAAAGGCCGCGGCCGCCGCGAAACCCAAAGCAAAAGCAAAGACCAAGAAGAAGTAGCTGTAGAGCCCACCTGCAGTGCCACTGGGAGTGGGGCCACCCACTCCCAGTGTGTTTTTCCTTCTAACTCCCGGAAACACTCACACCACTGATTCGCATGATCCTATCCTGACGCTTGGGATTTCCGCAGACTTCAGGTATGCTGGGAAGCGTTCTTTCCCTCATTATCTATGACACTATCTGCTACCGAATATCACTCGTTAACCCGCATCGCCATTCAAGCCGCCCGGCAGGGCGGAGCGATCCTTCTCGACTACGCCAAAAAAGAATTTGAAGTCCATAAAAAGGATCAAGCCATCAACCTGGTCACCGAAGCCGACCTGCGCTCAGAGGAAGCCGTCATTCAGACCATCCGACAGGCGTTTCCCGAACACCAGATCCTCAGCGAAGAACAGGGCCTGCAGGACATCCCTTCCCATCCCGTCAAATGGATCGTCGATCCTTTAGACGGCACCACCAACTTCACCCACGGCTTCCCCATGTACAATGTCTCTATCGGCCTGGAATATGAAGGCACGTGCGTCCTCGGAGTGGTTTATGATCCCACGCGGGACGAACTGTTTCTGGGGCAACAAGGGAAGGGAGCCACACTCAACGGCACACCGATTCATGTCTCGGCGACACCTCAATTAAACGAAGCGTTGCTTGTCACCGGCTTTGCCTATGACGTGCACACCGCCAAAGATAACAATCTCAAGGAATTTTGCGCATTCACCCTACGCGCGCGCGGACTGCGGCGCACCGGCACCGCCGCGATTGATCTCTGTTACATCGCCTGCGGCCGATTCGATGGCTTTTGGGAACTCCAACTCAATCCGTGGGACACTGCGGCAGGAAAAGTCATCCTGGAAGAAGCCGGGGGGCGCATATCCGATTATGCCGGCCACCCCTACTCCATCTATGGCAGCACCCTTATCGCCACCAACGGCCATATCCATCAGGAAATGGCTGAGGTCCTCCAGAAATGTCGTCAAGAATAAATTCTTCATCGCATCGTTGATCGATACCGGATCACAATTTAATCAAAGTCTCTTTCCTCCATCCTTTTCACTACCCATGGTCTTTGTATAATTCTACAAGCTTCCTGTTATGTCGGTTCGGCAAGCAGCAGCTGAATTTTTTGTTCGGTTTCCTCATAGCTGCCTTAACCGACCTTGGTGTATTGAATAGTTCCCTGCTTATCGATCAGATACAGCGTCGGCCAATAGCGATTGCGATACTCCCGCCAGTTCAGGAATTCATTGTCAATCGGCACGGCATAGGAATGCGGTGTTCCTGAATGTAGCCTTTGACCTTTTCCACATCGTATTCATACTTGAACTCGGGCGAATGTACCGCAATCACGACCAACCCTTGCTTGGTATATTTGTCGTGCCATTCTTTAACATAGGGCTCAATATTCCGACAGTTCCAGCATCCAAATGTCCAGAACTCCACCATCACAACCTTTCCACGGAGGACTTCCATCTTGAGTTGGTGCTGAGTTAATCCACGCCAGCCTGATAATTTCTGGAGCGGGGACATTTATTCCGAATCCTAAGGTGACAAAATAGAAAAGAATACAGATCGTCCTCAAGACAACCAAACTGCATAAATTTTCCTTTCCCATCATCAAATTTCCTCATTGAATCTCTCGACTCCATTTTCTGAGTCGCCGACCACGTGAGTGTTCTCGTACTTCACCAAATGGCCTTTTTCCTCAACTTGTTACACAACCCCTTTCAAAAGGCTTATAAATGCCAGGTTTCGGCAAAAAGACCAAAAACCATTGACGCCCCCCGGCCTCATTGGATTGGATGAACGCAAGACACAGGAAGGCGGAACAACTCGCTAGGCCCAGGCAAGGTCGGCCGGTTAATTGGGATATTCGACCACGGTGAGCGACGGCAGGCGTCGGATAAGGAGAAGCAAAGGGGGTTCAGAGCATTATAAATGGCAGGGCTTAAAAATAGGAGCGGCCTGGGAATCAACTGGAATAACGATAAGGGAGCATGTTGTTGTTTTAAAGAAAAATGAGGAGGGAGAAAGGATTCGTGATGAGTGAGGAGAACGGAGAAGATTCGAATTATTGACCAGAGGGTGGGTTCTGATTTTGAAGATCACAATGCGTCCATTGAGTCCCATCTGCATATTCATAAGTCTCACAAGAATGTCCATTTTCATCCAGAGAACTCCCCACATATTGACCATGCTCGCCCCAACACCCTCCCAAGAGACCAGATAAAATTACCGGCCCGAAAACATACCTAGCTGAACTCATGCATCTACCCCATATCCCTGAAACTATGATCGGGATTGCGTTCGGCGGCAAAGTTTTTCGACCACGAACTGCGAAACAGGACGACGGCCCGGTCCCGGCTGTCTGTAACGACGAGGGCATCTGATGGCGGTTTAAAGGCCTCCACATCGCCCACCAACCAGGCACTGGATTCATAGGGCAACACATCCACCACCACTTTGACGCGGTATTCGCTTTGTAGCCGAAATTCCAAGACATCAAACTGAAGTTTCCCGACGGCCGCCACAAAAGATTCCAGGCCGTCCAGACTCCGAAGGATTTGAATGGTCCCCTCCCTGGCGAGTTGCTCGATCCCTTTGTCGAACGATTTCCGCATGGCCGTATCGGTCGGCCGCACCCGAGCAAAGACTTCCGGTTGAAATTGTGGAAGCGGTTTGTAATTAAATGCGTCCGCCACCGAAATCGTATCGCCAATCTGAAAAATCCCTGGATTGATAATCCCAATGACGTCACCGGGATACGCCACATCGACCGTATTGCGTTCTTTGGCCACCATACTATGGGGCCGTGAGAGCCGCACCTCGGTGTTGGTCCGATGATGTTTCACCACCACATCCCGCTCGAATCGCCCGGAACAGACCCGTAAAAAGGCCGTGCTATCGCGATGGCGTGGATTCATATTGGCCTGAAGCTTAAACACATAGGCGCTAAACGGTGTCTCCACCGGATCGATCATCATTTCACGGCCATCCGGGGCATCGGCTAATCGACCGTGAGCGGAAGGCGCGAATTCGACAAATGCATCGAAAAATGCTTCCACGCCGAAATTTGTCATGGCTGATCCGAAGAAGACCGGGGTGACTTTTCCATTTTGAAAGTCATCTTTCGAGAACGGGTTCCCGGCAATATCCAACAATTCCAAATCATGCATCAATTCATCCCAGATATACCCGGCCATACGGTTTTTCACTGAGGGGTCGTCCAACGAGAGTTCCATGAGGTCCGGTTTCGACGCCCCTCCCGCAGCCGTTCTGGTATAGAGCAACACCTTTCTCGTTTGCCGATTCACGACCCCGAGAAAGTCTTGTCCGGACCCGATGGGCCAGTTGATGGGACTGGCATGAATGCCCAATACGTCTTCCACTTCTGCCATGAGATCCAGCGGGGCCCGTCCCGGCAAGTCCATCTTGTTGATGAAGGTCAATACGGGAATCTGGCGAAGACGGCAGACTTCAAACAGTTTTCGTGTTTGCGTTTCAACGCCCTTGGCGGCGTCAATGACCATGATCGCGCTATCGGCCGCCGTGAGTGTCCGGTAGGTATCCTCGCAAAAATCCTGGTGGCCCGGCGTATCCAACACGTTGATAACCGCCCGTTTATATGGAAATTGCATCGCCGAGGCGGTGATGGAGATTCCGCGCTCCTGCTCCATTTCCATCCAATCCGACGTGGCCATTTTCCGGTTTTTCCGCCGCCCTACCATACCGGCGGTGCGCACCAGCCCTGAGTAGAGCAGGAGTTTTTCGGTCAAGGTGGTTTTCCCGGCGTCCGGATGGCTGATGATGGCAAAGGTTCGACGCTTATTCGCTTCTGACCGGATTTCTTGTTTGAGTTGGATGGTCGTCATATTACCTTTTGGGCGAACAGGCCCGATCTATTATAATTTCTCCAACTGACCCTGCGCCCGGGCCAGGCTCAGGCGAGAGGCATTAAAGGTGAAGAGGCCTTCAATCAAATTATCTCTGGCTTGTGCCACACGGGTTTGCGCATCGGTGACTTCGAGATTGGTGGCAACACCGACCGCGAACCGCTCCCGCGATAATTCCAATTCCGTGAGGGAAAACTTCAAACCTTCTTCCGCGACCGCTACCTGCTGTTTGGCCGAGTTTAACGTGATCAGCGCATCGCGAACTTCCAATCCCACCTGATATTGCACATCCTGCGTCCTGATAGCTTCCTGCCTGACTAGACTGCGACTCTCTGAAATTCTGGCTTCCCGCATTCCCCCATCGAAAATCGGCACCCTCATTAATACCTGGACATTGTCGGTGGTCAACGCATTGGGGATTTGATTACCAATCATGCCCACATCACCCAAGGCCTGAATGGAGGGAACCCGTTCATTGGTCACGGAACTTAACGTCAGGGAAGCCAGTCGCTCACGATTCTGTTGTGCCTTCAGTTCAGTCCGGTTTTCTTTTGCCACCTGCAAGGCTTCTCCAACGGATTGCTCAGAGACGTCTTCTAATTTCATGACATCGGTAAGCACCAACTGCACATCGAACGACAACCCCATCGCGCGAATGAGATTGAGTTTGGCACGATCCCGGTCATTTTCAGAGACCAATAATCGCTGCCTGGCGTTTTCCAATTGAACCTTCGCCCTCGTCACGTCAAGGCTGGTCGCCATCCCCGCGGATTTTCGTTCCGTCGCCAAACGCAACAATTCCTTGTTCAGCGCCACATCCGCAGTGCGAGCATTCACTGCCGCTTTAGCTCGAAGCGTTTCCAAATAAATCAGACCCGTCGTGGCCATGGTATCCCGTTTAGTGACTTCTGCATCCAATCCTGCCACATCCACTCCCGCCTTGGCAGCCCGCCATTTTTGGATGAGACTCAAACTGAACACATTCTGGGTGAGAAAGGCCCGCATTTCGTAAAAATCCCTGGGACCAACGACGGTGGCATTCGAGCCAAATGACCCTGTAAAGAATCGACGCCGGGCGGCGCCCGCCGTCCCTGAAAGATTGGGCAATAATTCGCCAAGTTGAGTATTGGCTCTGTCCTGCGCCTGTGCAATACGTTCTTTAAACAACCGGACCGTGGGATTTTGATCGACGGCGGCCTCCATGGCCTCCCGCAAACTCAAACGCAACTCGGGAAGATCCCGAGCCGTTGAAGATTCCAGAGGAGTAGCCCACGTCACTGGGCTGAATCCCCCCAACACCCCGATGTTTACCACAAATAGCAACACCACCTTCGAAACCTGTCCTACCATCATATCCATTCCCTTCGCCTCTTGACTACAGAGAGCCTCCCGAGGGTTGTTGAACCACCAATTGAGGCTTTCTTTTCACTGCCCATTTGCGTTGCGTATCAATGACCAAAGTAAACAAAGCCGGAATGACAATAAGGGTGAACACTGTGGAGACCAAGAGACCACCCAGGACCACACTCCCGATCCCCCGGTACAGTTCGGATCCCGCGCCAGACGAGACCACAAGCGGAAAGAGGCCAAACAGCGTCGTGAGTGTCGTCATCATAATCGGCCGGACCCGGATTTTGACGGATTCACGAATTGCCTCCCGAAGCGGTAATCCTTGCCACAATTCTTCTTCAATCGAATCCGCCTGGTCCCGTCCCTTCATGAAATTTAAGGCCTGGTGCACCACCAGAATGGCATTATTAACTACCACCCCGATGAGAATGACAAAACCTAACATCGTCAACACATCTAATGGCTGATATGCAATAAAATTATTGACCAGAGAAAGCCCCAGAAAACCACCGGCTGCCGCAAACGGCACCGTAAATATAATCACCAGGGGATAGAGAAAACTTTCGAACAAGGCAGCCATCAACAAATAGGTAATCGTAAAGGCCAAGAGAAAATTCCATTTTAACGCTTCATAGGTTTCGGTGAGATCATCAGCCGTCCCCGACAGCCGGACATTATACAAACGTCCTAACGTCCCACTTTCTTTCAATGGCCCAAGGATTTGCGTTCGAATGACATCCATCGCCTCCTCCAGCGCCATCTCAACGGGCGGGATCACCTGAATTACAATGGATCGTTCCCGTTCAATATGATTAATTTGTTCCGGCCCCGAAACTAATGTGACATCGGCAATATTGCCGACCGTCGTCAACTGCCCGCCTTTGGTATAAATCGGAATGGAATTGAGCGACTGCGTCTGATTGGCATATTTATCGATACCACGAATCGTAAGATCAACCTCATCTCCTTCAAATTGGTAATCACTGGCCTTTGCCCCATCGACCAGGGCGTCAATAGTGAATCCGAGTTCCTGATTGGTCATCTGCACATCGGCTGCCCGATCCCGTTTCAGGGTGACACGGACTTCCGGGCTTCCCAAATCCAAACTGGGAATAGGCCTGACCTGCGCCTCGGGCAGCACCCCTTTTACCTGACCAAACACTTGAACACCCAATCCGACCAGCGTACCCAGCTCCGGCCCGGTGATTTCGATATCAATATTTCGTCCCTCTCCCAGGCCACGCTCAAACAGGCCGCGCTGGGTGATGATACCAATCACGCCTGGAAGGTCGGCCGTGGCTCGGCGAAACAGGGGGATCAGTTCTTTGACCCGGTCAGGATCATTCGTCCGACCGCCCATAAAGACCGATCGCCCACGCGCCACATAGAAAAAATTGGCAATGCTGGGGCCATCCAAAGCGGCTTCCTCCTGGGAACCAGGCTTCGCGTCCCAATAAGGGCCTAAGGTCGATTCAATCGGCTTTCCCATTTTGACAAATTCGTTGGCGTTATAACCCGGCGGAGGCAGCAGAATACCGATGACCAGGTTCCGGTTTCCCTGAGGAAGATATTCCGCCTTCGGCAACAAAGCCCAGCTTCCCACCATGGCAAGCGAGGTGAACCCCAAAATGGTCACACTTCGCCAGAAAACACTTCCACTGAGGTCATAGACGAGAGAACCCAATGCCTCTTTGATACGGTCCAAACCGGAAGGCCGTCTTTCCGGCAAGCCCTTTTCCCCCAATGTTGATGGATTCCCAACAGTGGAGGCTTCTCTCTCTTTGGTTTTTTTGACCGTCTTTAAGACTCTCGCAGATAACGAAGGGATCACCGTCATTGAGACCACCAGGCTCAAGCCCACACCCGCACTGATCGCAATGGCGATGTCTCGAAACAACTGGCCGGATTGTTCTTCCATAAAAACAATGGGCACAAATACCGCAATCGTGGTGAGGGTACTGGCCAGCACTGCCCCCCATACCTCGACAGTGCCATCATAGGCAGATTGAAATAACGATTTTCCCAATTCCCGGTGACGATAAATATTTTCCAGCACCACAATCGAATTATCCACCAACATACCGGCAGCGAACGTCATTCCCGCCAAACTGATGACATTGAAATTCCGGCCCAACCCCCACAGCATAATAAACGTCCCCATCATGCTGATCGGAATGGCCAGACCGACCACCAGGGTGCTACTGCCCGTGCGGAGGAATAGATACAAGATAGAGATCGCCAACACACTCCCGACGATCAAATTTTGCTGGACAAGAGATAGTGAACGGTTAATGTAAATGGTTTCATCATAAACCTGAAATAACTGAAACCCTCGTGCATTCAACGTTTCTTCATTGAGCTCAAGAGCAGCCTCGCGCAGACCGTCCATTGCATCCAACACATTCGCGCCGGTCTGCCGAATCGCGTTGACGGCGATGGCGGGATGGCCTTTCTGTCGCACCACAACGGTCGGATCCTTATAATCAATATGGGCGGTCGCCACATCGCGCACATACACCGACGCGCCATCACGCCTGGCAATGATGACATTTTCCACATCCTGGGGATTAAGATATTCCCCCACCGTACGAACGACATACGACCGCTTCCCCTCATCGAAATCCCCGGCACTGTAATCCCGATTCTCCTGATCTAGCGCTCGAGCCAAATCCATAATGGTTAACGCTCTGGACGCTAATTTAGCCGGATCGACCGTCACCCGAAGTTCCCGCTCCCGCCCGCCGTAGACATTCGAAGCGGCTACTCCCTTGACCCGTTCGAAACGGGCCTTGATGATATCCTCTGCAAAATCCCGCATGGTTTCAATATTGACGGGATTACCTTCCAAGGTGTCTAAAATAAACCAGGCCATGGCCGCCCCACGGGTATCCGCGCTGCTAATGACGGGTTCATCCGACTCAAGCGGATACTCCTTGACCTGATTCAACCGGTTGGAGACTTGGAGTAAGGCCGTGTCGGTATTCGTTCCTGTGGGAAATCGAAGAATGACTTTTCCCTGACCATAGGAACTTTCGCTGAACATTTTCTCCAGGCCTTCGACACCTTTGAGTTGCTCTTCCTGCTCATCAATGATTTCCCGCTCGACTTCATGCGGGCTTCCCCCAGGCCACATGGTATCCACGGTGACTTCATGTTTTTCCACATCAGGTGCCAATTGAACCGGGAGCTTCACCAATGCCACAATGCCGAACAACACCACTAAGAGCACACCCACTGCGGTGCTGACCGGATAACGGATAGCGGAATGAACCAGATTCATGTTTCTGCCGGCTCCTCTAATATTCTGACCGATTGACCGGGCAGGAGGCGCTCATTCCCTTCCACGACTATCTGCATGCCTTCTTCAATAGCTCCCTGTACTTCTACCACGTCCTCAAAATGGGCTATGGGGATCACCGTGACCTGCGTGACGGTATTATTAGCAACAATAAAGGCGAATTCCTTGCCCCCTTTGAGCACCAACGCATCCTTGGGTATCACGACCGCCTGGTAAGGAGCACCCACAGCTAACTTCACCCGTGCAACCATCCCGCTTTTAATGCGTAAATCCGGATTGGCCAACACGACTTTGACCGGAAATGTCCGTGCCGACCGATCGGCTTGGGCGATGACGGAAAAGACTGTTCCTTCGACCTCAACTCCAGGCAGGGCATCGAACTCCGCCATCACTGGATCCCCGACCCTGACATCCCTCACGTATTCTTCGGGGAGCGGCACTTGCACTTCGACCTTTGCCAGATCCACCAATTCCACCACTGGTCCACCCTCCTCGACCCATTGGCCGATTTCCGTATACTCTTTCGTGATCCAGCCGGGAAAAGGTGCCACGATCCTTGATTTGGTTACTTGATCACGTACCAGTCGAATTTCCGCTTCCAATTGAATCAGCCGCTTTTCTAGAGCGCTTTCTTCAACAACCGCATCATCCATTTCCTTTTGAGTCACCAGTTCTTTGGCAAACAACACTTTGATTCGCTCCAAATCCTTCTGCGCCTGTTCATAGCGGGCTTTGGCTTCACGATGCGAAGCGACTGCCGAGTCAAGGCGGATGTCCAGGGTATCTGTTCGAAGACTGGCAAGCAGTTGGCCGTGTTTGACAAACTGCCCTTCTTTACCGGGAAAGGCTTTGACCAGCCCCGCCACTTCGCTAGCCACGAGGCTTCGCTTGCGTGGTTCCGCTGTTCCCACCAATGAGACGGATCGCTGAACCTTCTTGCTCGAAACGGTCACAATCTTGACCGGTGAGGGTGGACGGCCCGTTGGCGGCTGAGCCGCTTCCTGTTCGCTGCACCCTTGCAATCCCTGCACGCCCAGGATCATGGCAAACACCAGCCAGATAGAGCTTTTAGACAGATATGGCATACGTTTACGTTGACCTTTTTAGGGTTGAAGTCCCGAGGCCGTCAAGCAATAACGACCCTAACCATTTGCCTTTGTCCACAAGCGATTCTTTAGGGCCTGACTGGAGAATCCAAAGATAGATGGTAGAGTTTAACATGCCATGAAACGCCAAGGAGGTATCTTTGGGATTCACTTTGCGGAATTCTCCGGTCTTGATGCCCTCCTTAATGAGATTCGCGACGAGATCAATTTGCGCCAAGTACCGTTTCCACACCCGCTCGCCAAACGCGCTTTTCACGGTCCATTCAAACCCGCTCCACTCAGAGACATAAATACGGAAAAACGCACGGTTCTGATCAGCGAAAGCTAACTTTACCTGAATCACCGCACGTAACTTCTCCTGAGCCGGAAGACGGCTGTGCGTCGCTTCTTCTGAAAGACGGAGTAATTCCTCCACCTTGGCTTCCACCAGAGAGATATAAATGTCTTCTTTGCTTTTAAAAAACCGGTACACTGTCCCCATAGCAAATTGAGCGGCCTCCGCAATCTCGGCCATACTGGTTTTAAAAAATCCGTTCTGGGAGAACCTTCGTTCAGCAGCTAAGAGTATTTCCTCCCGCCGGGCTTCATATTCCCGCTGCTTCCTTTGTGCTCGAGGATTGGAAATCACTTTCATAAATGACCTTTTACTGAAAAAGTTCTAGCCGGCTTTGAATACCCATTCTAAAATATGAATACTCATTCCACAATATGACATTCTGATTCCATTACCTTTCGGTCCTATTGGCCCTTTTCTGATAGGAAAAATTTACCGGGAATCCTATTTCCCGAGTAGGACTCCGATTTTCGGCTACCTTAGGGTCACTTTACAGTCATTTTGTCCTACCAATGAGCAGAGGAAGAGTAGCCCAAGACCCAATCCACCCACCCTTTTATTCCTTGATTTTTCGTGCATCTATTTTAATAGAAGAAAAAGAGAAGGATAGCACCTGGGGACAGAGCCGAAACCTTCGGCCCACCTCTTCCCAGGTGTGGTAGATATCTGCTTGGAGTGACAGGATAGGGAAGATCGTGTGGGAAGACCGGCTCCCTCAAATTCTCGGGAGTCTTACTAAAGGAGGCTCATGCGAAGATAGCAGAAAGGAGATTACAGACACCTCATAACGATCTGAGAGGGATAAAAGTGGCCCTTTCTAAATTAGTTTAGTTTTTTGTACTTGCAACCAACTCATTCGGTTGAGCATTAAGTTTAATGTTGCCCCCACCATGTCCTACAACCGAGTCTCTTCGCGAAAGGATCCTAAAAACAGATTTCCGCAAAGAAGAGCACCGCCGATTAATAAGCCTCCCACACCCGTATACACGAATATTTCCGTGAGAAAATGCTCATGAGCCGGACCACGCCCGATGGAGGGGGCCAGGAGAAACATGGTCAGCCAGGAAAGTGGATACAAACTGCTGAGGCCGAGAAATATTGCGGAAACTTTTTTGTATCGTGGTTTCATTCCAGACAACATGGTGAGTATGATCAGCCCCAGAGAAAAGGCGGCAATCCCCGTTGCATGGAAGTGGGCACGTTGAGCATATCGCCAAATCTTATCCGCACTTTTTGCATCATGGACTGCCGGATTCGCTTCAATGCCCTGTTTAATATAATCTTTATAAAGATCTTCATTAATACCGAAGAGAATTCCCATTCCCACACCAAACATCAGTCCCAACATCACCAGGCCCAGACCAACTTTCACAACTTGAATCTCTCGGGTCATCATGTTCACGATCAATCTCCAATCGTCCTGTTATAAATAATATTTGCCAATCGCACGTCCCTCAAAATCCATCTCCTAGCCTTCTCATATAAATACGGTCAGGAGGATATGACGTATGCATAATCCCTACTTGTCGTTCCCCGAAAAGATTAAATCGGTTGGGTTCCTCAGACAGGTGTGCATGGAGGTCGTGAATCACAACGGCTCATCCACCGCGGGCCATTCTAGATTCGCGCGCACCCCCCCTAAGGAGGATCGCTCCAGGTGCAAAGAGCCGCCATACAGCATGGCAATATCAAAAACGATATCCAACCCCAGGCCGCTACCCGGTATAGCTTCATCAAGTCTGTGCCCCCGTTGAATGACCACAGCTTCCTGCCCTTCGGGGATACCAGGACCATCATCTTCCACAATCACCCGCCATTTGTCCCCGGCCCGCTCTCCACGAATCTGAACTTCTTGCTTGGCCCATTTGCAGGCGTTGTCTATGATATTGCCCAGCATTTCTTCTAAATCCTGGACATCGCCATGGAAATAGACCTCTTCCAGTCCTATCAAATGGATATTGAGGGCTTTGCCCTTGTAAAGATGATCCATCGAAAAACGCAGATCCTCGGCGACGGTCCCGACAGGCGTTCGGATACCCGTCAATTGATTCGCCCCCGCCGCTCTGGCCCGTGCGAGATACCGATGCACGGACTGCGTCATGTTCTTTAGTTGTTCTCCCATCAGACTCCCCTGCTCCCCTTCTATCGCACGGGCTTCATTCGACAGGACCGTTAACGGATTTTTCAGCGTATGCGCGAAATTCGCAGTTTGGGTTCGAGCCCGCTCCAGGAGAGCCGCATTGTGATCCAAGAGCGCATTCAGTTCCGACACAACGGGTTGTACTTCCCCTGGAACATTTTCAGGAAGTCTGGCTGTTTTTCCCAACCGGGTTTCCGCCAAGGCCTGTTGTAACCGGGAAAGGGGGCGTAACCCGATCCGAATCTGAAAGAACACGGCACCCACCAATCCTACCCCCAATGCTATCAAGGTAATCAATAACATTTTTGAAAATTCTTGGACATCCTGATCAATATTGGAAACGGGACCCGCCACCACAAACGTAAAGGAGGCCTTTGAATCAGGCAGGGTGACGTTTTCCACGAGGCCGCGTAACGGCATTCCGGCCGGCCCCTTGAGAGTCTGGTGTTGCAAACCGGTCCCGACGCCAGGATCGATGATCTCAAGGGTATGCTGCCACAAGGAACGGGAGCGGGCGACCAATTTCCCATTTTCGAGAATTTGCCAATACCAACCGGATAAGGGACGGTGAAAGCGAAGATTAGAAGGCGTCCACGTCATTTCTAACACTCCGGA
>BQIZ01000071.1 GCA_021604365.1 Nitrospirales bacterium
CACAGTCACGTCCTCGAGAATCGCCGCCGTGACGTTGGGAAAACGCATGATATCATCGTTGGTGAGGACTTTTGCCTTTCCATTGACATGCAGACCGACCGTGGTTTGCAAAAAATCGATGAACATCAGGCCGATTTGTGAGTTCTCAAGTATATTGCCGACACTCGCCATGACCCCGTTTCCGCGATACTCAGGATAGGCCAACATCCTGGGATTGAGCACTCGAACGAATCCGACTGTCCCCGCCCTAAACGAACAATCACATTCGCCCTTGGCATTGGCGGTCGAAAGAAAAACCATCTCCTGTCTGGCAATAAACGACTGCATATTGTCGTTTAATTCGCTCTCCATCTG
Organism: Nitrospirales bacterium; assembly: GCA_021604365.1. Lineage (GTDB taxonomy): Bacteria > Nitrospirota > Nitrospiria > Nitrospirales > UBA8639 > Nitrospira_E. The sequence continues at coordinate 355 of BQIZ01000071.1, forward strand.
GTTCCGATAAAAAGCCGCAGCCCGCCGGCCTGTCCCCATCATATTTTGGGCTCGACGCTCTCCTTCGGAACTCACGCACGGGGTCGATTCTTCCGGCTCTTTTTGCATCTTACACCTTCAATTTATGGTTCAAGGCCAAACCTGCACCGGCCTTGCCTTCGTAAATTATTGAAATTCTCTAGAGGGAGGGCACCCGTTATCTTAGACGCACAGGTTTGCCTAAGGGAAGAACCCATCCCCATCACCCTTCAGCCAATGGAGGAAGGGGGACCACGATCAATTATTTGTTGGGTGCGGTGAGAAGGTACTGACGGAAGGGCGTGAGGAATACAGTCAATGCCTCGCCGTATGGGGATAAAGGTTCATCCCCCAACGCATAGCCGAAGGTTGTCCTGAGGGGCAAATGCCACGGCAGAAGAGCGAATTGACACTACTAAAAGCCGATGCCCACTCCGACTCCGCCACCAACCCGGCCTCCGGTGCTCCCACCACCAAAGATGCTGTGCCAGGGACCGGAGTTGCTTTGTTGAGTCAGAAACGGGTGTTTCCACACGTACAGGTCTTTGATCACCACCGCGGGGAACTGATAGTCCATCTCATCAAGCTTGCCGGCGATACTCTCCGTCACCTCTCCTACAATGGTGATCAAAGTATCCGGCGGAAACATGGCGGGATCAAGAAAAGCTTTCTCCATGGCAATGAACCGGCCTTGTGAGTCGGTGCGGGTCACTAGGGGACGTTGGTACTCATCCAAGGGTAATTGCAACACCTCAAGCCGGGTCCCTTCCTTAAGGCGCTTGACCGAAAGGACCTCCCCTCCAAGCAGGAGCATCTTCCCTTGATAGGACCCAGGATGTTGAATCACTTGGGAAAACGTGAGAGCAGGATCAATCTGATTCTGAAGGGTTTCCGGTATCTCCATGGGCGAGGACGCACATCCTCCCGCACTCCCGAGAATAAACACCACACACCAAATTACACTGTTCAGTTTCATATACATACTCTATCATAGCCGATTGATAAATTTGGATATGGTATCCCCGCCGCAAATGATCACTCCAATTGGGCCTGAGAAACGGCCTAAAATTGGTCAAATCCGCCAAGGGCGATAGCAATATTCAGCATGTCCGGTGTCCCATCTTAACTTCGCCCGACTACCGCGGCGATGCAAAGAGGCGCAACGTGCCGGAATCCAGGTCTATCTGACCAAGCTCAACAGGAAGACTCAACTCGGACAAATCGTAATGCCGATTATGCCCTCGAAACAACCAACGGAAGTAGCGTATGAAGGCACCTTGAATATCCTGCATTCTCTCAAAGATGACCATACCGTGAATCAGGAATCGAGTTCTCTCTGATTTGACCGACCGGCCATATGGATGATTACTTCACCAAACCCCTTAATCCGGATAGACTCCGCGTCATACGACATCGCTGGTTACCACAAGAGAAAAGAAAGGTTATCATGCGTTCAGTGTTTTCTCAAAAACGTTTCTGGCGCAATTCAACCGGTGAATGCCGAGAGGTTGACCGACTGGGGTACGTTGGGAAAAAGCAAATGTGTGGACAAAATCCTGAAAAAAATTATTTCCCAAGCATTGGGATGCGTCCGACAATGACAAGGGGCTGTGCCGACCCAAAATTGAGAGAACTTAACCCGCATCAGCCCTTGGCCTCAAGGGAATCTGTCTTGGAGCATGAAGTAGCCTGATACTCTCTATATGAGCTCCCAATGGGGGAGTGCCACCCTCGCACAGGAACCGGACAACCGATGCGGGCAAACAGGTGACAAAAAACAACCTGGAAAGAGGCTGGCCTTTCTTAAGATTCCATGGAGACACACGCCCATTTAACAGGGGCAGTTCCGGAAGGGGCAATTACAGTAAGGTGAACAAAAGTAATATCCGTGACCTGACATACCATTCTTTCCCCAACGGGTAGTACCGGACTGTCAGAAAAGCCGAGTGAGGCAGATATTTCAGGTAATGGTGCCGACCTTGGCGGAACAACTTGAATTGGGGAGAAGATCCCCGGAAGAATACCGGTATTTGTGTCGAACGATCAGTGAGAAGTGACAGGTCTCACTAGTATTGAGGTGGTTGCGGGCCCGGCCGTATCCCAACTAAGTCTGGATCTTCCCCATCGAGTACTCTAGGAGGTTCTTCGTTTTCAGACTTGCGTTGCTCACGCCTGGCTTCCTTGTCCTGTTGCTTCATCCTTTTGACCATTTCACGATTTCGTTTGGCCTGGGTCACTTTTGTGGGTCTTCCCATTTATCTTCCTCCTTTCATATGGGTTATCACGCCTCCGGCTTCTACACTTGAATGGTAGATCTCTTGTAGTCTATGCCTGTTTGGCAGACTATCACACCCACTTGTACGAGCCACCGATCCTGCCATGCGCCCATGTACCCGTCTCTTGCCCACCTACGCGGCATACCTGTCCTACGTGGACTCCCTGCGCGCCTTGGCCACCGGCTTTGTAGAAGTGGAAGAACGGGAAATTTTTTGAGGCACCACATCAAGGCGAGTGACGCTATCCTGATCAAACCCAGGGCTCGACATCATCAGAACTTGTCGGCGAACCTCATCGATCGGCATGGGAATTTTTTCTTTAGACGGATCAGCGAGGCCAAGGAGATCCCACCGGATCTTGGGCTCCGGTTTAAAGGTTTTTCTATTCCTGACCTTACCACCCCACTTCATTGTCAGCTTCATAAGAAGCCTCCTTCTGGCAAAAAACCATCCCAATCATGACAAAGAACACGCACCGTCCTGTCGAACCGGGCAGGAAGCGAAAGGGTTAATGAAGGTTTCACACCCTCAAACATCAATTGTAAAAATCAATCCGCCTAGGAATGAAAGCGCGGAAAAGGTAGGGTAACCACCATCGCTTGCACCGTGCAATCAGGGTAGCACTCTGCTGGGAGGGAGTCAAATACAGGAAGTAATCGTAGCCGACTCATGACGTCTAACTCACCGAACTCGTCACGTCTTCCTGAGTCCTTGCTTCTCAATTCCCGAAATCATGTACGGCCACGTAGAAGAGATGACAAAACTCTTCTAAACACATGGACGTCAGACCTTCACCTAAAGAGCTATTTCTTCACCTTTGGGATTCCATTTCCGCGCGAGATCAGTTGCCTTATTGATCTGAGCCATGGTCATCTCCTGTGAGAGTAGGTCCAAGGCTTGGATTGATGGATCCAGGCCCTGCTGGGCAGCCAGATACGCCCACTTATAGGCTTCCACCAGGTCCTTTGGGACTCCTTCTCCCTTGTAATACATGAGACCCACATGATTTTGTGCACCACCGTTTCCCTGTTCGGCCGCGCGTAGAAACCATCGAAAGGCCTCTTGATAATCCTGCGGCATCCCCAAACCCTGGCGGTACATCGCGCCAAGATTGTTCTGAGCTCTGGCATTCCCGAGATCCGCAGCCCGACGGTACCACAGTCGAGCCTGCTCAAAATCCTGGGGGACTCCCTGGCCATACCGGTACATATAGCCCAACATGTTCTGCGCCTCGGCATGTCCCTCTTCTGCTAATGGTCGCCATTCAGACAGAGCACCGGGAAAATTCTCCTGCAGGTAGGCCTCCTCCCCTTCCTCAAAACCGGCCCATGCCGCTCCCACCCAAAAAAGTAAAATAATCACGCCCGCTTTCTGGATGGTGACCAGAAGTCTCATGGTGTCATTTCTTTCCTTAACTCACGGCGCGATGAACTCAGTAAACGGCTTGCGCCACCCTGGCAGACGCTCATGTCTCTATTGTACTCTATGCCTGTTGCTTAGCTTCAAGTTCCGCCCACCGGGTATACAGGCGTTCCACCTCCTGTTCAGCGGACTTGAGATTTTCATAGGCTTCTTGGAGCTTGAGATGATTGGAAACAATTTTGGGATTTTCTGTTTCCGTGCGGCACAATTCGAGGACAGCCTCGGCATCAAGAACCCGTTTTTCTATCGTGTCATACTCTTGCTGATCTCGAAATGAGAGTTTTTTGGCTTTTGGCCGTTCCGGCACGACACGGGTCCCCTTGGTTTGAGTACTCGACTGGTCTTTGCCGGATCGTTGCCGTCGAAGCCATGATTCCCATTGTCCATAATCCGCAAATTGCCCGTACCCTCCCTGCCCGTCTAATCCGACAAATTCCGTGCAGACTTCCTCCATCATATACCGGTCATGGGTGACCAGGATTAATGCCCCGGGAAATTCCTTTAAACTCTCTTCCAGGACTTCTCGCGTCGGAATATCCAAATCGTTTGTCGGTTCATCCACAATCAACACATCTGCGGACTGAAGCATTAATCGGGCAATGACCGCCCTCGCTTGCTCACCCCCGGAGAGTAACTCAATAGGGAGATCCAGTTGCTCTGGCTGAAATTGAAATCGTTTAGCCCATCCAGCCAGATGCACGGTCTGGCCCCGATACATGACCGTGTGCCCGGAATCCGACAACGTCCGCCGCAGGGTCATCTTCGGATCCAATTGATCACGATTTTGATCAAAATACACCACCTGCAATTTATCCGCATACGTGACGGTTCCCTGATCAGGCTCCAATTCCTTGGCGAGTAACTTCAAAAGGGTGGACTTCCCGGAGCCATTATGACCTAAGACCCCGGTGGCGGTCCCCGGTGAGATCACCCAGTCCAATTTTTGAATAATCGTCCGCGGGGCAAATGCCTTCCGAAGCTGATGAACAACCATCAATTGTTTCGTGCGCCGACCTGAACCGACAAAATCAATGGAGGTTTCCTCCTGTCTCAAGCGTACCTGGGTCTCAGCCAACTCCGCCTGCAACGCATGCGCAGAATCGATGCGAGACTTCGCTTTAGTGGATCGGGCCTTTGGACCTCGACGAAGCCACTCTTCTTCCCTACGGACTTTCCCGGCCAAGGCTTGCGCTTGTTGAGTTTGGCTGTTCAGGAATTCTTCCCGCTTGACCAAAAACTCCTCATAGCCTCCTGAAATCAGAAAGATGCCATCAGGATACCGGGAATTAATTTCTGCCACCTTATTGGTGGCATGGCCGAGAAACCATCGATCATGGCTCACCATGACCCACGGCCATGGAGCCTGGGACATCACCTGCTCAAGCCATCGCATCCCTTCCAGATCGAGATGATTGGTCGGCTCATCCACCAGCATGACATCCGGCGCCTGTACAAACCCACAGGCAATGGCAAGACGTTTTTTCCATCCGCCTGAAAGAGGACCCACGATCTGATCTCCCTGACCAAACCCCATCCGCCCTAGTGTCTCCTGCACCCGAGCCACGCAATCATGCGCATGTAGGCCGGATGCCAAAGCTGCCCGTTCGATTTCCTCTGCGACTGTGGACTCTGAATCGAAATCAGCCTGTTGGGGGATATAGGCAATGCGAAGATGCTGCCGTCGAGTGACCCTTCCCTCATCCGGCTTTTCAAGTCCGGCAAAGATCCGAAGGAGGGTGCTTTTCCCCGATCCATTGGGCCCGATAATCCCGATACGGTCTTTTTCTGACACGCCTAGGGTCAGTTCCTGAAAGAGACGCTTGGTCCCATAGGCTTTTGTAAGTTTCTGTCCATAAATCAGCGCTGACATACGTATTACACTCCTTTACATTCCGACCCTCATAAACCCGGAAATTAATAATGATCTTTTCTTACCTGAGGAACACCTTCATTCCTGCTGGGCAGGACTCACCCAGGGACGGACCACGCTCAACCTATTTGCCTCCAGAGACAAAAACCTACCTGCTGGCCGAAGCCCCAGCAGACCCCATGCCATGGACAATTACATCGTATTGAAAGGAATGTAGAGGGAGAGTCACCGGTCAGAGGTCAATAGTCGTGAAAAATGGATTTGCGAGGCAAACCTGAACAGGTTGGAGAGTAGGAAGCTTTCCGGTAACGAAAACCGTATACACTTTCAACAATTTTTCACTACTGTACTGCAATTCTCCCTAGGTTGACTACCCCGTCACCATACTCAGAAAGAAACACAGACACATACAGTGGATCATTTTTGTCCCGGTATGGAGAATTATCCCCCCACCATTGAAGGGATCCGGTAGAAACGGGTGGATGATACGTAAGAGAATCTCAGAAGACTCATCACCATCAAAAACACGTGATAATCGGGGAGGAAGAAGAAGGCAGGGGAGCTAGAGTTCAGAAAACGTAGAAAATTGGTCATTTGTTGCGTACATGGGAATTATTTTCTCCATATGCATTTCACATAATAATGTCTTCACCTGATCCTGAGGATTCACTATAATTATCCGACCCTTGAGTTTCAGGAATTTCCTGGCGAGGACCACCAAAGCGCCAAACCCCACACTATCCAAAAAAGTTACCCCTTGAAAATCCAGGATGAGCCCTTTTGACTTCGCATCTGTATATTTCTCTGCGGTCTCCTTAAAGGCATTTTTAGAAAAAATATCCAACTTTCCTGAAAGACTCACCACAGGCAAGCCATTCATTGTTCGTTCTTTAATAATCATAGCCCGGCATTGATCCTTCTCTCTCCAAGACCCGATCCACAGCAGATTACCCCCTGTTTCAGTGCTTTTGGTGGATCTATCGGACCATTTGTAGGGAATCTTGAGGATTATGGCCTGATTCATGACCTTTCACCGGCGTGACTCGATTCCTTGAGCCTTGTTTTCCATACTCCCAAGTAAGTGAAGGCCTGGCATGCGAAACATGGAAACCCGCAAAGGCCGGCAAGCCTCTTGAACAAAGAGGAACAAAGGAAACTATTTAATTCTCCATTTGAATGCCCTTTCAGGATCTACCCAACGTAACCGAGAGCAGCTTCTGAGCATCTCCACGCCGAACCTTGAGCTCGACAACCTGACCGGGTTCGGTACGTTCAATTAAATAATTTTTCAATTGTGCCGGTGTGGTAATAAGCACATCATTAATGGCCACCAGCACATCGCCTTTTTGAAATCCCGCATGACGTGAGGGACCGGTCGCCTTGGCCACGACCAATGCCCAACGACTTCCCGTTCTTATGGTTTGGAGCTGAATCCCCAGTACCGAAAACCCCGGCACCCTCCCATCCAAGACGGCGGTCACCACTCGTTGAACTAACGGGCCCGGCAGCACAAAAGCCAATCGGGCACAACGCCGATCTTCATGCTGCGTCTCCGTTTGAATGATGGCATGCATGAGACCCACCAGCTGTCCATGTTGGTTCAATAACCCGCCGCCCGAATTACCACTACAGGCGGACATATCCACCTGCATTAACCGGCTATTCACCGTCGGCAAAAAAGTATTGGGATTTCCAGTCGTGCCAAAGTTAATGGCCGGCCCCCAACCCAGTGGATACCCGACGGTAAAGACCTGATCGCCATACGTCACATCTTCATCGGCAAACGTAACATGCGCTTGGGGCCAATCCGATTCAGGACCCTGGAGTTGATACACCGCCACATCCAGGTAAGCATTCGCTCCCTGCCGAGTTGCCGGCAACTCAAAAAGATCGTCCGTGACCACATGAATGGAGTCCGGGATAATGACTTTGCTTCCCTCTGTACGCTCTACCGCATGCCGCGCCGTTACAATCACTCCTCCGCCAATATGGATTCCCGATCCGCGAATACTGACGGGCAGTCCATAATTATTATCGGAAATCTCAGGTTGATCAGCCGGGAGAATCCCGACTGTCGCCAGCTTGGCTTGCTCAATGGCATGGGAAATCGGCATTGCCCGAACCTCTCCCAAGCCCGGTAAAAAGCCAAGGCCTACAAAAAAAACGAATCCAATGTAAATCGACCTCGCATCACTCATCCATCCCCCCCAGCGTTTCAGAATGGCCCCCAAAACGAGAAACAAGCCTCCTCATTCGAACCAACCCACTCTCTCGCGGATATTCAAAAAGAACACAGATCACGTAAGATTCGTGGATAAACACCTCAACCACAAGATCAAAGCATTATTGGCTGCCAAATGCGAGCGGCCCTAATGGGTGGGCCACTCCCTCGCTTCAGGATGGATGACCCCAATCCTTGAGCCCACAGTACAAAGCTTTCATTTGCTGATAGGAATAATGGGCATTTCTTCCACTCGGATTTGGCAACACCCAGACAGGCACACCACCAAGGGAAAGAGATTGCACGCCCACCTGAATAGAGTTTCCAATCGCCCGTTGATTAACAACGGTTGCCTCCTTGGACGAGAGAAGCATGCGGGCCATGCTGACACCTAACAAGGCCACAAGCCGAGGTTGATACGTCATGATTTTTGTCAGTAATGCCTGATGCCCTTGCAAAAAATCCTGTTTTCCCAAATCCTGAACACCGGCGGTCGGCCTGGCAATCAAATTGGTAAGCCCATACCCGAATTCAGGCAATTGCCAATCATCGCGATGGGTCAGGGGAGAGGGAATCAGCCTGGAGTCAAACAGCAGTTTCCAAAACCGGTTGGAAGGTCCGGCATAATGATGACCGATCTCAGCCGAGCGCAGACCCGGATTAATTCCAACAAAGAGAATGGATAACCCAGGAACCAGATAATCGGGTAAACCTGAATGCTGATAACTTGTGGGCATACGTCCCCGATCCTTGGATCCACCCACGCGCGTCTTCATACATTAATTTTACAGAGCACGGGCTTTTGCTGTGTGGCCTAAGAACGCTACCACAAGGTATGAAATGTTGGAAAAATACAAGGGGGTTGTGGGGAAAACCAGGGAAAAGCTAAAAGAGAAATCCCATTCCAATACGGGCACCTGGCAAAAACCAAATCGCGATTTATTTGGAAGCCAGTTTCGTTTGAATCTCGGAAAATGTTTTTTCCGCCTCAGGGAGAAGATCATCCCGGTTTGCCGCCCTGGCAAGCTCCAACGCCCTTTTCGCTAAATCAAAAGCCTCTTGATCCTCTCCCCGCTCAACACACAATCGCGCCACAACCATGCGAGCATTGATGGATTGAGGATCCTTCTGAATTACCTCTCGCAGCATCGCTTCGCCCTTTTCGGAATCTCCTCCGAAAATCCCGGGAACTTCGATGAGGATCGTCCCTTTAGAAGAGAGGGCATCCATATGGTTAGGATTGAGTAAAAGGGTCTGGTCCAGAGCTTCCATCATCCGTCCATATTCAAACACCGAAAAAAGGACTTCTCCGTTGGCCCGCATACGCTCGCCAATGTTACAAAACAGGGCAAAATGCGCGTCGGCTGAATTCTCGTCGAGTTCCACAGACTTTTTTGCCAATTCTCTCCCGCGCTCAAAGTGAGCAACCCGAACCGTTTCGTCCTTCGCCCGTCTCCCTTCATGGCATGCATCCATCGCCTGTTGCGTCAAAATCTGAGAAGATTCCTCACCCCAGACTCCAGGAATAACCAACCAGGAAAGCAGCACACTGGCGAACAAAATATAAAGCATGCGATGAGTCAGGGTCATATTGAACAAGTCCTTTGTGCACTACTCCGATGAATTCCAGCCAATAAGAGGGGGGACAGGACACAAAGTAAATATTTTATACCAAGTGAAATGCTCATGCCAACGCCTAGAGACGTAAAATGTTCTTACCCAGTTTTCCTTGAGGGATTAACCGCCACTGTTGGGATGTGAAATTGGGAAGGTGTCCATGACCAGAGCTCAGGCAGGAGTCGCCGGCTGTCAAAACGTTGTTTAAGTGGAGTGGCGGGTTGACTGAAACCACCTCACAGCCCCGACACCCGCAGCATGACCACTAGCGAAACAGGCAGTCAGAAGATAGCCGCCGGTTGGCGCTTCCCAATCCAGCATCTCTCCAGAACAAAATACACCCGGTAAGGTGCGAAGCATCAGTCGCCCGTCCAAGGCTTCAAACGCTACTCCACCCGCCGTGCTGATCGCTTCCTCCAGCGGGCGCGGCGCAACGAGACGTACCGGCAGCGATTTGATGGCCGTCCCGAGTAGGATGGGGTCGGCAAAGTCTTTCTTAGACACATATTCCCTCAGAAGGCCGGCTTTCACCCCGGAAATACCAATCCGGCGCTGCAGGTGACTGGCCATCGAGCGTGAGCCTCGCGGCCGTGATAAGTCTGAAATAAGGCGCGACACATCCCGGTCCGGCGCCAGATCCAATCGAATAAGCACCGTGCCCCTTTTCGCAATCTCGTCCCGTAGGAATGCAGAAATCGCATAGATCACGCCTCCCTCAATGCCGGTCTCCGTTACGATGAATTCCCCCTGTTGCCTAAACTCAACGCCTTCCTGGGTGGTTCCCGCCACGATAACCGGCTTCACGGGATGCCCGGCATAACGGCCACGAAGATGCGGGCTCCAATCGACATCAAAACCACAATTCGTCGGCTTCAGCGGTTCAATGAGAACACCCCGCCCGGCAAGCAACGGCACCCATGCTCCATCGGAGCCGAATTTGGGCCAACTGCCACCACCCAACGCAAGTACCACGGCATCAGGAGAAACAAGACGATCTCCTTGCGGCGTGGAAAACCGGAGAGTCTCGCTCCCCGCCCAGCCACACCAGCGATGCCGCACGTGAATCGTCATCCCATGCTGGCGCAATCGGCGTAGCCAAGAGCGCAAAAGAGGTGCAGACTTAAAATCAGTAGGGAACACGCGGCCGGATGTTCCGATAAACGTCTCCACACCCAGTTCACGAGCCCACTCGCGCAAGGCAACCGGGCCGAATCCGGCAAGCAACGATTGGATCTGTTCCTGCCGAGGACCATACCGCAAAATAAAATTCTCTAATGACTCAGAATGCGTCAAGTTGAGCCCACCCTTCCCCGCTAACAAAAATTTTCGACCGACGGAGGCCATGGCGTCAAACAGATCCACGCGTGCGCCCAGAGCAATCGCCGCCTCCGCAGCCATCAGGCCCGCAGGCCCCCCGCCGATCACCGCAATCTTCAAATTATCTGACTTCAACAGCATGGCAGACCGGTATGGAGTGAAAGTACAAAAGCGTTATCACAAGACAAATGTGCCAATCGTCTCTGAATAGGTATTTCGGATTCCTTCCTGATCCATAGGCTCCTCACAAAGGAAATTCATCACACCAATTCCCTTCACAAGTAATGTGATTTGCCCGAACAGAAGGGTTTCATTAAGATACTTCAAGCCCATACATCACGATTAGATCTCCCCCTGGTAGATTTCACAAGACAGGAGAACCAAATTCAATGGAGCAGGAAGAAATTCGACAATTGTGGGCCGACGGTGAGGATTGGGTCATCAAGCGCCAACATAATCAATACTTCCATCGTCCGGACGGAAAATACGGAGACTGGAAATCCGGACTCCCTCCCGGCGTGGTAAAACCGGACGTCGACACCCTCTTCGATGATTAAATGATGGGGTCTTCCTCATCTCAAATGGGAAATTCCAACGTCAAAAAAAATTCATTCCATCACGAATCATTCCAGAAAGGCCCCCCCACGACCCCCATGCGATTTTCCGGACGAATCATTGGTCTGCTCAAGGAGTACATGCATGACTTAGTCGAGCAGGCCAAACAGGAGGAAGCAGCCCACGCCAGCTTCGGCTTCGCTTCCCACCCCTATCGGGCAGACGAGGCCATCTCTGATCTCCTGGCTATTTTGGATGACCGAATTGAATCAGAAGGGGTCCAGGTCGGGCTTCCCATCGAATTTCTTCACCAGATGTGGACCCTATGCAACCAAGCCACCCCTCACATTTCGGAAACCGTCTGGTTGCGGAAAAACCTGGATCAGGGCACTGGATCGAAAGCGGAAGTCCGGCAACTCACCTACCAAGCCCTCATTGCATTCCTGGAGTCTCAACCCGAAGAAGACGAGTCGGGAGAAGCGACTCCCAACTGAATGGCTATCCAGCCATCCCACCTCCTGACATGGCGTCGATGCCATCCCTGTCCTTCCATCTGTCCGACAATCTCAGCTTCATCTTCCTCCAGCAACCCGGACAACACCAACTGCGTATGCAAACCCCGCATTCTAGAAAATTGGCCCATTACGTGAAGTATTGTTTTGCGATCCAGGTTGGCCAGAATGACATCAAATGCTTGATCGGGTAGCGTGGCCAATTGGCAGGAGGACAGTGTCAATTCTTCTTGAATGTTATTCACGGCTGCGTATTCCCTGGCACAGTCCAGCGCCGTGGTATCCACATCAATTCCCAGCGCCGTGGTCGCTCCCAGGCGTAATGCCGCCATTGCGAGAATGCCACTCCCCGTCCCGACATCCAGCACCCGCATGCCTGGGACCCACGTGACCCCTTCCAACCATTCGAGAATCAATTGGGTGGTAGCATGATGACCGGTCCCAAACGCCTGCTTGGGATCAATGATCAATTCCACTCCATCCTTGGGCATGTCCATGGTGGTCCAACTCGGGCGGATCCCAATTCGACGGCCGATACGAATAGGCTGAACGGACGCCGCCCAGGTGGCATTCCAATCCTGAGCTTTCATGGGATGAAGCTGCAGTGACCCTTCCGGGGGCACAACACCCAATGCGCTGATCGCCGACCGAACCTGCTGAAGAATGGCTGCTCCATTCTTACTCCAATAGAGCACGACCGAACCCTCCGCCTCCCATGCTCCCAGAAATTCCTGGCAATCCAGAATCCCCGCCAACTCAGTGACATCCACCGAAACCGGAATCGTCATTTCAAAAACCGTCGCATCCATACAGGCTTTTCCATTATTTAAACGTTTCTCAATTGTCCGCTACTGCTGACACGCATTTCTCACGGAAAGACAACAGGAAGCCCAGTCCAAATAGGCCCAAACTGCGTAGAGAGCAAGAAGTGCATTGAGGACATTGTGTCATCAGAATCCGTTTGATCGCATGGTTTAACAAGCTCTTCGCCAATTTCTATTGACGGGATCATGCAGAGCGGCTAATGTCCGCAGGCCCTATGGAACGTACCTCCACCGATAGACGAGAACAAGCGATCCTTCGGCTCATTCACCGCACCGAGCGGATGCAGGCGAAAGGCGCCATCGCCAGCCAACAGTTCAGCCGATGGAGAATGGGAATATTCCTTGCTGGGGCCGCGATCACGATCGGGGTATATCAACAAGCCTGGTTTCATACCGGGAATGGATTACTTCTTATCTTCCTCATCGGATTTCTCACTATATCCTGGTTTCACCAGCGATTGAAATCCCGGTTGCATCGATTACGGCTCTGGTTGGAAATCAAACAAGACAGCTTCGCTCGCCTGCAACTTGATTGGCCTCATATATCGGCCACCGAACACAAGGCTCCTGAGCGACATCCGTTCTCCTTAGACCTCGACCTTACGGGTCCACATTCCTTGCTGGGCCTGATCGACACCACCTTTTCCTCCATTGGTCAACAGCGCATCGCCACCTGGCTCTTTCAATCCAATCTTCCCGAATCGGACGGACTATCATGGACAACCAGGCAGACATTGGTCAAAGAACTCACCCCGCTCTCCCGTTTGAGGGATCGCTGTCTCTTAGCCACCCGGCTCATTAGCTCCGTTCGGCTGAATGGAGCCCGGATTATTTCCCTACTTGAAGCGCCCATCGCCATCAGGCATCTATCTCTGATTATCATCGCCGCATGCGCCCTGACGAGTCTCACCATTGCCTTAGGACTCTGGACGCTCCTCACGGGAGCACCAAATTTTTGGTTGCTTCCCCTCATCCTCTATATCGGAACGTATTTTCTCCTCTCGGGATCCATTCATCCGCTGTTTGGCCGAGTGCTCGCCCTCCAGGAAGAGCTGGAAAAACTTGTCAGCGTGATAGCCACACTTGAACGCTCAACATTCTCCCGTCAACCGACAATCCGACAGGTCTGCCAATCCATTTTGTCCAAACAGCATCGTCCAACCCAGAGCCTCAAACAACTCAGCCGCATCTGTCAGGGGCTGAGCGTCAAAGCCCACCCGCTGATCCATTTAGGCCTTAATGCCCTAATGCCCTGGGACCTGTGGTTTGTCGGAAAACTCAATCGCCTCATCACGCGCCTTCGCGCGTCACTTCCTGACTGGCTGGATTCCATGGGCACACTTGATGCCGCCAGCGCCCTCGCGCGGTATGCCTATCTGAATCCGGATTACCTCTGGCCACAGCTCGAAGCCACAAATTCAGCTCCCGATGCACGAGGCTTGACTGCACGCAGCCTCGGCCATCCGCTTATTGCCCGTGCTCATCGCATTACCAATGATTTGGAGTTACGAGGGGAAGGCCATCTCCTTCTGGTCACCGGTTCGAACATGTCCGGCAAAAGCACGTTTTTGCGGACGGTCGGCATCAATCTGTGTCTGGCTCAGGCAGGTGGCCCGGTGTGTGCGAAGAAATTTTCCTGGACCTGGTTGCGTCTTTATTGTTGCATACGAGTCACGGATGCCCTGGACGAAGGGCTGTCGTATTTTTACGCGGAGGTCAAACGTTTGAAAGTCATACTGGAAGCAGTGAAAAGCCCCAATCCTGATCCTGTTCTCTTTCTCATTGATGAAATCTATCGGGGCACCAATAATCGCGAACGGCTGGCCGGAAGCGAAGCCTTTGTGCAGGCCCTGCAACAAAGCCGTGGACTGGGAATGATTTCAACCCATGATTTGGAACTCACAGGATTGGCCAGTGGAAACGGGCATATTCGAAATGCCCACTTTCAAGAAACCGTTGAAGCAGGCACATTGCACTTCGATTATCAACTGCGACCGGGCCCCTGCCCCACCACCAATGCCCTCCGGATCATGGCCCAGGAAGGCCTACCCGTTCCACCCGGTCATGCCACAAATCCACATAAGGAGTGTTGAAAAATTCCGCCAGCCGCCAAAAATCTACCTGTCTTGTCATTCCCGACATTTTTTGATGGGAATCCATCGGAGACTTTTCCTGATGGATCCCCGCTTACTCATTGCGGGGATGACAGAACAAATACTGAGAGCCCTCCCCCAGCGGGAAGAACAAGACCCAATCGGAATTTAAGGAGTGATGAGGCGAACTTCGCTTTGAGCCTGATCGGTTTTGGAACCGGTGGAAGTCCCGCAATGGGCACAGAGGTATTCGTAGATACTTCCGGTAGGGAGAACTAAAAGAAGGCGCTCACGGGCCGGAGTCGCAGTTTGACATTTCGGACAAAACAGCAACGACGCTCGAAGCGATTCGAATTGTTTCGCTTGGCCTGGAGGAGCCGAAGAATGAGCCCCACCCATCCGTGGCGTGGGTCGAGGGCCTGTAGGAAATGGCGGTCTAGGCATACGCAGATCTTAGCGAAGGGCCATGACTCGGTCAAGATCGCTTCGCATCATTGAGGAAGACCATTGATGCATGACCCAACATTCAAGCCACACCTCTCACGCGTCACAACTACCCACCCGTGCTTCCCGTCGCCGAATATGATCACTGTGGATCCACTCCCCGCCGCTTGGCGATTTCTTTCGCAATAATGGCCTGCCAGCCTTGATTAAATAAATCTCGTGTGGCCTGTATCGTGGGAATGGGAAGAGGCCCCGCTTCATGGGCTAAACGGAGTTGCTCAAAATTATCCATCATGAGGGTCAACTGTTTGGCCGTGAACTCATTCGTGGGATCGCTCTGTGCGCGCAGCCGCAGGGAGCGAAGCTGGACCAGATAGTCCTGATAAAAGACCTGATCCCACGAATAGTGAGCCTGGGATTCCCCGGCATGGGTTTCGAGTCGAGTTAAAAAAGCGTCCATCTTTTTTTGGAGCGATGTTGCGGTCCGATCCATTTCCGGATCATAAGAAGAAATTAACGTGACGTGGCAACCAACCAGACCCAGTTGCACACACGCCAAAACCCATAGAAAACATCGAAAACGAAATGCGGAGGGAAATGTCAGGATGTCAGGTACCATTGGGATAATCGCCTTTTTGTTGAGATTCCATGGTGGGGATAGCCACCGGACATGAATTGTTTTTGCAACCCATTCCTTCCCGGTCGAATAACGCGCCATATTGAAAAATGAAACAGCTTCGTCAAAATATATTCTACTCACCTCTGCGCATCTGTCTACTGGGCTTCAATGAAAAAATCGACCCTGACCCAACCTCATATATTCTCAACCGCCACACAGGATTGTTGAATTGGATGTCAGCGCTGATTTCACAGATGCACCTGCCAATTATTGGGATACTCTGCATGTTCGCTCGCTCGGCTCCCCCTCCTGAGCACTGACAACTCTATTCCAGACGGATATTATCGACATACAGGGAAAATTCTTCCGGCGGGCTCACGGCAAAGAGTCGAACATTCTTAATCGCGCTGAGATCCATTTCCCGGCCAATGGGGGAGAGTCGAATGTCATCTAACGGAATGTGAATGTGATTGAGGCCCGGCGAAATGGTGATGGCCTGATTAAACCGGTCCTTATAGGCGTTATTATGTTGTGCATCATCAATTCGGATGATCAGGGATTGGACTTCCGGCAATTCGGAATACACCTCAAAATGGAAATGAGAAAATCCTTTCCAATCCGGATAGGGCTCCCTAAGGCGAATTCCTGGATAGGGTTTCGGGTAAAACAGCACGAGCCCCACGGTATCGAGCCGTGGTTTTTCCCAGCCTAAGGGCGGAGGAACAATCTGAACGGCAGCGTCCCTTCCTTTGACAAACAGCATTTCCCATACGGAAGAAAACTGAACGAGTGAAGGGAATCTGTTAGCCCGGTCCCAATAGACATAGGACCAGATGAGCACCGGACTCAGGGCGACCACCACAAGCAATCCGACCACGGCCTGAACCAGTTGTTTCCTAGGGGCCACCCGCCATATTGCAACACGTCCCGTAAATCTTTGATCGTGGGTGAAGGATAACCCCAGGGCACCCACAGCTCCCAACACATCCAAAAGGAAGTCCGACCATTCGGCAAAACGACTCGAATTGAACGCTTGCATGCCTTCCGTCAATGCACCCAGAATCACAGCCCCGATGAACGCCAAACCATACTGCCCCTCCACCGACCACCCTCGAGACTCACCTAGTTGCCGTGCCAGATACAAAAGGATCAGGGCCACACCACCAAATAATGGAACATGACAAAAATCGTAGAAGACTTTCCGGAGAATGGTAGGAGAGGGAAGCGGAATCCAAAGCAGGGTCATACATCCCAAAAGGGCCAATGCCAGACCCGGTACCATAAAACGGGATGCCAAGGATTGCTGATTGGATTTCTGATCGGTTCGGTTTGTCACAACACGTTCGATCAAGCCAGACTGACGACTGAGGGGGTATCGATAGCCGTCACACCATTACGGAAAAAAATCAGCTTGGATGTGTGAGCGGAGATCCGTTCGCCCGGCAAGATGATGCCGACCAGATTTAACGGATCGGCGGCGGACAGGCGAATCTCTTGTGCTCCGACTTGGACATCACGGCGCACCGCCCGTAACGATTCCACTGCCTCCGGCAGTGCGAACTGTTCTCCCGTAAAACCGGTCACAAACCGGCCACCCCGCATCTCGCCCCGCCATTCCAGTTTTCGATACTGCACCAGCAGTTCACGCCAGGTCACCGGCAACGATTCCCGTTTGAGCAGATCGCGAAAGACCACGCCATAACGATGTGCCAATTGCCTGGCCCACTGCTCATGCGGGTGCAGACA
>BQIZ01000072.1 GCA_021604365.1 Nitrospirales bacterium
CAGATGTGGCCATTGCTGAGGCCACCAGCAAGGAGCTACAGATAATCCGAGCCAATACATGCAGTGCCATGAGACTGATCCTCCGCAAAAATTATTGCTGATATAACAGTTGGCTGGAAATGGGGGCGGTTTAAAACGAAATGGGGAACAACCGTTGGCTTCCAGACTGTTGGTGAACGAATACAATAATCTATCAGAATTTTTTTTTCTTGGCTATGTGATGAGGGAGTTTTTTGCTGCTTGATGAAAAAGGATGCCTGAGATTCATGAAAGCCTTCAAAGTTGTGAACTGATGAAGACAAGAGGCTCGGATGGTTCAGGGGAGTATGGCCTGACTCTTCTCCTTCGACTATTCCTGGCCTGGGAACCTCGCTATACTAGACCGAACAGTGTTGTGGCGTGAGATTTCGTTTACGAGAAGGATGTTTAGTTTCCTTAAGACTGCTCGCCTGGACCGGAGGAGGAAAGGCCTAAAATGGAACCCAACGAACGGATGGTGAAAGCGAAGCAACGAGTTGCCCAACATCGGCGGGAGTTCTCCTGTCGGGAGGTAGATGAACCTCAAGATGAGCGTGTTCCACCTGGGCAACATGTGGTGAATAATTTTCCAGTCCTTGATTTAGGCTGTAAGCCGGAGATCGTGCTGGCGGAATGGGCCTTAAGTATTGATGGATGCGTGGCCAATCCGTTGACCTGGGATTGGGAGGTCTTTCAACGACAGCCTCAGGTGCAACTGACTGCTGACTTTCACTGTGTGACGTCCTGGAGCATGTTGGATAATGAGTGGGGAGGTGTGAAATTTCAACATCTGTTGGAATTGGTTCGTCCCTTGCCCGAGGCGAAGTATGTGTTATTCGAAGCCTTTGATGAATACACGACCAATGTGACTCTTAAAGTCTGCAATGATGAAGATGTGCTTCTGGCCACCCATTGGAGCGGGAGGCCATTGACCAGGGATCATGGTGGTCCGGTACGCGTGATCATTCCCAAACTTTATGGATGGAAAGGCGCAAAGTGGGTCAAAAAAATTACGTTTTCCGAACGCGATGAACGGGGATTCTGGGAAGTGCGCGGGTATTCCAATACCGCTCTTCCCTGGAATGATGATCGGTATGGTTGAAATGCAGTAACGGGAGTCCGTGGTCGAGCGTCTCATTTTCGCTTCTGTGCATTCTACATGTAGTTATGCCCGTGCGTGATCCTTTCTGTATAACCAAAGTTGAAGCGTGGCCAATCGCCTTGCCGCTCCTGGCACCCTTTGTCGTGGCATCAGGAGCCATGATGGAGGCTCACAATGTCTTTGTCCGCGTCACGCTTCGAAACGGGGCGTATGGTTTTGGGGAAATGGCACCCTTTCCTGATATTTCAGGAGAGGATCAGGCGGGTTGCCTTCGAGTCTTTCCTCTTGCAGCCAGGGAATGTCTGGGACAATCTGTCACTCATTTCAGAAAATTAGCACAGCAGCTTCGTGAGGTGGCCCGCCAGACACCTGCCGTGCGATGTGGCCTTGAAACGGCCCTCCTTGATGCGTTGTGCCGTGGCATGGGTATTCCCTTGTGGGGGCTGTGGGGAGGGGCGGATGTGCGACGACAGGAAACCGATGTGACCCTGCCAATTGGACCACTCGACCAGATTGTGGGCACCGCCCAAGCGTGGTTTGCCAAAGGATTCCGGGTATTTAAAATGAAAGTCGGTTTGGAGGTGGATGAGGATATCCGGCGGATGGAGGCAGTGTGTGCCGCATGTCCCGATACGAAGCTGGTCCTTGATGCCAATCAAGGTTTTTTAGTAGAGCAGGCAAGTGAGTGTATAAGAGCTATAGAGCGATTGCATCTACCTGTGATGTTATTCGAACAACCGATTGCCCGGGAGGATGTTGAGGGATTCGTGGCTTTGCGACGGAAAGGAACGATTCCTCTTGCCGCTGATGAATCGGTTCGATCCGTAGAGGATGCGCGACGATTGATTGAACGAAACGCCGTGGATGTACTGAATCTCAAGATTACGAAATCCGGGGTGGTGGAGTCTATGGATATTGCCGGGTTGGCGCGGGCTTCAGGACTCGGACTCATGATTGGTGGCATGGTAGAAAGCCGTGTGGCGATGGGCTGCTCCTGGAGTCTGGTGTTGGGCTTGGGAGGATTTCAATTTTTAGATCTTGATATGCCGCTACTGTTGTCCGGGGATCCAATTCAAGGAGGGTATCAATATGAGGGTCCCGTATTGCACCCCTGGGAAGAATCCGGGCTTGGGATGGAAATGAGGGACGAGCCCTCATCGGTGATCGTCGTTGGATAAAAGGAGCGTTGAGCTGGAAGGCCAACAGTATTATCATTCCCTGGGTTGTGCGTTAATATCTCCATCGCACGGGCGGCGATCCAATTGTCAACAGCTTTTCTTTTGATTAAATAAGGCCCAATCTTTCTTGCCGCAAGTCTCAGGGCAAGATTGGCATCCCTTAATAACATGAGCAGGAGTTGGTAAGATGCGGTTTCCGCCTTCAATAGTTTCTTGCTTGCCAGAATTCTCAATTACTGGGTAGGATTAATTAATGGTCGGATTAGAGATGTTGCTTTAACAGGATGGTGATTAATGGGAATCAGTAATCGAATGATTGGATGGAGCAAGACCCTCGGACTGGTGGGGCTGGTGTGGTTCGTCAGCGGAGGGATAGTGTTTGGTCAGGATCTGGCCTCCTTTGAACAACGTGTGACTCAGCATACGTTAAAGAACGGGTGGACCTTCATAATTGTGGAGCGGCCAGTGGCCCCTGTCTTTGCCTTTATGACGCGAGTCAATGTGGGATCGGCTCAGGAAATCATGGGGCAAACGGGACTGGCTCATATGTTTGAACATATGGCGTTTAAAGGAACACCCCACATTGGCACGACCGATTACGAAGCAGAAAAGATTGCGCTAGAGGCCTTGGAAGAGGCCTACCAGGCTTATCAAACGGAGAAATTTTCTTCCGATCCTGACCCGGAGACGGTGGATCGCCTGTATGCGGTTTTTAAAAAACGACAACAAGAGGCCTCTGCGTATGTGGTGAAAAATGAGTTCGGCGATATCATTGAACGAGAGGGTGGGGTCGCCTTAAACGCGTTCACCGGTGCTGATGTGACCGGGTATTTTTATGCTCTTCCGGCCAATAAGGTTGAACTGTTTGCCTATCTGGAGTCTGAGCGCTTTCTGCACCCGGTCTTTCGAGAGTTTTATGAGGAACGGGACGTGGTCATGGAAGAGCGTCGAATGCGGACGGAAAGCCAACCCTTCGGCCGGTTGCTCGAACAATTTGCTGCGACGGCCTATATGGCTCACCCGTATCATCATCCGGTGATTGGCTTTGCCAACGATATTCAATCCTACACGATGACCGACGCCAAGAAGTTTTATGAGGCGCAGTATGTGCCTACCAATTTGGTGACGGCGATCGTCGGGGATGTGAAAGCGGAGACGGTCATTCCGATTCTTGAAAAATATTTCAATCGAATTCCCTCTGCCCCCTCTCCCGCTCCGCTTCGAATTGTTGAGCCTCCGTCCATCGCAGAAAAAATTGTGAAACTGCAGGATCCTTCCCAACCGTTATATGTCGAGGGTTATCATAAACCCCCTGTAACTCATACTGATCAACCGGTGTACGATGCGATCGACGATATTTTGACGAACGGGCGGACGTCCCGGTTGTATCGATCGCTGATACGGGACAAACGCATTGCGGTTTCGGTTGGAGCCTATGGGGAATATCCAGGTGACAAATACCCGCATGTGTGGATGGCCTATGCTGTTCCTGGCCGTGGCGTGACAAATCAGACCGTGCAACAGGCCTTACGAGAAGAATTTGACCGGCTTAAAACCCAGGACGTCTCCGATGAGGAGTTGGCTCGATTCCGCACCAGGGCGAAAGCCGGGCTAGTCAGGGCCTTGAATAATAACCTCGGCATGGCGATGTACTTGACTGATTATCAGATGTTATTTGGAGATTGGCGTGAGTTATTCCGGTCCATCGATCGGTTGGATCAGGTGACCAAGGGCGAAATTCGTCGGGTCGCCAACACGATGTTTCAATCCACGAACCGAATCGTGGGCATGATCGAAACGGTTCCTCCTGCCGGTAGTCCTCAGCCAGTCACTTCCGGGGAGGGTCAATCATGAATCGCCTTATGTCTCAACAGCCTGCGGTCTGTGGAGTAGGTCAATGGCCAATCCTGAGCGCGGGGTTGGTCGCCTTCGTCATGTTTTGTGTACCCGTTTGGGTGCAAGCGCAGGTGACTAAAGTCGAGGAGTTACATTTTCCACCCTTACCCGAACTGGTCATTCCTGAACCTGAACGCGTGGTTCTGGATAATGGACTGGTGGTTTTGCTGATGGAAGACCATGAGTTACCATTGGTGGGTGTGTCAGCCATGATCAGAACAGGATCTCGGTTGGAACCTAAAGGAAAAGTTGGGTTGGCCTCCTTAACGGGAACGGTGCTTCGCACAGGGGGGACAAAAACCATGAGCGGAGATGCGCTGGATGAGTATTTGGAGGGGAAGGCCGCCGCGATTGAAACACACATTGGGGACTCGTCGGGAACCGCATCGATGGGTTCTCTGACTGAAGATTTTCCGGATGTGTTGAAGATATTCGGGGATGTGTTGCGGTTTCCCGTATTTGATCCTGAAAAGTTAAAGATTGCTCAAAATCAGGTGATGGCGGGGATTTCGCGTCAGAACGATGATCCCGATGAGATTACGTCACGAGAATTTAAAAAGTTGATTTATGGGAAAGAATCACCATATACCTGGGAACCGACTTACGCCTCCGTGGGATCTATCACGCGAGAGGATGTGATGCGGTGGCATGCGACATACTTTCATCCTAATCGCATCATTTTAGGTGTGAGCGGTGATTTCGAACGAGAAAAGACGCTGGCGCTCATTCAATCGATTTTTGGTGACTGGCCCAAAGGCCCAGAGGTATCGGATGCTCAGGTCGGCATTCAGGCAAACGTTCCGGCTGGTGTCTTTTATGTTGAAAAAAACGATATGACCCAAGCAAAAATTGCTATGGGACATTTGGGTATTCGTCGGGACGATCCCGATTATTATTCCTTGGTGATCGTCAATCAAATTCTTTCGGGATCATTTGGAGCCCGATTATTTTATAACATCCGGTCTAAGCAAGGGCTGGCTTATGATGTGCATGGTGGCGTGGGGTTACAATGGGACTATCCGGGCATGGCCATTCTTTCGATGTCGACGAAAACAGAAACGACGGCGAAGGGAATTGACGCGTTAATTGCGGAAGCTCGGAATATGGTTGCTGAGCCTCCTACGGATGAAGAAGTGGCGAGCGCGAAAGCCAGCATTTTAAATTCCTTTGTATTTTCCGTGGATTCTCCCACGAAAGTGCTTGGTAAATACCTGACGTACGAATATTATGGGTACCCTTCAACCTGGCTGAGAGAATTTCGCCAGGGCATAGAAAAGGTCACCACGGCTGAAGTCCGAATGGCTGCACACAAACATTTGAGACCTAAGGAGTTTGCCATTTTGGTGGTGGGCCCTCGTGTAGGCACAAAACCGGCATTGGCTCGCTATGAGAAAATTCAAGAATTGGACATTCGGATTCCAGAGCCTTCTGCCGGAATGTAGATGGTCCGGGCTGCTGTAGCGGGAGCTGGATGCCTCTTTGGGCTCTATGCTGTATTCAGAGAGGTTCTGAGATGCCGATATTGTGGTGGGCCATCAGGGTTCGTACGGGCTTATCCTGCGCACTGCTCTTGAGTATTCTGGTCTCCGGTTGCCAGACCAATCCCTATACGAATCGCTCTCAACTCCTCCTGATGCCGTCGGGGCAGATGAGTCAGATGGGGGCTGCCCAGTATAGTGAAGTGTTGCAGGACCCGAAAGTCATTATTTCCAAAGATCCCAAAGAAATTGAGCCGGTCAAACGGGTTGCGGCTCGTATTATTGAGGCGGCCAAGCATTCTAAATACGCGGATGTGGCGGAAGGATTCGATTGGGAAGTGACTGTTATTAAAGATGACAATATGAAAAATGCCTGGGCTTTGCCTGGGGGGAAAATTGCGGTCTATACCGGAATTTTCCCCATGGCAAAAAATGAAGCCGGACTAGCCGCCATTATGGGGCATGAAGTGGTTCATGCATTGGCGGAACATGGAGGTGAACGGATGAGCCAGGGACTGGTGGCTCAATTTGGAATGTCCGCAGCGGCGATTGTGCTTTCGACCCAAGGTCAGAATCCGGCATTAAACGCGTTAGCCATGCAGGCGATGGGGCTTGGGGTGCAGACAGGAGTTCTGTTACCGTTTAGCCGAAAACATGAATCGGAAGCCGATTATATCGGCATCTTGCTTGCCGGCGATGCGGGGTATGATCCCCGGGAAGCGATTCATATTTGGGAACGAATGGAAGCAACTTCTGATGGCGCTCCACCGGAATTTTTATCCACTCATCCAGCCCACGAAACCCGGATTGCCGATCTCAAGAAATGGATGCCTGAAGCCATGGGTCTGTATGAAAAGGCTTCGAAAGCGCCTGTGGGCAATCTGCCCCCCATTATGCCATCTTCGGCTCAACGTCCTCCACAACAACCAAAGGGGGCTCGTTTCCGTCACTAGCCGTGGAAGGTGCCCCTATGGTGCTGCCGCTTTCTGAGAAGCCGGTTAAAAGTAATCCAAGGTACGGGATGATTGTCAGTCTCGGTTTATTTTGGGCAACAATGGTTGCCTGCATGATGTTGGCTGGCTGTGGGAAAAGTGAGGCGGTTGTGGAAATCGCCCTTCATCCCACAAACTCCAAGATTCTTTACCTCGCTACCAATGACTATATTTATAAATCCCGGGATGAAGGAATGACCTGGCAGAACATGTCTGCGGGTATGACTCATTCTCGCGTCATTGCCCTGGCCATTGACCCCCTGTTTCCGGCCAATATTGTAGCCGGGACTAAAGGTGACGCGGTGTATAAAAGTTATGATGGTGGCCAACGATGGGTGTCACGACGGACGGGATTGGATGATGTGACGATTTCTTCTGTGGTTCATCAATTGGTCTTTGCTCCGGGTTCCAGTGCCCATATTTATGCCGCCACCTCATTAGGGGTGTTTGAATCAGCCGATGGGGGAGAAACCTGGAGTAAGCGGATGGAGGGCATGAAAGAGGTCCTCATGGTGGTGGCGCTTGACTGCGACCCCCGGCAGCCTCAAACGCTTTATGCCGGAACAAGTGGGGGAGTCTATAAATCCATTGATGGTGCCCGAAGCTGGAGGATGGTCAATAATGGGTTGGTGGCCTCTGACGTCCTGAAATCTTCCAGGGCATTGGGGGTGACTCGCATTAAGGTTGATCCTCGTGAATCCGATACGGTGTATACTGCCACTCTGAATGGACTATATGTCACCAAGGATGGGGGGCAAGTTTGGACCCGCATTGGAGATATGCTCCCCGATCAAATGTTGAGTGACCTCATTCTCGATCCTGCCCACCCCCATGTCGTGTATGTGACCAATCGTGACGGTGTCTTTAGAAGTGAAGATGGAGGAATAACTTGGGAAGCTCGAAGTGCGGGCTTGACGAATGTTAATATTCGAGCTTTAGCTATGAGCGCGGTCGATTCCGATGTGCTCTACGTGGGCACTAATGGAAAAGGACTTTTTCGGACGGTGGACCGTGGATTGTCATGGAAGGCTGTGCCGCTGGTTGTGGAGGAATCCCTGGGAGGTTTATCCTGAATGGGGATGATTTGATATCCTTCCTCTTGAAGATTAAGATCATCATTTCGTGGATGAGGGATCGCACTTATTAGATTGATATCTGGCGAAGAGTAAGGAAAGGTAACTGCTGTGGCTTTTTGGGATTCGAAGCAAGGACGAAATCGTGCGGATGCGGTCTGCTCTTTTTGTGGGCGGGCAAAACCTGGAGCAACGAATTTGATACAGGCCCCGACGAAACTGGCTTGTACGCAATGTCAGGCACCAGGGTCGGTGTTGATTTGTGCAGATTGCATCCAACAATGTTCCAAGTTTTTATCAGGCCAAACCGAAGGTCCGTCCGTCATAGAGCCGCCAGCGGGTCCCCTGCCGACACCTCCTGAAATCAAAGCGGTGCTTGACCAGTATGTGATTGGACAGGACCGTGCCAAAAAGGTTCTGTCGGTTGCCGTCCACAATCATTATAAACGTGTGTTTACGAGCAAAGACCTGCCTGATGTGGAATTGGAAAAAGGGAATGTGATGTTGATCGGGCCGACTGGAACCGGCAAGACCTTACTGGCGAAAACCTTAGCGAAAATTTTGCATGTGCCCTTTGCCATCGCGGATGCCACCACGGTGACGGAGGCGGGATATGTTGGAGAAGACGTAGAAAATGTGGTCTTGAAGTTATTGCAGTCGTGCGATTTCAATATGGCCAGAGCCCAAGTGGGTATTATCTATATCGATGAAATTGATAAGATTAGCCGGAAATCTGAAAGCGCATCTATTACGCGGGATGTGTCCGGGGAAGGTGTCCAACAGGCGTTACTGAAATTAGTGGAAGGGACGTTATGTAATGTGCCTCCCAAGGGGGGCAGAAAACATCCTGAGCAGGAATTCCTCAGGGTGGATACGTCCAATATTCTCTTTATTTGTGGCGGTGCGTTTGTCGGAGTTGAGGATATTATCGCTCAACGGACCAATCAGAAGCGAATGGGTTTTGGAGCAGTTTCCCCTAATGGTGAGGGCCTGACCTCTGATCAATTAATGGGAAAACTCAAGCCGGAGGATCTTTTAAAATATGGACTCATCCCTGAATTTGTGGGCAGGTTCCCGATTTTGGCCTCTCTGAATGATTTGCGCGTGGAGGATATGGTTCGCGTCCTCCAGGAACCGAAAAATGCTCTCCTGAAGCAATATCAAGCATTATTTCAATTAGATGGGGTGCAGTTGGATTTTACGCCTGAGGCGGTTCAGGCCCTTGCCACAAGGGCCTCGTCCATGAAAACCGGAGCTAGGGGATTGCGTTCTATTCTGGAGGAAGTGATGCTGGATTTGATGTATGATGTTCCAGCTCTGAAAGACATTAAACGAGTGATAATCACAGAAGAGGCGATTGATGGCAAGGGCGTTCCCCAATTAATTTCCTGAAAATAATGCTCTTCAATAGTAGTTTCTCCCCTGGGGTCTGTTGCATTCTTTCCCATTGTGACTTATGCTAATCAAAAGAAATTCATCACGACATTCGGGCCACGTGGTGAATGTTTGAGTGACGGGCCCATCACTGATGTTGTTTTGCCAAGGAATCCGCAAGGAGTCTGATTGGAAGTTAGTCCTAAGTCGCCATCTGGTTTGCGTTCTCGGGCCGTTCCTTCCCTTCTCTTCTCTTCGAACCATGCAAAACAATATCGCATTTAGAAGGAGGGACCCCGATGGGTTCAAAGATCTATGTGGGTGGCTTGCCGTATTCCACGGCAGAGCAGGAATTGGCTGACCTTTTTGGGCAGCACGGCGCCGTGACGTCGGCTAAAATTATTACGGACAAATACACCGGGCAGTCTCGGGGATTTGGTTTTGTGGAAATGGGCTCGGAAGCTGAAGCCAAGGCTGCGATCGAGGCGCTGAATGGGACCGAAATGGGAGGGCGTACCCTGACGGTCAATGAAGCGAAGCCTCAAGCGCCACGGACGGGATTTGGTGGCGGCGGTGGTGGCGGAAATCGTGGCGGCGGAGGAAACCGTGGTGGCGGTGGAGACCGTTGGTAACGTACTAAGTCACTAAAGGTTACACTTTAATAGAAGCAGGGGATCCGGTTTTGGATCCTCTGCTTTTTTTATACCTTGGGTAATGGTCAGGAAACATTGTAGAATGATTTGACCACTGTCGACCAAGATGACTCGGCAGTGTTTTGATGTGCATCACAGCTTTCATCTTCCAACTGAAATAGAATGGAAAAATATATACGATGAGCGATTCTTCAGAATTTTCTTCCCCAAAGGATTCTTCTCCGTCAGGTGGTTCCTCATTTTCAAAATCCTTCCGTCAGTCTGGAAATTCGCCAATAGCACTCATTGACCAATGCTTGGCATCATTGCCTGAAGGGGATCAACGAATATCCTTGCTCTATCAACTTCGACACCGGCTTGTTGAACAAACGACGGCTTCTCAACAACAGGAAGCCGACATGAAAAAACTGCAGGGGGTACTTGAAAAGCTGACGGCCCCGGCAAATCGAATCGGGACCTTGTTGGGGCAGCCTGATGAGGGCGTAGTTAGAATCATGGTTGGTGGGGCAGAATATTATGCCAATGTCGATCCCAGGCTCGAGGGGGATGGCTTAAAGGTTGGACATCAGATTTTAGTGAATGAGGCGTATGTCGTCATCCGGTCTCTTGGGTATGATCGGAGTGGTTCAATTGTGAAAGTTCGAGAGATTTTAGGTGATGGCCGTCTTCGAATTGACCAAGAGGCCGGCAGACAAGGCATTCTCATTCAACGGGCGGAGGACCTTGCGAGTGCGGACCTGAAGGTTGGCGATGAGGTTCGATTGGACCCGACTCACAGGATTGCCATTGAACGTTTGGACAATTCCCAAGGCCAATCGCATCTTTTAGCGGAATTACCAACTGTGCGATGGGAGCATATTGGTGGCCAGCAGGAAGCCATTGGGGCCATTCGCCGGTCAATAGAATATCCGCTCCTGCATGAAGGGTTGTTCTCCCGTTATCAATTCCAGCAACCCAAGGGATTCCTACTGTATGGCCCACCCGGCTGCGGAAAAACGCTGATCGGTCAAGCTACAGCTGCGAGCCTTGGGCAACTCTTAGGGCAAGAACGTGAGACGCTCACGCCTCATGTAGGAAGCCAGGGACAGGATTCTCTCTCGCAACTTCCGCCGATTGAAGGTGGCGTGTTTCTGCATGTCAAAGGTCCTGAAGTTTTGAATATGTGGGTCGGGGAATCGGAACGAATCATCCGGGATTTATTTCTCCAAGCCCGGCAACAACGGCAAGCCGGGAAGTTACCATTTATCTTCATCGATGAAGCCGAATCCATTTTAGGGACGAGACGGGCGGTGCGCTCCTACAATGTCTCCAACACCCTGGTCCCAATGTTTTGCGCTGAACTCGACGGGATTGAAAGCCTTTCTCAGGTGGTCGTGATTTTGGCCTCGAATCGTCCGGATATGATTGATCCGGCGGTGCTTCGACCTGGAAGAATTGATCGAAAAATCAAAGTTGGCCGACCTGGGCGAAACGATGTTGGGGAAATTTTGCGTGTCTATTTGACCGCTGATCTTCCTTACGACACGAAGAAATCTGCTGGCAGCGGAGAAGATGATGGGACTCCGGTGTCGCGTATCATCGACGGACTGTTAGAGAATCTCTTTCAGCGGAGTCAGGAGAATCGCGTATTGGCTATCCGGTTGCGTAACGGCCGGAGGGAAATTCTCTACCGTCGTGATTTATTGAGTGGAGCGGTGTTGGCGGGAATCGTGCGGCGTGCCAAAGAACGGGCCATTGAGCGGGCGATTCGAGCGGTCGATCAGGAACCATCGGGTCTGAGCCTCGATGATTTACTCATTGCCACCAATGAAGAATTCAAGGAGAGTGAAATTTTTCCCCCAGATGATTCAGCTGAGGAATGGTTAAAACTCTTGGATTACCATCCGGACCAGATTGTTGGAGTGTCCTCCCTTCAGCCTGGAAAGGACGGAGAAGAACATCGGACTTCTCAAATTGTTTGAACCTCCCTTTCTAGCAAACTCTCAAATGAGACATTCTCAGTTGAAAGATCGCAAGATATGAACTCGATTCGTCTGTTTGGGATTGAGACCGAATATGGGATTGCGCGGGAAGATGTCGAGACCGCCGATCCTGTGGTGGAATCCATGGAGTTGGTGCGAGCCTATCTTGACGGACATTTTACCCGCCGTTGGGATTATCAGGGCGAACATCCCCATGAAGATCAACGGGGGTTTCGTGTGACCGAGTTGGCTCAGGATAAAGAAGAGGACCTGTTTGCGGAGCAGGATGCCCATCGGCCTTTTTCCTTCCATGAAATGAAAAGTGACCTTGTCCTCCCAAATGGCGCACGATTTTACAATGACCATACTCATCCGGAATATTCCACGCCGGAATGCCGGTCTCTCAAGGATATGGTCGCGCATGACCGGGCTGGCGAACGAATTCTTTGGATTGCGGCACAACGCCGAAACAAGGTCCTTGGCGGACCGATGGTCCAGCTGTATAAAAACAACACGGATTTTCACGGGCATAGTTATGGTTGCCATGATAATTATCTGGTCTCGCGCACACTCAATTTTGAGAATTTGGCTCGTGGGCTCATGCCTTTTCTGGTTAGCCGACAATTGATTGCCGGCGCAGGCAAGGTCGGTCGTGAAGCGCAAGAGCGCGGATTTGTGCCGGGCGGATTTCAGTTGTCCCAACGCGCAGATTTTATGGAGACCGAGTTGGGGGTGGATACCATGCACAACCGCCCTATTCTTAATACACGAGACGAACCCCATGCGAATCGCGAGCGCTATCGACGCCTCCATCTCATCGTGGGCGATGCCAATATGTGTGAGTATGCCACCGCCTTGAAGATAGGCACGACACGGGTCGTGTTGGATATGATTGCGGGAGGGCTCTTGCCGCCCTGTGAATTAGACTCTCCGGTGCAGGCGATTCAGGCGCTGTCGCGTGATCCTGAATTAAACACGCTTGTGAAGCGGAAAACTGGCGGCATGATTTCGGGGCTGGATATCCAACGGGAGTATCTAAATCTGGCCAGAAAATTTTTCATCGAAATGGATGAAGAGACGAACTGGATTCTTTGCGAATGGGAGCATGTGTTAGACCTTCTCGAGCGGGATCGATTGCAGCTTGTGGGGAAAATTGATTGGGTGACAAAATGGTGGTTGCTCGAAACCTTTAGCCAGGCCGAGGCCGTTGGCTGGGACGACCCTTGGCTTGCCAGTCTAGATCTGGAATATCATAATCTGGACCCTGATCGCAGCCTGTTCTTCGGGTTGGAAGCCGAAGGTCGAACAACCCCGCTGTGTCAGGAACAAGAGATTCAAAAAGCCATGAAACATGGACCGCTTGATACGCGTGGAGGGCTCCGGGGGTTGTGTGTGCAACGATTTGAAAAAGACATTACCTCAATACAATGGGAAGGGGTTCATTTTCGTGGGCAAAATGGGGGACTGCATCTTGACCTGCTGGATCACCTTGAGCCGGTGTCCGTGGCTCAATGTCGGTCTGTGATTGAGGATGCTGAGACCCCATTTGATATGATGGAAGCCATGGTATTGAAAAATAGTTAATGTGGAGGATGAGATTTATGAAGAACAAATATGCATATATTCAAACCGGTGGAGGTCTTGAACGAAAAGAGCAGCCAATCGATCCACTCTCAAAGCCATCTGGACCTGGTGATCAGGAATCAGGTCCTAAAAGGCCGGAAACTGATTCCCCTTCCCGGGATAATCTCATGAAGCGCATGCGCAAGGTGGATCCCAAACAAGCGGAAAAGTATCGCCAACGGACCGGGGAATAAGATGGGACAACAGGGAGATTTCCTTCAGGTTCTACGAGAATGTGGCTATGCGGTCGACGATCTTTGCCCGCCGTTCAATGTCAGCGGGCCATCAGCCCATGCTGAGATCACAACTGGTACGACGGTCTTTGCCATCAAGTATGCAGATGGTGTCCTCGTGGCTGGTGACCGGCGGGCAACGGCAGGAAATGTCGTGATGTATGATCGGACTGATAAGGTATTGGAATTGGATCGTTTTTCCGTCATGGCCATTGCGGGTGTTCCTGCCACCGCGTTTGAAATGGCCAGAATCTTAGAACATTCCTTTAAGTATTACCGGAGAAGCCAATTGCAGGATTTGAGTTTTGAGGGAAAGTTGCGAGCCTTATCGACATTGTTGAAAAACAATGCGCCTGCGGCGTTGGCGGGAACCGGAACCGTGGCGCCAATTTTTGCGGGGTATGATCAACTTGAAGGATGCGGGAAGATCTTTTTCTACGACATCTTAGGAGCTGAATTCGAGGCTGTGGAATATGCGGTGTCAGGATCAGGGTCTTCTACGATTCGGGGGATTTTGTTTTACATGAATCGGTGGGGGAGTGGTCCCGTGGCCGGGATGAATGAAGAGGATGCCCTGACGTTCGTGCTTCGGCTAATGACCAGTGCTGCAGAGTTTGATTCCGCCACCGGAGGAGTGGACGCGCAGGCTCAACTGTATCCCGTTGTCAAACGCATTTCCCCTGAAGGAGTGAGGACCATTCCCGCCGAACGCTTGAAATCGCTGTTTTCAGAAAAGGTGCTGAATCATGTATGAAGAACCCTATCGATGGATTGAAGCGGTCGCCAATCGACGAAATTATCTGGACGATCAATTCACACAAGGCAATCCATTAGTCGGCGTCTCCTTTGCCCAAGGAATTCTGTTGCTGACCTTTAATCGGGGTACGGAAAAGATCTATGAAATTTACGATCGCATTGCGCTGGGAGGCATGGGTCATCCGGCTGATCTGGAGAAATTACGATATACCCTCTTGGATATGGCCCACGTGGAAGGGTTTCAACGGTCACCCGCGGATGTGACCGCTTCCCGCCTGATGAAAAATGGTCTGGCCCCTGTCATCAAGCAAGCTTTTGAAGAAATTTTCAAGGCACCGTACATTGCCAAAATTTTGCTGGCAGAAGTCGGGGCTACCCAGGATCGCGACCGCCTGTTCACCATCAATTATGATGGCATGTTTGAGGAACAACGCGAATTCGGGTTGCTGGCAGCCTCCCCATCAATCCGTGGGTGTCTCACTCAGGTATGGAAAAACCATAGTCCTCTCTCTTCTTTGCAGTCGGCGGTGGAGGTGAGTCTCCGGCTGTGGGGGATTGCGAGTCACCTCCAAACCTCGACCCCCACTTCGGATTCAGAAGAGGAGGGAGGCACCTCTTCACCAGCCACTTCCATGTCCACCATTCCAGACGATGAGGCGATTGCTTCACGAATTCGTGAAACGCTCTCCAAAGAAGCAGTGGAATGTGTGTTTCTGGATCGGGAGAGCGGGAAAATGGAAACCTATCGTGTTCTGAGTCAGTCGGAATTGCAGTCCTTCATTCCTTCCGTGTTCCAGCCTCCCACCTAATCCTGGCAGAGTGAGATACCTATGCATAATCGAATCTTCGGCATTGAAACCGAATATGGCCTGCTCATTAAAGCCGATCAACCGGACGTGTCTCCTTCCTGGGTTGCACGCCGGATCATTGAGCATTTGTTTGGTCAGAAAAAACATGGCGTGATTGATTGGCATTATCGTGGGCATGATGAACCTCCAGGCAATGGAGGCTTTTTGCTCAACGCAGGCCGGATGTATGTCGATATGGGGCATCTTGAATATGCTTCACCGGAATGCCATTCGTTGTGGGATCTCGTGGCTGTGGACCGTGCCGGAGATTGGCTGTTGCAGGACTGTCTGGATGAACTGGGGCTTTCTGAGCTGGTGTCGATCATCAAAAATAATATTGATCATGAGACAGACGCGACATTTGGCTGCCATGAAAATTACCTGGTCACGCGAGATTTTCCATTTACTTATCAAGGGTTGGGATTACTTATGCCGTTTCTGGTGACACGCCAGGTCTTTACCGGGGCCGGCCGGATCGGGATGGCGCGTTCCGTGGATGGCTGGATAAGCCTGGACGATATTGAAGGACGTGGGGGAGACCGGTCACGGGGATCAGCCGAAGAGGGGGTGCTCTATCAAATTTCCCAGCGTCCGGATTACATCGTCAACGATTTTTTTGAATGGGTTCAGCACAACCGGGCCATTGTAAATACCCGGGATGAACCCTTGGCTGACCCCGAACGATTCCGGCGGTTGCATTTGCTCATGGGCGATTCGAATATGGCAGAAGAGGCCACACTATTGAAAATGGGTACGACAGGATTAGTCCTGCAATTAATCGAAGAAGGGCATGCCCCCCAAGGGTTGGATTTCGATGATCCTGTCCAGACCTTGCGAGCCATCTCCCACGACTCTCAGCAAAAATGGATGGTCACCCTCTCAACCGGCCAGCACCTTTCTGCCTTGGATATACAAGAGCAATTTTGGGAAGCCGCTGATAAGCACTATGCCGGGCAGGATGAGGAAACAGATTGGGTCCTGGCCCATTGGGAATCGGTCGTGAAGGATTTACGCCAAGGGTATCAGGCGGTGGTTGGTCGGGTTGATTGGGCCTCCAAGCTCTCGTTGCTGGAAACCTTTCGAGAAGCAGAGAAATTAGAATGGGACGATCCCTGGTTGAAAAGTCTGGATTTGGAATATCACAATGTCGATCCACAGGCAGGGCTGTACCATGGCATGGCAGAAGAAGGCGATGCGCCGCGCTTTACGACGAATGACCTGGTCGAGTTGGCGAAAGGTCAACCACCACGAAATACCCGTGCGTTTGGGCGATCAGAAATCATTCGCCATATCGTTAAGGAAGGGTGGGCGGATTTTATTGAGAAGGCGATAGGCCATCATGATCCCCGCCGGCCACCATATGTCATCAATTGGTCGGTTTTACAACTTCAGGGGAGTCCGGCTTTTGTCATGGCCGATCCCTTTCGCAGTTATGTGCAGGAAAGCCGCGATTATTGCGATGAATGGTCCTCTCGCCCTTCCATGGAATCTCTCCCTAATAAACCAGATATCTAAAGCTCGGACCGAGTATGCCGGTGGCACCATTTAGTCTGCCGTTTATTAAGTGTTGACGCCTTTACTGCATTATTCGACAGTGATAACTTAAACTAAGTAAGGGAAGGCAAGCAGGCGAATGTCAAGGGCGTTATCAAAATTTTTTAACGAAATCAGTTCTAGGCTAGCTGATCCTTCAGGATAGGAACTCCAGGTAATAAAACAATATGTCTTAAATATCGGTTTTTCGTGGTTTAGTGGAGGATAGCGTGATAGATCGTGGCATCCTGACATGTAAGGATCATTTTTCAAATGGCGCCCTATAATTACCACCAATTTATTGGAAGTTTTTAGCCCGTCTCGAAGGTGAGGGCTGTGGCTCATAATTTGCTCTCTTTATCTTTAGGAAAGGATGAAATCCCTAGGTATGGTTCTGTCCAGTTTGGTCTTGAAAGCCATAACATTAAATGTCCATGGAGTTTATAGCCATGGTAGTTTTGACCTCGCACGAATGAAACCAATTTGTGGGAATGTCCCATCCGCACGATGTCAGGAAGTCGAGGCTGCAACAACGATAACTGAGAGCTTTGTTTTTATGAAATGAATTGGGATAGGTTTATTTTGTGATTAAGGGAGGGAGGACCAAATTCTCAGAGAAAATAGGTAGCTGGCAATCTGGATGAAATTTATGGCGCCTGCGTTATGTCCTCAATCGGGCTTTATTTCATTTCCATGAAAACCCGTTGTCTGTCATTGCAGAGAACATTTGGACTCACGTTGAGGAAAGCCAGTGTCGGTGCGGAAAAAATCCTAGGTTTGATCTATGGTGTTCTTGGGGATGCTGATTGTCAATTGTGTATCCCTACCTGCACTCAAATCGGATTTGTTTTGATTTGAG
>BQIZ01000073.1 GCA_021604365.1 Nitrospirales bacterium
TCTAGCCAAATGATCCATTACCGAAGCAACAACTCCTTCTTCCACACGCGGGTCAAGGGACCACCCAGACCTTGAGGTGGAGCGGTTTCATCCCAATCAATTTCAATAACTTTGGCA
Organism: Nitrospirales bacterium; assembly: GCA_021604365.1. Taxonomy (GTDB): domain Bacteria; phylum Nitrospirota; class Nitrospiria; order Nitrospirales; family UBA8639; genus Nitrospira_E. Next base: position 118 of record BQIZ01000073.1, read on the forward strand.
GGCAGACTCCATAATTCCAATTCAAATCGTACTTGTGGCGATCCACCGGTCTGACTTCCGGAAACCATGCGCACGAGACCCACATTATTCTGAATGGTCATGATGTCGATGTTCGTATGAGGATCGATCCGCCACACCGACTCCTTTCCTTCCGCATTGGGAAGAACCCGAATCTTCACGGGCGGGGCTTCGGGTCTGGTATTACCTGGATTGATCATGGCTGCCGGCGAGGCAATGAATTCCGGCACCCCATAGGGGGCATCAGAAAATGGCCCATGGGCTTCAGCATAACGTCCCGTATGGATATCTCCAGACAGAATCAAGATATCGTGTGGTCGATGCTGGGAATTCTGCCCGGCTAATGACCGTTCAATCACCCGCCAGAGACGGGCATAATCCTGCTTGAAATTCGATAAGGAATGGTCACGGAAATCCCCGTCTTTTTGAAAGAGCGGTTGGCCCAGCGCCAAGACTCCAGGTCCCGTTAATCCCTGTTGCCAGGCCTCCAGTGTCACCCACTGTTCCTCTGACATAAAATGACTGGTCCCTTTGTCGTTGCACCTTTCGCGCTCTGAACGGGTATCGGTAATAAAAAAGGAGACCGGATCGATCTCAAACCGGTACCAGCGAGCCTCATCAGGATTCAAACATCGCTGATAGTGGTAATAGAGGTCCTCCGCTCCTCCCCCATAAGTTTTGCGATTCTTCGACGCCCAGGTCTGAGGGAGTTGGATTTGTTTTTCAGGATAATCGTTCCAGTATTCGTGGTCATCACAGGTAAAAAAGTTCGGGCAGACTTGTAGGGCTTCCCGATAGGCCTCATCTCCCCAATATTGAGCGTATCGCTTCGCATAGAGTTCGATGCCCTCATCACCTAAATCCCACGCATTCGGCCAGTCTCCATAGACCTGATCACCCAACAATAATTTAAAGTGCGGATGAGCCAACTGTCCCAACTCCTGAAGGCCGGACCGGTAATACCCCTCACGATCATTGTTATGCCAAAAGCAGGAGGCAAACAGAAAGGTCACCGGTTGAGCAGCGAGATGGTACGGCATCGTCCACCATTGAAAGACCCGGTTTTGTTGATTCGTTGACAGGGTGACCGAATAGAGTGCGCCTTCCGGCGGACCTGAAGTGCTGAGCGTGAGAACCATCACACCCATTCGCCGCTTTAATCCGGGGAGTTGGGGGAGTAGCGTCCAAGTATGCTGGGAGGGGACCGTGGCATTCTTCCGTCGCACCTCGACTTTCGGCGGAGAAAAACTCCCCTCACCTTTTTGCGAACACCAAATTCGCCAACCTTGGCCCTTCATCAACGGCGCTCCTGGGACAATCCACATATTCATTTACTTCCCCTTTTCAACATACGCTGATTACCCTGTCGGCCCTTTTTCAACGACAGGAGGATCGGTTTGTCTGGTTTCTTGGAGATTGTCTGGAGGCCCAGAATGCCCACACTCCGACTCAGGGTGAAAGGCTCCACCAGGATCTTGGGGCTGGGAATGGTCGGTTCCGGCCTCTTCTTCAACATTTTCAGGTTGACGTCGTAGTAAATCCCGCAATGTCATACCTTCCAAAGCAGCCTCCACCGCCGCATCCCGGCGCATCAGCACCCGACTAATGATATCGGTCCCTACCGTAAAGGCTTGGGGGCCGCCTTGGGATTGATGCTGCACCACTCGTAACACCTCGACAACCCGAATGTTTTCCGGTGCCTGCGCCAACACCAATCCTTTGGGGTCCTCCCCTTTCACCACCATCTGCCCTTTCACCAGATCTTCGACGAGCGACTCCACCAAGGTCAGAGGCACACCTTGCGCGCGAGCTAACTGCTCTGCCTGGAGAGGCGGCTTCCCCAATAAAAACCGGCGGGTAATATGCGTGAGCAATGACAGGGTGAGGTATTCTCGAAAGAGTGGAGTCTGGCGTTTTCGACCCAAATGTAGTAGGTACGCGGATGGGTGCTGATGATAATAGGCGACTTGAGCTCCCGCCAGCACAATGAGCCACCCGACGTAGAGCCAAATGAGAAAGAGGATAAGCACGGCAAAGCCGGAGTAAATGGCGCTATATCGTCCTGTCCCTACGACAAAAGAGGCAAACGCCAATCCGGCGACTTGCCAGAGCAGTCCTGCCGTCACCCCTCCGACCAGCGCTGAGTCAAGTTTGACGTTGGTATAGGGCAAAAACTTGTAAATAAACGTAAACACCAGGCACATAAAAAAGAAGGGGAGCAGATTTGTGAGCACGACCATCAGATGGCCAAGGGGCTGGACTTCCAGAATTTTCTGGACAAGCCAATGACTTTGCGCCGAAGCCGTGAGTCCGAAGGCGGTAAAGACGAACACAGGGCCCACGAGAACGACACTTAAATAATCGGTGACCCTTCTGGCCAACGGGCGACCTGCATCAACCCGCCAAATTGAGTTCAACGCCTCTTCAATTTTTTCGATCAGCGAATATGTCGTATAGAACAGTCCCGCAATGCCCACAGCCCCCAAGACTCCAACTTTCATGTTGTCGACAAACTGGATGATATTCGTGGTAATCTCAATTCCCTTGGGCCCGAGCGGATCCAACGCTTGCGCCAGAATCGGTTGGATCTTTTGATGAATGCCGAAGGCTTTGAGAACCGAAAACGTGACAGCTAAAAACGGAACCAGGGAGAGGAGGGTGGTGTAGACCAAACTGGTGGCTCGAATACTCAGAACACTTTCCTGAAATTCGGCGACCGCCACCAATGCCAGACGCAAGGATTTGACACCGAACTTTCGAAAACCAGTTAGGGCATTGACATCTTCCTTCCACACGTCATCCTGGCAATATCGCAATACTTGGTCAATCATCTTCATCTCCGTCACAAATTTTGCACTTCGGTACCCTACAAAGAGTGACAGAAAATGTCCAGAATGCCAGAGGATTTTCCGATGGTCGCTCCTAACTTCTACCACGCGTGGTCGTTCACTCACTTGGTCCTCAGTCAGGTGTAAAGGCTCGTCCTTCGATATCTATGAAACACCCCGCAAACCGAACATTGTTTTTAAGGTGGCTGCTTGCAGGCCTCATTTCTTTGCTTACCGGATGCCCGACGTCCTCCGAATGGGATCGGCAATGGGAGCAGGTCCAGGCGAATATCACCCATGGACAATTTCAAGAAGCCAAAGACCTGCTTCATCGTCTGCTACCATCCGTTCGCAAACATGGGCCGACCGATGAACGATATGCGCTGGTAGTTTTTCATTTGGGAGAGGTCGCCCGGTTAGAAGGAGAAGAGAGTCTGGCCGAAGCTTATTATTGGGAAGCCTTGCCCTTGCTGGCCCAATCCTTGGGTGCTGAACATCTTCGGATGGCCGATCCTTTAGCCGCACTCGCCTCGTTGTATCAGCAGAAAAACCAATTAGAGATGGCCCGCCCACTTCTCAAACGAGCCTTGGCCCTTCGTGAAAAGTCCTGGGGACTTTCTGACCCGCAATTACTCTCAACCCTGCAAAACTACCATGCCCTCCTATTGGCGGGAGATCACCAGGAGGAAGCGACGGAAATTGCCGGCCGGATTGATCGGATTCTCAAGCGCTCGTCCTAATCCTTCTCATGTTTTACTCCAAAATTGCTCGTCGTTTCGATCTTGCGCCAACCATCACAGTCGAGCCTTTGGCGGGCTGGTTCGGCCCTAGCATCTTCTTGCCCTTTTTCAGGAATATGGTTACCATTGACACAATTCTATCCAGCCCCCGGCTGGTTGGTACCCATCTGTACATCTCATATCTCATCTGGTGCGTTTTTTATCCCCTTTTGCCCAACCTTGCACCATGATTAAACGTATTTCTATTCAGGACCTGAAGCCTGGGATGTATATCACCGGCATGGATCGATCATGGTTTAAAACCCCGTTTCTCCGCCACAAATGGACGATCAAACGAGAGGATGAGATTGCTTTATTGCGCAATTACGGAATTAAGGAAGTCCAGATCGACACCGAAAAAGGATGCGATATTGCCGAGACGAGTGACGTTCAGCACACATCAGAGGATCAGGACCTTTCTCCCACAACCCCGTTAACATCCCCCTGGGTTGGCTCAGGGCCCAATCCGGAAGATATTGAAGCCGCGCGTCTCCTTCGCGCAGAAGCGATCTCCACAATGGAGGTATTTTTCCATCAGATGGAAGTACCCACTCCCCTGCACGTCCAGGAAGTCCGAAGTGTGGTCAGCATCCTGCTTGATGGGATTTTAGACCATCAGGCCGCCATGGTGTCGCTGATTCAAATGCGTCGCTTCGATCCCAACCTGGCCTCTCATGGGGTAGATACGGGCATGTTAGCCATGGCAATCGGACACGAACACGGCTGCGATCCGACGCAATTAAAACTCGTTGGGCTAGCCGCCCTTCTCCACGACGTCGGACAACTTCGCCTTCCATTGAATATGATCCGAAAGGTGGAGCGCTTCACACCGCAAGAGCAGAAACTGGTGCAAGCACATTGCGAAATAGGCGTGGCTATTCTTAAGCAATTCCCGGATATCCCTGACGAGTCGAAACGGATGGTCTTGGAACACCATGAACGGCTTGACGGATCCGGCTACCCCAAGGGATTACGAGGGCTTCAGATTTCGGAACTCACCCAAATACTGAGCATTGCCGACACGTATGACGCGCAAATTAGTGGACGATGCAGCTGTCCACCTGTGCCGCCCGCCCGGGCCTTATCCGAACTGTATCAGGCTGCGGTCGGAGGGCAATACCATCTGTACCTCGTACAACAATTAATCCAACTCTTAGGTGTATATCCAATTGGTTCCCTGGTTCGCCTGAATACCGGCGAACAGGCCGTAGTCGTGTGGGTTTCTAGTCATAGCCGAATGACCCCTACCATTAAATTACTCAAGGACTCCCTGAACCAACCCTATCCCGAACAGGCAATCATTGATCTGGCGGCACAAAGCCCAACAATACCTTTTCGATCAATTGAAAAAGCCCTGGACCCTTCTCGGGAAGGATGGGATATGTCAAAAATTCTTGAAGCCTTATGGTAAGAATCGGTATCGTCCACATAAGGTCATCAATATGACAGGAAGGAATCGCTGAGTGGATCGCCAACATTTTTTTCAAGAACTCAATCAAATGGACATCTCAGGACTAGAGAAGGCATTACGTTCATCCCAAGCCTTTGTTCATACCCTGATGGATTCCATCCACATTGGCATTTGCCACGTAAATACACAAGGGCAGATTCTTTCCCTAAATCTGGAAGGCGCCAGGATTCTTCATCGAACCGAAACCTCATGCCTGGGACAATCCTTCCATGCACATGCGGAATGTCTCTATATTGATCTTGGCACACAAGAAGAACATTGCCCGATCACCAGAGCGATCACCACGGGAAAATCCATATGGACGCCTCAATTATTGATTCGACGGCCAAGTGGGGAAACCCGATGGGTGGAATTCCAATCCACGCCACTGACAGATCCGCGCCACTCTGGTGCGTTGATTATTTTTCGTGACCTCAGCCTGGAACTCCAGCAACACGAAAGGCATCACCACCTTGCGTCGATGCCAGAAGAAAGCCCAAATCCCATTGTGGAAGTGGACGCTCAAGGACACCTGGCCTATGCCAACCCAGCGATGATCCGCCTCCTCGACACCTATGGATTTCGGGAAGACGGGGTGCCAATGGTGCTTCCAAGCACCCTGACACAGCTCACATTGGAATGCCTCAAAACGATAACCCCCATCAGAGGTCTCACCGTCATTGTCGAGCGCCACCACTTTGATTGGACCTTCTCCCCTCTCCAGGAAAAAGGTCTCGTGCGGGGATATGGCCTTGATATCACGCATCATGTGCAGGTCAGCCAGACCATGACCGAACTCCATTCTCAATTTTCTTCTCTGGTGGACTCCGCCCATGAAGGAATCATCTCTGCCGATTTACACGGAACCATTGTCTCTTGGAATCCTGCAGCCCAGTCAATGTTCGGATACCAGCCTGACGAGGTCCTGGGACATTCGATTGTGACCTTACTGGAAGAAAGATATCGAGACATGTACCGGAAGGGACTGGGAGATATCAGTTATGGTCGACCTTCGACCTTTCCCCTTCAGCAGCCATTGGAACTCACCGGCCTACGGAAAAACGGCGAATCATTTCCCTTGGAAATTTCTTCCACGAGTTGGAAAGTCGGCATGGACACCCATCACGGCTTTATCCTTCGAGATATATCCGACCGGAAACGCCTCGAGCATGCCCTCATCGCTGAAAAGGATCATCTGGTCACCACGCTTCAATCGGTTGCGGAAGGCATCCTCACGACTGATCGAGAAGGACGCATTTCTTTCTTAAACCCTTTGGCCGAGCAGATCACCGAATGGACAACCCAGGAGGCCTTGCACCGACCATTCCAAGAAATATTCCGGCTGACAGGTGATAGCAAAAAAAACGATGATGAGCCGTCTTTACAGTTTTCTTCCAGAACACTTGTCCTCTCTGAGCTGGATGCTCCTCAGCAATTACTGACCAAACATGGCCGGCAACGGAAGATTACCGTTAGAGAGGGACCGATCCGCGATCATAGTGGTCATCTCGTGGGCACCGTGATTGTCTTCCGGGATATCACCGACCAATCCCGTCAGCTGGAAGAACAGCAACGAATCAGCAAACTAAATTCCTTGGGGGTCTTGGCGGGAGGGCTGGCTCACGATTTCAATAATATCCTCACGACGATATTGGGCAACGTGTTTGTGGCCAAACTGCGAATGGTCTCAAGCGACCCTTTGTCTCAAAACCTTGAGCAAGCCGAGCAAGCCTGCTTGCGCGCCAAAGAATTGACCCAACAGCTCCTGACCTTTGCCAAGGGCGGAGCGCCGATAAAGACATCCATTGCGTTAGGAGATTTACTTCGAAAAAGTACGATTTTTGCCCTATCAGGGTCATCAATCAGTTGTCATTTCGACATCCCCGATGACCTTTGGCCTCTTGATGCTGACCCCGGTCAAATCCGGCAGGTCTTTCAAAACATTACCCTTAATGCCAGACAGGCCATGCCTCACGCTGGTCACTTGAGCGTCAAAGTAGAAAACGTGAGACTGAATGATCCCTCGGCCCTTCCTTCACCGTCACTCATCCCTGGAAACTATGTGCGAGTTTCTTTTGAAGACCAGGGGAACGGGATTGAGGCACGCCAACTGCCAAATATTTTTGATCCGTATTATACCACCAAACCAGGCGCTTCCGGGTTGGGATTAGCCACCGCCCATAGCATTATCCAGCAACATCATGGACACATCAGCGTGACATCAAAAGTCGGAGTCGGCACCATTTTCACCCTGTCTCTACCATCCGCACATGTCACTCCAGAAGTTGTGGCCGAGAACATTCCAGCCATTCCACGAAATTATAGAGGCCGGGTCCTGGTTATGGATGACGAACACAGCATTCGCCGTATGGTTGAGGATGCGCTAACGCAGTTCGGCTATGACGTGGTCAGTGTGCCAGATGGGCAAACTGCCATCAACCTTGTTTCCAAAGCACTGGCGGATGGAAAGAGATTCGAGGTGGTCATCCTCGATCTCACCATTCCAGGCGCCATGGGAGGGGTGAAAGCCATTCAGCATCTTAGAAATTTAGACCCTCACATTAAAGCTATTGTCACCAGCGGTTATTCAGACGATCCCATTATGTGTGATTTTCAAGAACATGGATTCCAAGGAATTTTGGTCAAGCCTTATAAAATATTCGACCTGGCAAAAACTCTTGAAGGCATGTTTTCCCGAATCAAGTCTGAGACAACCCTCTAATGTCCTAGAAACAATTTGTGATAGTAGGTGAGTCATCTGACTCGGGTCTTATCCGAAAAGACGAGCTACACAACCCTCATATTCAGAATAAACCGTCACAAAGAATGAACACCGACAGAGGGGCTTTATCTCAATTTAAGGACCAGCAGATTCGGCGTAGGCGATAGATTGCCTATTGTTCTCTACCGCAGTCTTACCGAGGGTCACTTTAAAGGGAAAGAGGATATTGGATGGATGATAGGTTAATTGAAAAGCAGGGAATATCCATCGTCCCTGTCGAACGCAATTTAGGAAACGGACAAATTCAAAAAAAAGGAACAGACCAGGAAAGCATACAGCTTACCCGACCGCCTCACCCACAAGCTCGCTCCATGCGAGAATTGCCAATCATTGAAATTCATAATAGGGTTAGCTTGACGAGGGGAAGGGCCACGAGAGGACCGTTCCTGCCTGACGGTGGCAATTCTACAAGAAGGGAAGTCAACGAAAAATCAGGTAAGGATCATTCCGAATGATTGTCAGAAGACGTCAATTTCTTACACAACCAATTAACTCCCGGTCATCCCTGTCAGGAATGACTCAAGCGGACCAACAAATCTGGGCAGAAGGCATTGACACAACGCGTCCATCCCGGGGATCGTTCAAATTGCTCCGGGCACACACACGGGATCGCGTCGGATTAATGTTTGCTGCTGAACCATGGGGAATTTCGACAGCATTCGATTGCTGAGCAACAAATTCTCTTTGGCCTTTTCATAAAAGGTCGGTTGAGTTTCAATGGCTTTCTCAAAACAACGGGAAGCTCGCGCAAACTTCCCAATCTCCAAAAATGCCACACCCAAGTTATTATAGGCCTTGGCTGGATCCATTCCTCGGGCATAGGCGTCGTAGGCTAGATCGAAATGCCCAAGTTTGGTGAGAGCTAACCCTAGATTATTCGAAATTTTGTCGTTAGATCCACCAACCTGAATCGCATGTTGAAAGGTCCTGACCGCCTCTTCATATTGGGTATCGAGGTAATACGCCATACCCAGATTATTCAAGATCGAAGGATCATCTGCCCTTTTTTGCAAGGTGGCTTCATATAGGTGGATCGCCTCTTTATGATCATGACGCCGATCGGCCACGATGCCAAGGTAATTTTGGGAGGTCCACATTTCCCCGTCATACAATAGTGCCGCTTGGAACTCCTGCTCTGCCTCCTGGTCCTTCTCCATCTTCAGCAAGGCTCGACCCATCCCCTCGTAAGCTGGAGCAAAATTCAAATCATAATCCAAAATTTGGTGAAATTGGTTATAGGCATCCTGAGGGGATCCTTTTTCCAAATAGATCACCGCCAGCTTGTATCGCGCAGGAATCTGTTCAGGGGAAGCCTCTAACACTTTTTCATATTGAATTTTTGCCGTCCTAAAATCGCCTTGCTGTAAATGGGCATCTCCCAGTTTTTCATACTCCTCGCCCTTCATGACTTGAGTAAGATCCACAGGCGCTTGAGATTCCGAATCGATTCCCGCCTTCTGCCGTTCCATGATTTGCTGGTAATGTTCATCCTGTAAGGTGAACATGGACTGTTCTTTTTTGGCACACCCAATGACACCCAAGTTGAACAATACGAACAAAGTTACGAGGAGGCTCGCCTTCATCATTGTGTACCTCATCTGAAAGGTTTCTTTTATCGCCAGTAACGCAATCGACCAAACAGTCATATTCGCTGTTGGAATTTCCTGTTCTGTTATTTTGTGGAATGAAACTCCCATGTTTTGACTTCCTCTACGCTTTTGAAATGTTTAACAACTCTATTGTTCGTGGATCTCTTTCGCGTTCACCCTCCCATAGCCGGCATTAAATTTCGCATAAGGCTAATAGCACCAGGACCAATAATCACCACCATTAATGCTGGGAAAATAAACAATATAAGAGGAATCATCAATTTTACTGGAAGCTGTGCCCCTCGCTCTTCAGCTTTCAGTCTTCGCTTTAACCGCATGGAATCCGAATGGACTCGAAGCGCCTGGCCAATACTCGTACCAAATCGATCCGTCTGAATCAGCAGAGCTACCAAACTGCGAATATCGTCGAGGTTCGTCCGGTTGACCAAATTCCGAAGTCCCTGTTCCCGACTTAAACCGGCACGTAGCTCCAAATTCAACAAGATAAATTCATCACCAAGGTCGGGATGACCTTGCTTGACTTCCTGCCCCACCCGTGAAATGGCTTGATCCAGCCCTAACCCCGCTTCTACGCATACCACCATTAAATCAAGCGCATCAGGAAACCCGTTCACTAAGCGTTCTTTGCGTTTAGTGATGGCACTGCTCAACCATAGTTGGGGACCATAAAATCCCACCATCATGACACCAATCAGCACAATGGGGAAAAACATGGGATCCTTTCCCTGCATCACTTCGGAACCAAAAACGAGAAAGGTCAAACCTAGCAGAATGGCCAGAAAAATCCGGGTTCCCAAAAACACTACAATCGCCCGTGGGTTTCGATATCCTGCCGTTGCCAATGCGGCACGCAAACGAGTGGTGACAGCTTGATCCTTGGGCTTATTGACCTGGCCTAATCGCTCAAGCAGCTTCATGCCTTGATCTTTAAAACTCGTTTTCTTCTCGGCTTTTTGCGAGGAACTCTGCGAGAGCGATTGGCCTTTTGCCCGTATACTCCAGTCCTTGACCTTTTCCTGGGACTGCACATAACTCCACGCACCCCAGCCGACAACGAGAACACCCAAAAACACCAAAAGACTGATCAAGAATAATGGATCCATCATGCCATCCTCTAGACTTTAATATCACACATATTTTTCATCACAAAGGCTCCCACGATCATCAACAAACCTGAACCTAGAGCCATCATTTGACCCATCTCATCCTCAATCAAAATACGCATGTAGGCTTCATTCAAGAACCACAACAGAATGCTCATCACAATCGGCATGCAGAATAAAATAATCCCCGACATCCGGCCTTCAGCCGAAAGCGCTTTGACTCGACCAAGTAACTCAAATCGTTGCCGGATGAGTCGAGAAATCGCCTCAATGATTTCCGCTAAATTTCCACCAGTCTCTCGTTGAACGACTAAGGCCGTGACAAAGAACTTTAAATCCGTACTGATCACACGCCCATTTAAATTGTTCATCGCTTGAGGGACATCGATTCCAAACGAAATTTCCTCCACGGTTCGACTAAACTCAGGACCAATCGGATCTGGAAATTCATCCCCGATCATCTTCATACCCACAGAGAATGCATGTCCCGCCCGAAGGGCACGAGCCATCAAATCCAAAGCTTCGGGTAATTGCCGTTCAAATTCCTTAAAACGACGTTTCCGCTTCCGTTTCATCTGAAGCAATGGAAGCATCATCCCCACAAGACTGAGCCCCATGGCAGCAAACATCCCATAGTCTTGAAAAGTGGCGACCAGCAACCCTGCTCCTCCCAGCACTCCGGATAAGAGGAAAAATACCCCAACAGGCATTTGACTATTGGCCTGTTGAAGTAATTTTTCCAGTCCCCCCAAGGTCGTCATAGAACCCAACAAACGTTGAATCCACGGAATGTCGCTCATCTTGCGATTTCGAAGAATTCCAGGTGCATCTGTCGTTTTCTGAAGATCTCCGGGTTTTCCCGATCCCCCACGCAAGCGCCGCTTCAAATTCCGATTCTGGGGATTCACATATTGGTGATAACAATAATAGGCTCCCTCAACAAATAGAATAATTGACAGAAATATTCCAATACTAATGGCCACGGTCATGATACGCCCTCCCAACAAGATGGCGAATCACCAAGACGAACCATCACAACTAAGGCCTTTGGGAAAGTGGAACAATTGAAATAACGGTTATTACACTTCATAAATTTTCTCGGGGTCAAAAATACTTGGATCACAAGAAATGCCTAATGCTTTAAACCGTTCGACAAATTTCGGTCGCACTCCAGTTGCCCTGAATTGCCCATGCACCTTGCGCTCTTCATCCAGTCCGGTTTGTTGAAATAAGAATATTTCCTGGAGTGTAATGGTTTCGCCTTCCATCCCCACAATTTCTGACAAACTGGTCAATTTCCGTGATCCATCCGATAAGCGAGTCATTTGGAGAATGACATCGATTGCGGAGCTGATATAATGGCGAAGCGCCTTCGTAGCCAGATTCAACCCCGCCATGGCCACCAAGGTCTCAACCCGCGTCAGGCAGTCGCGCGGGGTATTGGCATGAATCGTGGTTAGAGATCCATCATGGCCGGTATTCATAGCTTGAAGCATGTCGAGACATTCCCCACTTCGCACCTCACCCATCACAATTCGATCCGGCCGCATTCGCAAACAATTTTTAACTAATTCCCGCTGACTTACCTCCCCTCGTCCTTCCACGTTGGGAGGGCGGGTTTCGAGCCGGACCACATGCTCTTGACGCAGTTGTAATTCGGCTGAATCCTCGATCGTCACAATGCGTTCGTCGGAGGGAATAAATCCTGACAGAATATTCAGAATGGTCGTTTTTCCGCAGCCCGTTCCTCCCGAGATCAGAATATTCAGTCTACCTTCGACAATCCCGCGAAGAAGCTCCGCAATTTCGGGAGTAAGGGAACGCTTGTTCACCAAATCCGAAATTTGCAATTTATCCTTGGAAAACTTTCGAATCGAAATAGAAGATCCATTCAATGCCAACGGCGGAATAATGGCGTTCACGCGTGACCCGTCTAACAAACGAGCATCAACCATTGGCGACGATTCATCAATTCGTCGCCCAACGGCCGACACAATTTTTTCAATAATTTTTCGGAGATGGGCTTCATCACGAAACTTCACATCAGTCAATTCAAGTTTTCCCGCCCGTTCCACGTAAATTTGGTCGGCCCGGTTGACTAGAATATCGTTCACTGATTGATCTTGCACCAAAGGTTCAAGTGGGCCTAAACCCATAACTTCATGCTCAATGTCCGAAATCAGGCTTTCCCGCTCCTTCATACTGAGAGGGACGGATTCCTTCTCCAACATTTCCTGGACCAGCTTAGTCAGCTCGACCTTGAGAAGGTTGTTATCCAACTTCGCGACAACGGCCAAATCAAGGGTATCAATCACCTGACGATGAAGTCGTTCCTTCAATGGGCCCAGGTTTAACCCCCCAATGCCCGCCCCCGCACCCACTTCATCCCATTTTGTCTCGTACATAGACCAGGTTCCTCAATCTCATGTAAGGGATAAATTATGCCCCTGAAGGGGATGATTGGACATTCCGCCCTTTAAAGGGATTCAACCATCCTGCTAACGATCCCTTGCTTGCCGGTTTTTTCGCCTGCCCGTCAAAGGAACCAGCCAGATCCCGATAGGACTGAGCGACGGCCGACCGGGGAGCCACATCGATCAACGGCTTTCCACTATTCACGGCTTGACTTGCTGAGGGATAATCGTTGGGGAGCATCCAGAACGCTTTTTGTTTTAAAATTTCTTCCGTCTCTTTAAGCACGTCCTGTTCCGCCGATAAAAATCGATTCATTACCAACCGGATTTTTTCCGCAGGAAATCCCGAACCACGCAACAACTCTAGAATCCGCTTCGTTCGATGAACCACGGGAACCATCAACGTGGATGTCACCATAATTAACGTCGCGAGCTCCAGTGCCTTTTTCGTGGTCAAATCCAACACATGCCCACAATCCAGGATGACATAGTCAAAACTGGATTGAAGAAGTCGTAGGGTTGCCTCCACACAATCAGGACTTAATCGACCTGTGCTGAGATCGTCATATCCCGACGGGAGCACCTGAATGCCCAATTCCGTTTTGGTAAGGACACGAATGAGAAATGCCTGGTCTAGCCTGGACAAATCTGTCGCAATATCCCGGAAGCTATGGTTCGGTTGCAAATCTAGATACAAGGGAAGATCTCCACCATGCTGATTGACATCTACCAGTGCCACGGAAGGGTTGTTGGGCCCTTTTTTTATAGCAGCAGCCAAATTGACCGCGATACTGGTCGTTCCCACCCCACCTTTTCCGCCAAAAAATGCGAGAACCTTTCCCGCCGCTCGTTGTCCGTCACCCTGACGAACTGGGGCCGTGCTCCGATCCAAAAATCGCATTATCGCATCGCTCACTTCTTGCTTTTGAAGTGGTTGGGCTAAAAACTCTTTTGCTCCGGCACGCATGGCTTCCAATAAAATATTGGACTCCAACCTGGCAGCGGTCAGGAATACCTCCATCCCTTTATTCAATTTCATCATCTCTCGAATAAGGGAGAAAGTATCCTCCGGAGTGTCTTCAAGTTCCATAATCATGAGTGCAGGAACTCCCGGATCCGGACCGTCCTTGAGCTGCACACCGTCAGTCTCCCGAATAATGCTCTCAAGGGTCGCCTTACATTCTTGTGTCCGAATGGAAAGCTCAATGACCGGCACATCAGATAAGGCCCCTGAGGAATCCGCGCCTATACGTTTTGGCTTCCAACTTTTATCCTTCATGTTAATATCCCTCCGAAGAGACCCCGATTGAGGCATTACCGCCTGAAGAACCACCGCTTGATGAGCCACCGCCGGAACCACCCTTCAATTTAAACGGGGAATACGGCGGGCTTTCAAACATCAACTGATACCGAGCCAAACTTTGGTGCAGAGCGTGTGAATCGGCTGATCCAGGGATAGGACCAAGATTGTTGGCCGACGCAGGATTCACGATTTGATTTTCGAGAGCCTGTCGATATGGCAACCCATACTCCTCATGAAGGTGAACAGGTTGGGGTGCCCAAGGCGAGAAGACCTGATCACTTTTCCCCATGGCGTGAGGCCGTCGTCCATTGTCCTCGGTCATGACCGGCCACACACCACAGCCACCCATCCCCACCAGAAGCAGGCCGATCAAACCGGCCATTGTCACAATTGATTGGCGTTGCATGCTATACTCCTTTTTCATCAAATTTCCTATGGGGCCAGATGGCCAAACATTCCTTCCATCCCACCTTTACGGTACGGCATTCTACCTGCCACCCTCGGTGATCCAAGAGTGTAGGCCTCACTCGGCCTGGCGACACCTGACTCTGGAAACGCCCCTTCCATATAGCCCATTAGCATCAACTCAAAATCATTGGGTTCCAAATAGTGATCCGTGGGCAAGGTCTGCTTCGCCATGTCCAGAGGTTTCACTAAATGAGGGGTCACAATCACAATCAGTTCGGTCTCATTCTTTTGAAATGCGGTGCTCCGGAATAACGCTCCCAAAATCGGAACATCACCGAGGACCGGGTATTTTGAAACCGTTTCCTTGATATTTTCCTGGAGAAGACCGGCAATGGCAAAACTTTGTCCATCCCCCAATTCCACCACAGTCTTGACCCGTCTGGTCGTCAGAGCGGGAATCTGAAATCCCTGTATGACAATGCCATTGGCAAAATCTAATTCTGACACCTCAGGGTTCACAATCACGGAGATGCGTCCCTCCGAAAGAACGGTGGGGGTAAATTTCAACCCGACCCCGTATTCTTTAAACTTTACCGTCACCTGGCCGAGTTGCTGGGGAATTGGAATGGGATATTCTCCTCCAACCAGAAATTCCGCGGCTTGCCCGCTCTCTGCAATCAAGGTCGGTTCGGCTAAGGTTTTTGAGAGAGAATGTTCCTTCAGCAGATCTAAAAAGAGGGTCCATAAATCATCACCAATCCCGAACCCTAAAATCAGATTCGAGGCCAGCGTTCGGACACTCGGAAATTCCAGAGTCGTCGTTTGTGAGGATTGTGCATGCGCAAACGGCTCGAAAGCATCAACCGTGGACAGATCATTAATGAGTCCGATGGAAAAATCACGGTGATTTTTTTGAGCTCGTTTAAAATTGACTCCAAGACGCTTCATCAGCCCGCGCTGCATTTCCGCAACCTTCACTTCCATCATCACCTGTTGCACACCACCCACCTGAATCATATTAATGATTTTTTTCGGAGCATAGGGCTCAGCAAGAGTTAAGGCTTTCGCCAAGGACTCCATATTGGTGACATTGCCAGCCAGAGTAATGTGTTCATGACTATTCATCACTTCAATGCCGGGTTCATGAGGCAACATCGCATGAAGCTGCTCCTTCAATCGAGTCACATCGGGAGAAACTTGGACTTGAAAAACATTTGACACCTGGCCATCTTGCCCCCAGAGGGTTAAAGTCGTCGTCCCAACTTCAATCCCGGTCAGATATATTTGCTTACTGGAAAGCACAATTTGATCCGCCACTTTAGGATTAGCGACCGACGCACGCTTAAAGGCGGTCTCCCGCTCCACAATCTTTGATTCTCCGACCGTTAGTCGTAGGCTTTGAGGCTCATTGACGTGGACAGCCTGAGTGGTGAGGCCTTCCCCCAAGGCTCCCGTGTAGCCCCCAAGGATTAGGCCCAGGGCCAACACCATGCTCCTGAATAGAAAACCGTGAGTCTGATTCATAACCTTACCTTTCCTAACGATCATCGCGTCCCTCTCGACGACCCTCTTAAAATTTCATCGTTTTTCGGTCTGTCCCTTGGATCACTTCAACTTGCTCCTTCGGCTTCCCCCTTCTAGGGGGCGGAGGAATGAGTTGGTGGGATCGCATCAAATCCTTAAAGTCTGCGCCTTTGGTTTTCTTCACCTCAGGATTCAGTGGGCTCCGTAGGGCCAATCGTAACTTCCCACCGTTTTCGGCCATGGCTAATCTCTCGGCTTCCTCTAACGACACTTCTAGTGTAATAACTTTGACCGGAGTAGGTTTTTCTTCTCCGGCTGATCGCTCCATTTGCGTATCGATTGCTAACACGAGTGTGTTCTCCAAAACTACCTTGGTCACTTCTTCTTTCGCACCGCCATTGTCCCTCTTTTTAGCCCTGGGATCTTCAAAAGTTGCCATCACATCGACCCGATCACCCGGCTGCACAAAACCCGGAAGCCCAACCACTTCATTCACTTTCACGGCCATCGCCCGTTTGCTGGGGTCCATGACCGCAGACACTCCGCCCGTTTTTACATCAATAGGAGCCAACTTGGATTCTAAAATAGGCTCGTTTTTTTTCAGATTCGCCAGCACTACCCGGCCGTTCAAGGAAGCCAGGTCCTTAAAATGGCCCACCGGAACGCCTTCTTCAGGGTACATCATCACTCGAACGGCTTTTTCGCCAAGTGGTGTTCCCCAGGGGATATCGGCACTGGCAACTGCGACACTCACACCCTCCATCACAACTTCGGGAGCATCGACTTCGATCATACGTTGCCCCTGTAGCCACCGATAAACCATGACCGTCGTCACCAGGGCGATGGCCAATGCAATTCCTAAAAATACAAGTGGACGCTTTTGTCCCATGAGACTTCCTCCCCCTTCTTCACCAAATCTAGAGCAAAATTTTTATTCATGCTTGTTAATCCTGAGGTTTCAACTTCTCTACCTCATGCATATCGGATGGCAAATGGCATTCTTAATAGACAACAAGAAGAATCTTCCCCGATTGCTCATCTTCAACTCCCATACCTAAACGTACGCGAGTTACAACACATCATAATAAAACAACGTTTTGGCGATCACCGTTCCCAGCCCTAACACGAGGGCATACCGCAACTTTGGTTCCGCTGTTTTTTTTTCACCTGAAACCGGAAGTGTCCGCGTAATTTTGAGAGTTG
>BQIZ01000074.1 GCA_021604365.1 Nitrospirales bacterium
CAAGGCTGGAGTGGCACGGCGACGTTAGTCATTATCGCGCGCAAAATCGCCCGAGCCGCGTGGTCCATTCATCGCTATCAGACGACTTTTAACCCGGATCGGCTCACAAAAGGCTTGACCTAAACCATAGAATCTCAAACAGGCGCAGCCAGAGAAGTCCAATTTGGTTCTGCCGCTCAGCCGCGCCCAAGGCGAGGGGATGTGAGCTTTTAATAGACTTTCCTCGACAAAACTCTCAAAAATTCTCTGACCCGAAATCTTGATTGAGGTATGAATGTGGAAAAAAGAAACACTTCCTCGCTATTCCGAGGGATTTCATTAGAAATTCATTGCCGTAATGAAGGTCGTATCTTTCCCAAATCATTGGAACCGTTTTCTTACACTTTCAAGTACGGTGAACCTGGTTTCAAATATGGAAGCGGAGTCACCTACGGCTCATCTCCAACTAATGCTGCAATACGACATCAGCTCAACCAAGAAGGATTCCCGACTTCAGGTATCTCAACGACGCCAAGCCTTGAACGGGCCAAGATCTACGCTCGGGGCCCCGATGGTACTGCCTCTGGCGTTGTTTATAGAATCAATCGTGCTTGCCTTGATATGTATGGTGTTAAACAGTACATAGTTGCTGAGTACGCCAAGTTTCCTAGTGTTCCGGATGATAAGGAAGTCATCCTTGTCTCTGCTGACTTTGGGACACTCCCCAACGAGATTATCGCAGAAGTAATCCCGATAGAAAATTCTTAACCCTGGTATCCCGCCTTGAGCGAGGCTGAGCGGCAGAACCAAATTCGACTATTTGGCAAGCACCGGCTGAGCCCTTCCACAAACCTCAGCACAACCTCCGCGAGTTGCGCAGCCATGCTCATTGGGCTCTGCGGGGAAGGAACCCAGAAGGGGACGCGGACGGAGAGAAATGGTTTTGGGCCATTTTGCTGAATCGAAATAGTGGTCTATCCCAGAAATTGTGGGCACAACTGAAGAGCACGATAATGCGCCTAGAGGGGAGGAGCTAACTCCCGCCGAATACTTTAACCCACTGCCGTGTAACATTTATCACGAAAAGCATCGCTTTACTTCGTGAATCGTTTGTGACGCCGCTCAATTGACACCATGGGGGCCCCTTGCTACGGTTTTAGAAGGGTCAAAAAGCCCACTTTATCAACCATTATCGGTATTCGAGCCCGCAATCAATGGTTCTGAGGCAGGACCCGGAATTCATAGTCAAACGGAGGTGACCATGATACGGCAAGAGGCTCCCGTAAATATCCACCAGTTGATGTTTTCAGCCACGCTGTTTATCGGGTTTGCCATGGTTGGAGGCTTTTCCCAGCAGGTTGACGCAGAACCGTACGAGTGGGAGATGATGCTACAGGGGGCTCCTGTCGAGTCGAAGATTTCGGGTTCTTCGGGGACTCGCCGCACGTTGGAGGGTGAAGGCAACGATTATGCGATGTACGGAATATCCTCGCAGGAACGCAAAGACCATCCCTGCACGATCTGGATCGGCACCGAGAGCCTCCACGACAAAGAAAAGAAACGCGGGGAAAACAAGAACCTGTGTGGTGGCACGCCCACCAGCCGCACGATCAAGGCAGAGTACCGCGACCACATGGAACACGGTCCGCGAGTCTTCGCCAATGCCATCCGGGTCTGCACCAACAAAAAGGGAACCCGGGTTAAGGGCTTCCAGCTGCGAGGCTTGAAAATCTATGAGATGCCGCCCCCGCCATCTGAGCCGGTGTCGTCAGTGGGTATACTGACGGCCGGTTCCATGGCCATCGAACCAGAACCACGCGAAGAATACGTCAACGATTCGGAAACACCCGCCGACTTCCGCAACAACTGCAAGGAATGGAAGAAGTGGGCAGAGTGTCCGAACCCAGGCCAGATAGCGACTGGCCTGATCGCTCATTTCGAGGCCGGAAAGGAGCCACGCTCGCTGACCGGCGTCGCCTTGCTGTGTCGTCACGTATCAAGACCTTAGGACCCAGGTGTTCCTTGACATACATGGTCAACCTTGACCTTCGCCCTTCAAAACTCATCCAGGTTCCGAGTTAGGATTTCCGAGAACCAATAGGGGTTGGTCATTGGCAGGGCCAATGGGTGGTGTGGGTGCTAAAACCTCTTTTGGGTAATGTTCTTGTTCTTTTTTTTGGTGCCTCTTGAAAAGTAAAAGATCCCCGCCTCAAGCAGACGGGGTATTCAACGAATTAATAGTTTACAGTTCTCAATAGGTATCCCTCGAAGCAAGCTACGGGGAATTGGGGTCATTCAAAGATGAGCTTCGTGTCTCCTTTCGAGTTTAACAAACCTATCCACAAAACCAGGACACGACCATAGCCTCGTCGTACGGGAGCGAAACCTCCCTACTGCTGAAAGGCACAAAAAAAGGCGACCCATTTCCATGAGCCGCCTTTTTAGGATCTATTGAAACTGGTTTATTACATAAACTTCATAAACTTTTCTTTGGCTTCTTCCATGACTTCAGCTGTAATTTCAGACTGACCTCGCTCCTTGACCAGGCGTTCTATTTCCCGCCGTGCCATGGGTCTAATGAAATCGGGAATGTTATCCAACCGCTGTTGGGCTTCCGGTGTCCACTTTATCCCTTCCGTAGAGGCATTTTTGGAATCATCCATCACCTGAAGAGTCACGGTGGTAAAGCCGCTCTTCCGGGCAAAGGTTTCCACACTACTTTTGACCATCGGCTGCACAAAGGATGGCAGTTTGGCCAGTTTTTCCTGAGCATCCGGCGTCCAAAGCAATTGCTCCCCGGCCGGAGGAGCTGGGGTTCCTGTGGCGCCCGTTGAGCCCAGACCCATTTGGGCGACCATTGCCGAAAAGGGACATCCGCCGCCTTCCGAAGTGGTCCCTGGTGCACTGGCAGTAGCCGGGGCGGCAGAAGCGGCTGGGGTCGAGGGAGTCGCGGCCGGTTGGCCACCTTGAATTTTTTCGTTCAAATAGGCGGCCATCTGTCCCATGCCAGCCGAAACATTATCCTCTAACCCGCCCCGAGTCATTTCTAACGGTTTGGGCGCTTCGGTTCTCCCGCCCAACTGAACGCCTAAAGAGGAGACCATCTGGGTCTCACCTGGATTGGTCACCATCGAAAACCGCGATTGGCAGGAAGGGCATTCAAAAAACACCCCCAAAGAGCCTTCAGCAGGTTTTTCGACTTTTTCAAAAGTCATATAGGTTTCGCATTTGAGACAAACAAACTTCATATCGTTTCCCTTCTGAACGTCGGCGAAGGCCAACGATCGCTTCGAGGCGTTACGCTTTCCCGTCTAAAACATGTTGATAATCCAACAATGTATGAACCTTTTTGGCAATGTCCTGATATTTCGCCGCAGTGGGATTGCCTCCATCCAGGATCGGTTCCCCCTTATCAAAGGTGCGGGCAAAATTCCGATCAAAGGGAATGCGTCCTAAGAGCGGCAAACCCAATGCCTCACACATGGATTCGGTATCCCCCTCAAACAAGGGACTTTCTTCCCCGCAGGAGGGACAGCGGTACTGGCTCATATTCTCGACCACCCCCAAAATCTCAATACCCAGCTCCTGGGCATAGGCAATGGATTTTTGGACGACATTCGAAGCCACCTCGGAAGGCGTCGTCACCACCACCGCCCCCGCTAAATCAGGAATGAGTCCGGCCAGGAGGGGTGGCTTATCGGCTGCCGCCCCTGGGGGCAGGTCGGCCAACAAATAGTCCAATTCCCCCCAAACCATGTCGGAGAGAAATTCCCGAATCACATTCATTTCGGTCATACCCAACCAAACCGGGCTGAGGTCCATGGGCCCTTTCCACCGCACCGGGGCGTTTTCTTGTAGGAGAAAATCCATCGACGCGACCTTGATATCCAATGGACCGGTCGGTGGCACCGCCCCTTCCGGGGTATCCAATAATCCCTTCCCACGCATTCCCAACATTTGAGGAACACAGGGCCCATTAATATCCACATCCAGTAATCCCACTCGTTGACCCATTCGCGCGAAGGCCAACGCCAAATTCACGGTGGTCATACTTTTCCCCACCCCGCCCTTACCGCTCATTACTACCACTTTGCGGCGAATACCTTTCATACGGGCCATGACCAGTTTGGTCTGGGCCGAAATCTGCTCCACCACTTTGGCGTCGTCAGAATAATGAAGTTTATTTAGAATCGTTTTCAGGTCATTTTGTTGACTCATTGTCTGCACCTAACTGTGAAAGGCAATAGGTAGAAACCAGCAACCACGGTACCACAGGATTTTTTCCAGCGTCAAACCACCTAAAAACCTTTTCCATGAAAGTCAGAAGGCCTAAATTGTCCATAAAGAAAGCTCATTCAGGTTGCAACGGAAAAAGGGCCAGGAAGAGCGAAAGGAGGAAAGGTAAAAATTGATTCAAGAAAAATCTTGTAGAAGGGTCACGCCAAGAAATTGCAAGCGTCTGAAATATTCACTCGTGGCTTCAGTTAGGTCAGGGACGAGAGATTCCAGGTCAGCAAGACAATCACGTAAGATTTCAATCCGCGCTTCATCAAGATGATGTTCATCAAGGTAATAGGTCAAACATCCTCCAATGACTGTATCCAAGGTCATGAGTTGCCCTTCATCACCCCCCAACCCGTCCGGCCAATCCATAGATTGATGAACCTGCCAGGTATCGTACAGCTTTTCTCGATCAATATCTTTCATATGCCCTCAATATCATGGTGCTTTTGGCATAGCCGCATCAGATTGCTCTTATCATTTCAACAACCTAGGGTCCTTTTCCCCAGCCCAACGCATCTAAGAGCAAGACAGAAAGGGTACACAATCCCAGTCCCCAGATGCGATAATCGATCAGTTCCCGCTCTAAGCACCATTTGACGATCCGTAACCGCCAACGATCAGATCCGGCATACAGGAAAATGCCCTTCGCGACCATACTCAAACCCACGACGATCCAAAGAGGTTGGTAGGGGACTCCTCTGCTTCCGAATAATAGAAGGAGTCCTAATATGGCTGCAACGCCGCCCCATTTTATAAACCCTGGTGCCACAATCAGCGACTGTCGCAAGGTGGCTATCATGCGTTCAGGGGCAATCAACAAGGCCACACCATCGGCCATCCACAACCCTGCAATAAAGAAAAGGAAAATGACGACCATGGTTCAAACAAACAGATATAAAGCAATCTTCTCCGGCAAATGAAGACTTGAAATTGCGCTTTAGAGGTTTTAACAGGGCGCTCTGGATCACTTACAAATATCGATGGCCGGTTACCTCCCCAGATGTGGCCAATTCATACCATAATGGTGCACCTGTCGGAATATTCAATTCAAGCACGGCTTCTTTTGATAATTGCTCTAATTGCATAACTAATGACCGCAAACTATTGCCATGGGCCACGATTAAAACCGTTTTATCTGCTAATAGAGCCGGCCGGATTCGATTTTCATAATAGGGAAGGACTCGTTCAGAAGTATCCTTCAGACTTTCACCCCCAGGGGGAGGCACATCAAAGCTCCGCCGCCAAATTTTCACCTGTTGGTCGCCATATTTTTGTGCCGTTTCTGCTTTGTTGAGCCCCTGCAGCTCTCCATACATCCGCTCATTCAGCGCCTTGTTTTCCTCAATGGGAATCGTCGTCTGTCCAATTTCTTCCAGAACCAATCGGAGGGTTTCCTTGGCGCGCATCAACACAGAGGTAAATGCACAATCAAACTGAAAGGACTTAAGTTTCTTACCAGCATCGCGGGCTTCCTGTTCCCCTTTAGGAGTTAATGGGACATCGACCCAGCCCGTAAAACGGTTTTCCAAATTCCACTGAGATTCGCCATGACGAATTAACACCAACTGAGCCATCTAGTTATCCTCCCTCGTTCCCTTTCGTGATTGCCTTTTCAACATTGTTATTCGACCGACTCTTGCTTGCATTGCTTGGCACCGAATCGTACCATGACCAGAAAAATTTTTCCCTGCATTCGATACGATATGGCCTCTGACGAACATAAATTGGCACAATTCGCACGCTGGTGGACCGCATTGGCTGGCCGACATGGCGTCGCAGATCGAACAGAACAGTTTTTCCGCCAAGGCCTTGGGCCGCAAAACGCCTTGGATCGAGCTGCTCAGGAAGGCGGTGATCTGGACTATATCCTATTTACACTCATCCGGCATTGGATTCCCGCAGTCCTTCCCCCGTCAGGACAAGAACGAACTGCCAAAAACGATTCTGACTATTGGTTGGAGTCGGAACGTATCCTCAAGGCTGCAGTCGGTCGCCTCAGAGAACTCAAGCCCGTCATTGATATGCTCACAACACCGAGTCCGCTGGCCATGCCTGCTGACTCCCCTCGATCGGAAGTTGAGGTTGAATTGGCCAACATGTTAGAGGGTATTGCAGAATTGGTGGGAGAGTATGGAGGCCCTGATTATACCTCAATCATCAAAAATTTTGACCCGATTCCCCTTCGTCAAACACAACCATTTAAACACAACAAGAAACACAGTGCGGAATTATGGGTAGTCTTTTTATTACGGGAACATTTTCGAAATTTGGGTTTGGGGAAAGATCGAGCGTGGAAGCTCATAGCCCAGATTGTTGATGCCGCAGATATTTTTCAGTTGGACGATCAGCCCTCCTCACCCGAAGCCCTCAAATCCTGGTGGACAAAAAATTGGCCCAGAACCTACACCCTCTTGACTGAAAAAGGCAAACAGGGGGACGCCAAATCTACCGCCTACCAATCTGATTATGATTGGTTTCGAGCCTGGTTCAATTGGCAAACAGCCTCAAATCAATCCCAGGGC
This sequence comes from Nitrospirales bacterium, assembly GCA_021604365.1. GTDB lineage: Bacteria > Nitrospirota > Nitrospiria > Nitrospirales > UBA8639 > Nitrospira_E. Next base: position 6,786 of record BQIZ01000074.1, read on the forward strand.
CATCCAGCCATCAAAAATCCCGAGTCTCTCTCTTAAAAGAATTTTTGAACAGGACGTCCTTCCGTTCCACCAAGAGGATCCTCAACCGGAGGCCCTTGAACAAGGGTCGCCGCCAGTAAACCAAGCATCAGCATATGCAGCACTACCCCCAACCAGAGGACATAAGGTTGTACTCCACCCTCCTCCTGAATCAGGTGAGCACGACCAGTATCATCAAGACCGGGCATCGCCATAATTCTCTGTACCTTGTCTTTCACATGCCAATAGTACAAGTAATTCGCGCTGGCTCCTGCCAATATTCTTGACACAATTCCCACCATCACATCTCCAGTCATAAAAATGGCCAGAGCCGGAGCTACAGCGTATAACAACGCAAACAGATACATCTTTCGATATAAAAACCAAAGAAACGAATCAAACAGGGCGGCGGGCCAGTTCCAACTTAACGCAAATCGTGGACCTTGAGGGGTTTCAATATTTTCAAATTTTTCTTTGTAGTACAAAAAAGCCGAACGCCACACCCACCCGGTCTTGACGGAAAATTGAATGGATTTACTTGGACCGATGAACGTTTCCCACAATTGGGATTGAGTTGGAGGTGTCCTAGCCCCAGGTTCCTCAGAATTGACCTCTGGGGCAGTATCTGAAGATGGGGAACCAAGCGCTTTTCCGCACTGCAAACAAAAGTTCGCGGTATCGGGATTTTCCTGTGAACAGGAAGGGCAAAGGAGCATAGTGGTCGGTTATAGCATCCCAACTACACCCACACAAGTTCTGCCTGTCGGCAAAAGATCACCGGATAGCACCTGAATCCTCTTCCCCTACAATGAAGACTTCACATTGAACGTTTCGACTCATTCTTACTTTTCGATCAAGCATGCCATACACCATGCGCTTGAGTTCCCCAAGGGACACTTCTGTATAGTCGAGCTCATGTATGCTCCAGGATAGGCCACAGTTCTGGCATTGCGGTGGAACACCTGAATCCTGAACACGAATCCTCCCCACCAATCGCTTCAAACACCTCCGACAAAATGGTCCATGCACCATAGTTTGGACTTGATCATCTTCGACATCCTCGTTCGACACCACTCCTGCATAAAACCAAATGGAATCGCTGAGGGTAAAGCGAAGGCCTTTCCACATGATCGACCTGGATCGGGGGACGGGTCCATCCATGGCAGAGAGTGAGACATCAATGGGCTCGAGGCATTCGATAGGGGGGTCCACTTTGTGAAAACATTTTTGAAAATGCTGGTCGAATTTTTCGCCCGTTTTCTCTGGAATCTTCCTAATATGGTCCTGCTGCTCAAGACGATAAAAATCTTGAATGTCCTTCAGCCCTCTAACGCCTATCACTCCTAAGCCAGACCGAATACGATCAGGAAGTTCCTTCAGAATCTGCAGAATTGACCCATGCGCTTTCCACAGTACCCACAGCTGATAGCCCAATAGTGCCACCACCGCCCATAAAACAGATATGGTCAACTCCATCTCACATCACCACATGCTTAATTTTGTCATATCCGCCAATAAAACATTTTGGAACATCCTTCGATCATTTTTCATGCCCAAAGCGCAGGAGTCTTTGTATACCATAATGATGTTTTCATGATCTCTCCAGTCACGCTTTTTGGACTGGACCCTTGTTGTCAATTTCGCTAAGGTTTCATTGTGACCTACATCCTATTAATCCCTGTCAATTGATTTTTCATTTTCTGTTGTCTTTTCAAGGCATCTCTTTATGGCATCAATTGAAGACCGTCCCTTGCAACCTCCTCTCAACGAACTTGAAGATGACCGAGCTCTTCTTCTCCACACCCATCAGAATTGGAGACGCTCCCAGCAGGCTGGAATCAAAAAAGACAAACATTCTGAACACGAACAGTCTACCCACACAACTCCACCAAGTTCCCAAGATTTTTTTCAGATTGACCTTCGCGAGGCCGACTTCCGCCACCAGGATCTTCGGAATGCCAATTTTCAAGAAGCCTACCTCCCTGGGGCAAATTTTGAGGGGGCGAACCTGCGCGGCGCAAATTTTCAAGGCGCGAATCTGCGAAGTGTCCGCTTCAGGGATGCTCAGTTAGCCTGGGCGGATTTTTCACAAGCGGATCTTATATGGGCGGATTTCCAGCATGCGAACCTTCAGGGAACCGAGTTTCAGCATGCGACACTTCGCGGCGCCACATTCGTCCGTGCTCAAATTCGGGATGGAAACTTTTTTTGCTCGGACTGCGCTTGGGCAGATTTTCAAGACACTGACCTGTATGGGAGCGATTTCCAGCAGGCCAATCTTAATGGAACCACCTTCCTCAATGCCCAGACAACGGGTGCTAATTTCAAAAGCAGTCTGGGTCATTACGAATCTTCAACGACTGAATCTTTCCCACCTCTCGGTGATTCGCTTTTTCCTTAATGGCCTTTCCTAGATTGTTCCATTCTGAAATCAACCACCTTTCTGGTTCGACATAGCACGTTCACAAAATGTGATCGGGCTATCCTAGGGCTGGACCGGATGGTTGAAAAAAATTACGCAAGACCACATTTCGTTGAGGTTCACGCAATTTGGCTAACGCCCGTTCTTCAATTTGTCGAATCCGCTCTCGGGTCACAGAGAATTCAATGCCGATCTCTTCAAGAGTGGCATCCTCAAGCTCTCCAATTCCAAAGCGTCGCCGAATAATATGTGCCTCCCGAGGGGTTAAAGTCCCTAATAAGTTAGTCACTTTTTCCTGTAGATCCACCCGTTCAGCAGAATAACATGGAGAAACTGCGGCATGGTCTTGCAAGAGATCAGAAAGAGGCGACCCGTCTTCATCGCCCATAGGAGTCTCCAGCGACAGAGTCCCTCTTGTCGCTTCCAACATCGTGGACAGTTTATCCAGAGGTATATCCACAGCGCCGCTGAGCTCCTCTAATTTCGGCTCACGCCCCAATTGTACCGCTAAACGTTCCAGCGTTCGTCGCACTCGAGTCAGCACATCACACACGTGCACCGGAATCCGTACGGTCCTTGATTGATCGGCCAATGCCCGGGTTACCGCCTGTCGAATCCACCATGTCGCATAGGTGCTGAACTTATAGCCTCGTTGATACTCAAAACGATCTACCGCACGCATCAAGCCAATATTGCCTTCCTGTATAAGGTCCAGCAAATCGAGGCCTCTATTCACATATCGTTTGGCCACACTAACCACCAGACGTAAATTTGCCTCCAACATCGCCTCCTTGGCTAAATGCAGACGAATCTTGGCTTGGTCCAATTGCCGAACCCGTGCGAGAAACTCGGGAAAGCACATGCGCAAAACTTCTTGCTCCAAATATACGAGGTGTTCCCCTGCTTCCAGAGCCAAGCGATGGGAACTTGAGGTTGCCTTAATAACAGTGTTTCTGGCAGAAAAAGATTCTCGGCTCACCTCCTGTGTTCGCTCGCCACTATTAAAAATATCTTGGGAGGATATTCCTAACCGTTTCAACACCTCTACAACTTGACGTTCGGTTGCGCGTATGCGGCTTTCCACCTGCTTCGTAAACGCAGGATGCCAATTTACTCCTTCAAGACTTTGCCATAATTTTTTTCTTGCTTGCACAGTGGTCGAAGCCCCGTGCTTGGCTGTGGAGTCATTGTCCTTCGCCATCATGAATTCAACGCAGTGACAAAGATGACTCAGTTGCTGAATGACCCGTTGACGAAATTCTTCATCTTCTAGCTGCTCGGCTTGGATGTCTGGAATGTCAGATTCTTCCTCCGTTTCGGCCTCTACATACTCCTCTTTCTCCTTTTGAACAATGTGTTTAGCCACGATTTCGCCATTCATCAACCGCATGCGTTGCTCTTGAAGATAACTCAACGTGATAGGAAGGGAGTAAAGAATATCGAGCATACTTCGCCGGGCTTCCTCAATTTTCTTACACAAACGAACTTCACCATCACGGTCTAGTAATGACACTTGCCCTATTTCTCTTAGGTATAGGGGAAGTTGCTTGTCACTTATTCCTGACGACCTGTCCACATCAGGGGAGCCACCGCCGGACAAGACAGGATGACGGTCCTGCTTTTTCACCCGTTTAATGGAACCATTCCAGGAAGGCTTCTGTTCCGATACCGATGGGCTCATAGCTCGTCTCCCTTCTATTGAACGTTCTCAGGTCTTCTGACCTTCTGGTTAAGGGGCATTGGTCACTTGCTACGAATCAGCAAAGGGAGTGCCACTGAAAAAGTTTTCTCACATGGTGCACATTGATTATTGTTAATGCTGACTCCTCTCCAATGCTGAGGAACATCTCCCCTCTAAGGAAAAAGGCCTCATTAAAAACGTCGAGGCGGTTTACGACCTCTGAGAAATCATGACAAAGAATGGTCAGTATCTAAGTTTTTCAAGGTTTCCCCTGTAATGTTTTGTCAAGGAAGCTGACAATACTTTCAGCCGTCTTTTCCATGTCTTTACCAAAACAGACGAGAAAGGCCTGGATCCTGTCACCAGTCACAGGTCTTCAGAGAAGTGGGAACGAAGAAAGAGATTCTTGGCTTGGGTACGGGATTTTGTTACAGTTCGCCCGGCTTATCTTTGAAATAATTGAAGTTATTGCCCATTACTGATTCATTTTTGAGTTCTACTCACTGGATAAAGTGGACTGGCTCCACCTACTTCTTAAAAGAAAAGCCCTTGGCATGAGAGGAGAAACGATGCGATTGTCCATCTGGGTGATACTATGCCTCGTCGTAGGACTTGGTGGATGTGCGGGAAATGACAAACCCACCAAGACCCAGGGAGGGCTGGAATCAGAGCCTGCCATTCAGATGGCTGAATTTGAGGACGGACTCAACTCTGATGAACAAGAGAAAGAAACTGAATTTTTTGATCCCTTTGATGAATCCGATCATGCCCAAGTCAAGGACTATGACCCCTTGGAACCAGTCAATTCTGCCGTCTTCGAATTTAATTACCGGCTGGACAAATATGTGGTGAAGCCGGCGGCCAAGGTTTATAATTTCTTTATCCCACCCGACGTTCAGCAAAGCTTCTCCAACGTGTTTCAAAATATTCGATTTGTGCCGAGACTTTTCAACAACCTTTTCCAGGCGAAATTCCAGGGAGCCGGCATTGAGCTGAGCCGGTTCCTCATCAATTCCACCCTTGGGGTGGGAGGGTTGTTTGACCCTGCTAAAATCATGTTTGAGTTGGAAACCCCCCAAGAGGACCTGGGGCAAACCTTGGGATCCTATGGCATGGGGCCGGGTCCCTTCCTCATGATTCCATTCCTGGGACCCTTCACATTACGAGATGGGATTGGATATATCGGCGATTCCTTCCTTGACCCATTTAATTGGCTGGTCCTTCCCTTTATTGAAATCGCTGACGCCCCCAGGTTGGTCCAACACGATCCGACCGTCGCCTTTTCACGGCTTGGAATGGTCGCCGGCGAAACCGTGAATCTCCGCGCAATCACACTTGAAAAATTTCAAGGCGTTGAGGACGGCACGCTCGATTTGTATGGAGCCGTCCGGAATGCGTATCTCCAACAACGAAGGAAGGCCATTCAGGAATAGTCCTCTAGCCCCTCACCTTGGTCACCGCCCCAGCAATAACTCAAGAGTAGAGAGCCTCTCGAATTTCCTATTTCCCGCTGACTCCTTTTCATAGCACCAACAACTCTTCTCTCGAAGACAGGAGAGGAAAAAACGGGTATCATACCCAAAGAAGGGAAGGTTTCTTCGGGATAAAATTTTTCAACATGCCCAACCAGCAGAATACCCAACCATCGACCTCCACCCATCCCGCAACTGGCCGATTCCTGTTGACCGCCGCAGCATTTGTCATCGTTGTGGCCGGGATGCGAGCTGCAGAGCCCATCCTGGTCCCTCTTATTGTCTCGGTATTCCTTGCCATAATTAGTACCAGGCCAGTCTTTTGGCTTCGACAAAAAGGAATTCCGACACCATTGGCGGTGTTCGGTGTTGGCCTGGGAGTTCTCAGTATCGGATTGGTATTTATCCTGATTATCGGAACCTCTCTCGATGACTTCTCTGAAGCCATCCCGCGATACCAAACTCGTCTGACCCAGGAAGTCGAGCCCATGATCCAATGGATCCAAGGGTTTGGATTCGAACTTGATAAAGGCATGTTATTGAAATCCATTGATCCTGGTGCGTCAATGAGTCTCGTGGCCAAAATGTTATCCGGGTTGGGAAATATGCTCACCAATTCTTTCCTAATTCTCCTGACCGTTATTTTTATCTTGTTTGAGGCGTCGAGTTTTCAAAAAAAAGTGACGACCGCGTTTGGTGATCCGAAAGGCACCTTTTCACAGGTCAATAAAATTACGGAGGCCGTTAACAATTATTTAGCTATTAAAACCGTTGTCAGCCTTGGAACTGGTGTGATTGTCGCGTTGTGGGTATGGGCCTTGGGGATTGATTTTCCCGTTATTTGGGGGCTTCTGGCTTTTTTGCTGAATTTCATTCCGAACCTCGGGTCTATCATTGCCGCCGTCCCCCCTATGCTCTTGGGATATATTCAATTCGGCATTGGACACATGTTGCTGGTAGCCACGGGGTATGTAGCGGTCAACTTGATCTTCGGTAATGTGGTGGAACCAAAACTTATGGGGAGGAAGCTTAACCTTTCCACTCTGGTTGTGTTTTTGTCCTTAGTCTTTTGGGGGTGGGTGTGGGGGCCGGTAGGAATGTTGCTTTCTGTTCCCATGACCATGGTGGTGAAAATTGCCTTGGAAAGCAGCCCCTCGACCCGTTGGATCAGCATCCTATTGGATTCTGAAGCCTCCGCTGCCCAATCCGTCAGCAATAAATCTCATGAGACTCAACCGGACGCTTCTCCTTCTGAGTCAAACCATGCCGGTTCAGTTTCTCTCCATTCCTGACTCATACAACACAAGCATGCCCTGTGACTCCTGTCTTCTTTGGCTTGACCAAACACCATGCAATTAGCCATGTATCACTCAACAGAAAACGTCATCGCCTACACGCACACAACAGTCAAATCAGTCATGGCCATAGGTCAATTCCTGACGGGCTCCTTGCCTAGTCACCACGTTCTAAGAATGTCACCGATTCAGATTTCAAAATAGCTACAGTCATGAATTCGAGAGCCATATCAAAGATTCTGTTAATCCAGGCGCTGGAACAATCAGACCCACAAGCACGTTACATCTCACACTCCACCAGACAGCGAGCCACCCAACAAGCAAAAACACGCTCATCCCACGAACCAACCTCATCCATTGAAAGCTCTATCCAATTTCTCACCAATCGGGCGGAATCCCTCTGGAAATTTCTCTCCACTTCTTACCCCATAATCACGGAATCGTTTCGAGGTGCTCAGGCCACAATTCCGTTCACGATCGTGGCGATACCGGCCTTTGCTGCCGGCCTTCTCATCAATGGCCTCGGAACCTCTCAACAAGTCAATCTCTTAAATTTTCCACTCTCGATTCTGCTCTTGTGGAACATTGGTACCTATGCGAGTACCATTCTGTCGCTGCTTCTGGGAAAAGAGCTAACCGGGCCACTTCTCCGTCACCTGTCCAAAGGATTGGGCACCGCAAGGGAATGGTTGGGGAAAGGACCATGGCCAAAAATTGCTTTACTTGGACGTGCCGACAGAGAGTGGATCCTTCAGTCTACCGAACGATTTATGAACCTATGGTGGAGACACTGTCATCCCATCGTTACCAGTCGCGTTCGTCATCTGCTGCATATTGGATCAGCCAGTCTGGCCCTAGGCATCATCCTCAGTATGTACGTCCGTGGACTAGTTCTGGATTATCAAGCCACCTGGGAAAGCACCTTCTTATCAGCGGCACAGGTACATACGGTCTTACAGGGACTCCTGGGACCTGCAGCCTGGCTTCTGGGTTTTCCCTTTCCATCAGTCGAAGACCTTGCCCATCTTCAAGCTCCCGGCCATGGGTCTGCTGCTCCGTGGATTCATATGTGGGCACTGACGGCCTTTGTGGGAATCGTCATTCCCCGGGTCATCCTGGCCTGGCTATCTGCACGCTTTGCACACAATGCCGCGCAATCCTTCACGCTCAATCTCGATGAGCCGTATTATCTGCAGCTGCTGAGTACTGAACGCGGACAAGGCATCCAAATTGACATTCTGCCGTATAGTTATCAGCCCTCTCCGGCCGCTTTGGATTTCTTGGGACAATGTCTCCTGGATCTCATTGGCAATCAGGCGACCTTGCATTGGAGAGCCCCCCTTCCTTACGGGCAGACAAGCGTTCCCTGGTTGCGGGAAACCTCCTCTCCTCAAACGATGGTTCTTGTCTGTAATCTGGCGCAAACCCCGGAAGCGGAGGTGCACGGTGAACTATTTCATATGCTTCAAACTTCTATCGAATCCTGTAACGGACAACATCACTTACTCCTGGTTCTGGACCAGGAACCCTACCGGCACTTGGCCGACCAGACACAAATGACAGGACGGCTACAAACCTGGCAACGACTCGCCAACGACTACCTCCTGCAAATCGTGGATTTTAATGCCAAAGACACAACCCGCGACCAGCTACTTGAGAATGCACAAGCTGCTCTCTGGCCTGGAAAAGGTGAGAGGACATGACGGCGCTTTCCTCCATCACCCTTTCACTCATTTCCCACACTAACATCGGGAAGACCACCTTGGCCCGAACTCTTTTGCGTCGCGACATCGGGCAGGTGCTCGATCAGGCCCATGTCACCCTTCAAAATGAACACTTTGTGTTGCTGGAGACTTCAGACGGCTCCAGACTCAACCTGTGGGATACCCCAGGCTTTGGAAATAGCCACAAGCTATTGGGCCGACTTCAAGGACTCACCAACCCGATTGGGTGGGTGGTGTCTCAAGTCTGGGACCGTTTAGCAGACAAACCGTTTTGGTGTAGTCAGCAAGCGATCCGAAACGTCAGGGATGAAGCTGACGTCGTGTTATACCTCGTCAATGCTGCAGAAGACCCGTCCATGGCGGGCTATCTTCAGCCTGAACTCGATCTCCTCACATGGCTCGACAAACCCGTCATTGTGGTAGTGAATCAAACCGGCCTGATCGATCCACAACAACAACGACAATTGGAATCCCGATGGAGGCAACACTGGGTCAAGCAACAGGTCATTAAAGACGTGATGAGCCTGGACGCCTTTACGCGTTGCTGGGTTCAGGAAGGCGTGTTATGGGATCACGTCACTCAGGCCCTGCCCCCGGAAAAACACCCCACGATGGAAAAATTGGGAAAGGCCTGGTATGCCACCCACCGGCAGATCTTTGATGCATCCATGACCCATCTCGCTCAACTCTTGATCGAGACCGCCTTGGATGGAGAACGCCTTCCCCAAGAGCCGACGGGGCTCTCAAAAAGGCCGCAAATCAAAAATGCGATTCAGTCCCTGGACCAACGCCTAGCGCAACGGACCTCAGCCCTCACGGCAGACCTTATCGAGTTACATGGGTTAACCGGCGATGTCCCCCACGCACTCAAATCCAGGATTGAAGATGTGACCGTGCCGGGTGAAAGAAAACCATGGGAAGAAGAAACCTTCTGGGGAGCACTCGCCAGTGGAGCAGCAGCCGGATTGGCTTCGGACTTAGCCACAGGAGGACTCTCTCATGGCGCCTTTACCATTGGTGGAGCCATCCTTGGAGCATTAGCCGAACGGACCTATGCCAAAAGTCAGGAAACCGAAGATTCCAATCGAATATCCTGGGTTCCCGCATTTCTCGACCGGCAAACACGGGATGCGCTGCTACGCTATTTAGCGGTGACCCATTGCGGGAGGGGAAGGGGTGACTATACCGATCCTCGAGAATTTCCACTATTTTGGCGTCAAACCACCGATGAGATGATTGAACAGAAAAAAAAGGATTTACATCAAGCCTGGATTCTGGCGAAAGTCCCACCAAGTCCTAATAGCCCGGATGAAGCGGAAAACTTTCTGGTTCCAATTCTGACCTCCATGGCCCAACACATCTTGTTGCAGTTTTATCCAGAAGCCAAACATTGGCCGAAGAATACCTCTCACTAAATTCCTCCCAATCATCCTATTTGTAGTTTTTCAACTTTCAACTGATTATGAATAAGAACTCCCTCGCCCTTTCAGGGGTTTGGTACGAAGGGAGTGTTGAATAATAATAATTTCCAAAGGCCTATTGTCCCACAGGCACGTGGCATATCAGAGGCCTCGAGGCGGTTCAAAAAAGCATGCCCTGAGCCTTTCGAAGGGTTCGTCCAGCAAGGTCGAAGTCATTTTTGCGCGCAGAGCGTACTTCCGGTACGTGAGCACGGAAAAATGGCGAGAACGACGCTGGCGGCTTTCTTCAACAGCCCCACGAAGAGGAACGAACGGTCGGGATGAGGGTCAAGATCTATTCGGTAGTGAAAACACGATATCCATAAAACACCTGCCTTCAGGCCTCCCCCATCGGAGAACAGAATTTCGTGTTCCAAAATTTCTGCCGCCTTGATAGAGTGGGCACGATGAAAG